>CAZWCU010000262.1:0-5321 GCA_964632715.1 uncultured Bifidobacterium sp. | reverse complement strand
AGAGACCCGCGGCAACCAGCAGGCGCACCGGGCGGCCACCCGGGTGGCACAGAGAGATCAATATCCAGACCTCCTGACGTGGCGCTGAACACAGATCTCGCCCATCAGGGGGAATCACGAAGAGCCCGCCGGCACCACCCAGTGTGGAGTCGGCGGGCTCTTCCGCGTCGCCACCGTGCACGGTGCTCTACTGTCCGGAACACCATGCACTTCTCCAGCACCGAACTGATCGGCTACGTCGCCTCCGCACTCGTGGTGGTGTCGCTGGCGATGACCTCCGTCGTGCGGCTGCGCGCCATCTCGCTCGCGGGTTCTGTCGCGTTCGTGGTCTACGGCGTGCTCATCGAGTCGGTGCCGATCATGGTCACCAACGTCGCCATCGCTGCGCTCAACGTGTGGTTCCTGCGCGCCGAGCTCGGCGGCAAGCGCAACCTCGGTGCCACCGTGGTCACCGCCGACGAGCCGTTCCTCGTCGACTTCCTGCGCTACCACCTCGCCGACATCCACCGCTTCCAGCCCGGCTTCGAGCTCCCACCCGCCGCCGACGACATCGTCGCGCTGCTGCTGATGCGCGACGGCCTGCCCGCCGGTGCACTCGTCGGCCGGCAGGAGGGCGACGAACTGCACGTGCTGCTCGACTACGTGACCAAGCCGTACCGCGACTCGCAGCTGTCGACCTGGCTGTACGGGAAGGGGTCCGGCGTGCTGCGCCGCCTTGGCGTGGACACCGTCACCAGCGCGCCGGGCTCGGAGTTCCACAGCAACTACCTCTCGCGCAGTGGCTTCGCCAAGGTCGGCGATCGGTACCAGCTCACGCTGCCACGCTGATCTTGACGAGCCCTGAACGGGGGCGACGGGTGGAACGGGTGCGCGATGCGCTAGACAACGCGACATCGACCCGACGCCCGACACCGAGCCCCTGCACGACGACGCGCCGCTGCACGACGCGCCGCTCGAAGCGGCTGCCGCGCCGCGAGCTCGCAGCGGGTTCAAGGTCGGGCTGCTGGTGGCCGTGGTCGCGTGGGGCGCCGGGCTGTTCGGCGCGTGGATGGGCATCCGCCTCGCCGACGACGATCGGGCACCGGCGCGAGTCGCCTCCACGCTCGGGCTGGTGAAGGTGGAGCCGCGCAGCGAGCCGCTGCCCGCCCTCGACGTGTTCGCGGTGGCCAATGCCATCGGGCCGTCGGTGGTGAGCGTGTGGGCCACCACCACCAGCGGTGAGCTCCTCTGCCAGACCGGCGGCAGCGGTGTGGTCCTCACCTCCGACGGCGAGATCGTCACCAACGCGCACGTGGTCGACGGTGCAGTCACGATCAGCGTGCGCGTGCCCGGGGAGACCGAGCCGCGCGGGGCAGTGGTGCTCGCGTCGGACCCGAGCAGCGATCTCGCACTGCTGCGCATCGACGCCGACGGACTGGTGCCGGCGACCTTTGCCGACCCCTCCGACATCCGCGTGGGCGACGACGTGGTGGCCGTCGGCTACGCACTCGGCCTCGACGGCGACCCGTCGGTGACCGCCGGCATCGTGTCCGCGCTCGACCGCACGAGTGCCGACGAGACGGTGGCGTTGAAGGGCTTGATCCAGACCGACGCTCCCATCTCGTCGGGCAACTCCGGAGGGCCGCTGGTGAACGCGCTCGGTCAGGTGGTGGGCATCACCACCTTCGTCGCCACCTCCGACACCAGGACCGCGGCCAACAGCCTCGGCTTCGCGATCTCCAACGCCGAGCTGCTGCCCGCCGTCGACGCACTACGCCTGGCGGCCGGCGGCGAGCTCCCGTCCGACGGCTACCTGGGAGTGGCGTTCGACGACCGCATCGACGGCGGCAGCGGCGCACTGGTGACCGAGGTCGTCGCCGGCTCGCCCGCCGACGAGGCCGGACTCGAGGTCGGCGATGCGATCGTGGGCATCGACGGCACGCCGATCACCGGCCGCGCGGGCCTGGTGGCGACCATCCGCAGTCGATCACCGGGCGACGAAGTGACCATCGAAGTTCGACGCGGTGGCCGCGAGGTCACTCTGCGAGCGACGCTGGCGGAACGCCCGGTGGAGTGACGCCGGGTCGCTGCGTCGTACATTCGGGCCTCATGCAGGAACTCGACGCACACCTGGGCGGCCGCCGGCCGTTCGGACTCAACTACTGGCCACTGGCCGACGACGACCCCGGCGTCGAGATCCCGCGCGAGTCGATCCGGCTCGTGTCGCCCGACGGCGCGCTCGTGCGCGGGATCCTCTGGACCCCACCGAACGGAAGGCCGTGGAAGACGGCAGTCATCCTCAGCCACCCACGCGGCGACTTCAGCGTGCACTACGCGTGCCCGCTGCTCGCCGCGGCCGGCTACGCGGTGCTCGGCTTCGGCACCCGCTACCAGAACAACGACACCGACTGCCTGCACGAGCACTGCATCGTCGACGTGCAGACCGCCTACGACGAGATGAAGCGGCGCGGCGCGGAAGCGGTCGTGCTCCTCGGCAACTCCGGTGGCGGCAGCCTGATGGCGATGGCGCAGGCGCAGCTCGGCATCGGCGACGGCTGGGTGGGCATGGCCGCGCACCCGGGCGAAGGTGTGTTCATGCTGCAGGTCATCGACCCCAGCGTCGCCGACGAGACCGACCCGTTCAGCACCGTGCCCGAGCTCGACATGTACCACCCCGACAACGGCTGGCGACCCTGGCCGCAGCCGTGCGAGTACGACCCCGAGTGGCTGGCCACCTACCGCGCGGCCCAGGTGGCGCGAGTCGCGCGCATCGATGCGATCGCCAAGGCCAGCATCGCCGACGCGACGGCCGCCGGCAGCCGCCTGCGCGAGACCGACCAGTCCGACGCAGTGGCCTGGCGCGAGCAACGCCGACGCGCGGTGTTCACCAAGTACCTCACCATCTACCGCACGCTGGCCGACCCGGCCTACCTCGACTTGAGCATCGATCCCGACGAACGTCCGATGGGCAGCCTGTTCGCCTTCCCCGATCCGTTCGACGCGAACTACGGCCGTGGTGGGCTGGCGCGCACGATGACCGCCCGCGGTTGGCTGAGCACGTGGTCCGGCCTGAGCAGCCACGCCAAGCTCGCCGACACGATGCCGCAGGTCACCGTGCCCACCCTGCTGGTGCATCCGACCGCCGACACCGAGATCCGCGTGTGGCAGGCGAAGGAGATCGTGGGTGCGGCCGGCGCCGACGACGTCACCTACGTGGAGATGAAGGGCGCGCCGCACTACCTGGAAGGTCATCGGCGCGAGGCACTCGCCACGGTGGCCGAGTGGATCGCTGCCCGCTTCCCCTGACCGCGGCGGCGAAATCGGCGGCTGGTGCAGACACGATCGGTGCCGCGCGCCCTAGCCTGCCCGGATGTCTTCACTGATGGCACTCCTTGCCCCGCGGGCCACCGACCGCGACCAGTTCGTCGATCTCGACGTGCCGCTGTGGGCGTGGCTGGCGTTGGCGGCCACCATCGCCCTGATGCTGGGCATCGACCTGTTCCGCCACCGGGTGCCGCACGAGCCGTCCGCCAAGGAAGCGCTCACCGAATCCCTCATCTGGGTGGCCTTCGGCCTCTCGTTCGCCGGCGTCATCGCGGTCGCGTTCGGCGGCCAGGCAACCACCGAGTACCTCTCCGGCTACGTGATCGAGAAGTCGCTGAGCGTCGACAACGTGTTCGTGTGGGCGATGTTGTTCGCCACCTTCAAGATCCCGCTGAAGTACCAGCACCGCGTGCTGTTCTGGGGCATCTTCGGCGCTCTGTTCCTGCGCGGCATCTTCATCTGGGCCGGCACCGCGCTCATCTCCAAGTTCTGGTGGGTGCTGCTCATCTTCGGTGCGCTGCTCATCTTCACCGGCGCCAAGATCCTCAAGCACCGCAACGACGAGGGGGAGAAGGAGCACACGGCCGGGCTGAAGCTGCTCAAGCGGTTCATGCCGGTGACCGACGAGCTCGACGGGCAGAAGTTCTTCACCATGGTGAACGCCAAGCGTGCCGCCACACCACTCTTCGCGGCGCTGGTGGTGGTGGAGCTCACCGACGTGATCTTCGCGGTGGACTCCGTGCCCGCCATCCTCGCCGTCTCCAACGAGCCGTTCCTGGTGTTCGCCAGCAACGCGTTCGCCATCATGGGCCTGCGCGCCATGTACTTCCTGCTCGCCGGCGCCAAGGAGAAGTTCCACTTCCTCAGCCACGCGCTCGGCGTCATCCTCATCTACGTGGGCATCAAGATGACCATCAGTCACTGGTACCACATCGACACGCTCATCTCACTGGGCGTCATCGTCGGCCTGCTCGCGTTGGCGATGTGGGCCAGCCTCAAGTTCCCCAAGGCGTTCGGCGGCGACGAGACCCCCGAGCAGCACGCGGCCCACGGCTGAACAGGGGCGCGGGGTTGGTAGTGGTGCGCGCGCACCGATAGAGTCTGATCCTCGTGTGCGCCGGAAGGTGCACGAAGCACAATCGAAGTCTGTGTGGGTCCGCACCGGATACCCACACGGCGACAACCAATTCCGGTGCTCCGCCGGCCGTCTGGCCTGCGGAGCATTTGCGTGTAATCCAGATGCCCGGTTCGTCCGGGTCCGACCGAAAAGGCTGCCGAGATGGCACTCAAAGCGATTGTTGGCGAAAAAGTCGCCATGAGCCAGGTGTGGGTGAACGACAAAGTCGTCCCCGTCACCGTGCTCCGCGTCGAGCCTGCGCGCATCGTGCAGGTGAAGACGACTGAACGCGACGGCTACACGGCGCTGCAGGTCACCTACGGGCACCGCGACGCCAAGAAGCTCACCAAGCCCGAAGCGGGCCACTTCGCGAAGGCGGGTGTGGAACCCGGTCGCAAGGTCGTGGAACTGCGTCTCGACTCGGTCGATGGCTTCGAAGTGGGCCAGGAGATCAAGGTCGACACACTCGTCCAGGGCGAGCTCGTCGATGTCACCGCGGTCAGCCGAGGCAAGGGCTTCGCCGGCACCATGAAGCGTCACAACTTCGCCGGCCAGGGCGCCAGCCACGGTAACCACAAGCACCACCGTGCTCCCGGCTCCATCGGCCAGGCCAGCTTCCCCGGTCGTGTGTTCAAGGGCGTGAAGATGTCGGGCCACATGGGCCACGAGCAGGTCACCACCCTCAACCTCGAAGTCGTCGAGGCCGACCCGGAGCGCAACCTGCTGCTGGTCAAGGGCTCCGTGCCCGGTCCCAACGGCGGTGTCGTCATCGTCCGCAACGCAGTGAAGGGGAAGTGACCACATGAGCACCTCCACCATCTCCCTCAAGACCGCGACCGGCAAGGACGCCGGCAAGCTGGAGCTCGACGCCGACGTGTTCGGCATCCAGCCCAACGTGCCC
>CAZWCU010000261.1:0-5332 GCA_964632715.1 uncultured Bifidobacterium sp. | reverse complement strand
AACGGGATGTTGAACGCGTCGCACGTGCGCACGAAGCGTGCCGCCTTCTCCGACGACTCGATGTCGAGGACACCGGCGAGCATCAGCGGCTGGTTGCCGACGATGCCGACCGGGTGGCCGTCGACTCGGCTGAAGCCGCACACGATGCTGCGCGCCCAGTGCGGGAAGTACTCGAAGAACTCGCCGTCGTCGACGACTTCGCGGATGACCTTCTTCATGTCGTATGGCTGGTTGGGCGAGGGCGGCAGGATGGTGCGAAGCGCCTCGCACAGCCGATCGGGGTCGTCGGTGGTCTCGATGGCCGGCGGCTCCTCGAGGTTGTTGCTCGGCAGGAAGCTCATCAGGAAGCGAACGTCTTCGAGGCACGCCTTCTCGTCGGGCGACACGAACGTGGCGACGCCGCTCTTGCTGGCGTGGCTCATCGCGCCGCCGAGCTCCTCGAGCGTGACCTCTTCACCGGTGACGGTCTTCACCACATCGGGTCCGGTGATGAACATGTGGCTGCTCTCGCGCACCATGAAGATGAAGTCGGTCATGGCCGGGCTGTACACGGCACCGCCGGCACACGGCCCGAGGATGACCGAGATCTGCGGGATGACGCCGCTGCTGAGCACGTTGCGGTGGAAGATGCCGCCGTAGCTGGCGAGGCTGACCACACCCTCCTGGATGCGGGCGCCGGCGCCGTCGTTGAGGCCGATGACCGGCGCGCCGACCTTCAGCGCGAGGTCCATCATCTTGTGGATCTTCTCGGCGAACACCTCGCCGAGGGCGCCGCCGAAGACCGTGAAGTCCTGGCTGAACACGAACACCTTGCGACCGTCGATGGTGCCCCACCCGGTGATCACACCGTCGGTGTAGGGCCGTTCCTCGAGGCCGCTGGACTGGGCCCTGTGGCGGGCCAGCATGTCGAGCTCTTGGAAGCTGCCCGGGTCGAGCAGCACGTCGATGCGCTCACGAGCGAGCAGCTTGCCCTTTTCGTGCTGGCGCTCGACCGAACGCGGCGAGCCGGCGTGGATGGCCTCGTCGCGTCGCTGATGCAGATCGAGGAGCTTGTCGGCCATGGGGTCAGTCGTCACACCGGGAACCCTAATGGAGGGCCACCGCCACGGTCACACGCGTGTCGTTCCGCCGAGCGTGCCGTGCCGGGCAAGATGGGCGGATGGTGCTCCCGATCTCACCGCCGCTGGCCCCGATGCTGGCGAAGCTCTCCGACGACATCCCGGAGAGTCACGACGCAGGCGACGTGTGGCTCTACGAACCGAAGTGGGACGGCTTTCGCTGCATCGTGTTCCGCGATGGCGACTCCATCGAGCTCGCCAGCCGCAACGAGCGACCGTTCACCCGCTACTTCCCTGAACTGCTCGGCCCCCTGCTCGCGGCACTTCCCGCGCAGTGCGTCGTCGACGGCGAGATCGTGGTGCCAGCGACCGACGCCCGCGGCGGCGCCGATCGAGGGCTCGACTTCGACGCGCTGCTCCAGCGCATCCACCCTGCGGAGTCGCGGGTTCGTCGTCTGGCGGCCGAGACCCCGGCGTCGTTCGTCGCGTTCGATCTGCTCGCGCTCGGCGACCGGAACCTGATGGCCGAGCCGCTGTCGGTGCGCCACTCGCTGCTGGTCGACACGTTCGGCGGCGTGGCTCCACCCATCCACCTCTGCCCGTCCACCACCGATGCCGCGGTCGCCCGGCGGTGGTTCGGCGAGTTCGAAGGTGCGGGGCTCGACGGAGTCATCGCCAAACGTCTCGCAGACCCGTACACGCCCGACAAGCGCACGCTGGTGAAGGTGAAGCACCGGCGCACTGCCGACTGCGTGATCGCCGGCTATCGCATCCACAAGGACGGCAAAGGCGTCGGCTCGCTGCTGCTTGGTCTCTACGACGCCGACGGCCGGTTGCACCACGTGGGTGTCAGCGCGTCGTTCACGGCGAAGCGCCGCACGGAGCTGCTCGTCGAGCTGGAGCCGTTCACCCACGGCGCGCGCGACGACCATCCGTGGAAGGAGTGGGCGGAGTGGCAGGACGCGGCGGCGGAGTCCGGCCAGCGGATGCCGGGCGCCGGCAGCCGGTGGAACGCGGGCAAGGACCTCAGCTGGGTGCCGCTGCGCATCGAGCTGGTCGCCGAGGTCACGTTCGGACAACTGCAGGAAGGCCGCTTCCGGCACGGCTCGCAGTTCCTGCACTGGCGCGACGACCGCACCCCTGCATCGTGCACCTACGACCAGCTGGAAGTGGCGGCACCGGTGTCGTTCGCAGACGTGGTGAACGCGACCCTCTAGTCGTCAGGTACCGGTGGTCGTGGTGGTGACAGCGTCGGTCTCGTCGCTGCCGTCGCCACCCACCAGCACGACCTGACGGTCCACCTCGACGCCGTTGGCCGTGACGACCAGTTCCCAGTTGCCACTCGCGGAGAGGATGAAGCCGTCGTCCTTCTCCAGCACCGCCGCACCGGTGCCGGTGAGCGGGATCTGGTTGATGATGAGCCCGTTGACGGCCGAACCGGGCGGCGGGTTGAACGCGACCGTGAGGCCGACCAGTCCGGTGACCGGCGTGACGACTTCCACGCGCACGTCGTTGGCGCCGACGCGTTCGCTGAATCGGACGACCACCTCCACCCCGGTGCCTTCGTTCTCGAACACGTGCTCCGAGCCCAGCTGCAGCGAACTGTCGCCGGAGGCGACGCCGAGCCCGGGTGGCGTGAGCGCCAGCAGCCAGGCGGTGAGGGTGAGCACGAGGATGCCGACCAACGCCTCGATGCCGAGCGCGCGGCGCAGGCGGGTGGCGAGCGGCGCGGTCATCGTGTCGACCCGCGACACCCGCTGGCTGATGAACTGCCGCGCGGCGACGCCGACGAACACCATCACCGACACGAGCAGCACCTTGACGATGACGACCAGCCCGTGGCTGCTGTCCAGCGCGCCGCGATCCAGCTGGAACAGCTGCACCGCACCGGTGGCGACCGTGACCCACAGCGCCGGTGTGGCGAGGCGCGCGAACCCGCGGACGGCGTGCACGAGATCTTCCTCACCGGGGCCGGCCAGGACCACTCTGGTGAGCAACACGAGACCGCCCAGCCAGACCGCCATCGCGAGCGCGTGCAGCGCGCCCACCGCGTGTTCGATGAGCCCGAACTCTGCTCGGCTGAACGCCATCGTGACCACGGCGATGCCGGGGATGACCAGCGCGGGGAGCTGCGTGCTCGGGTCGATGGTGCGTTCGGGCCGCATGACCGCGTACGCGCTGAGACCGACGAACAGCAGCCGGACGATGGCGGCCTTGCCGGGCGTGTTGCCGAACAGATCGGTGAGCGCGGCGGGGTTGAGCGCGTTGCCGATGCCTTCGTTGTTCTGGCTGGCGGCCAGTGCTCCAGCGAAAAGGTAGGTGGACACCAGCGTGATCATCCAGGTGGTGCGCAGGAAGCGAACGGTGAGGATGTACTCGACACCTTCCGGCCATGCGACCGCGATGAGCACGAGCGAACCGAACAGCACCGCGAGCCCGAGGTTGCTGAACAACCGGAACAGCCCGAGCGGTCCCTGGCCGGTGGACTCGGTGGCATCCGCCGACGAGCCGCCGTCGTCGCCGGTGTCGGTGTCGCCGGGGGGCGCGACCGTGCTGCTGGTGACCGGCACGATGGTGTCGCCGGGGACGGGCGGCGTGGTGGACGTGGTGGACGACGGCGGGACGGGATCGTTGGCGATGGTGAACGTGAGGCTGCCGTTGCCGGCGTTCTGGAAGTTGACGTCGGTGACGCCCCACGCGACGGCGCACGAACCCTTCGGCGCGGCGGCAACCAGCGGCGCCTGCAGGCTCACCTGATCGGCGAGCACGATGACGGTGCCGATCGGCACGTTCACCCCGTCGCAGGTGAGCGCCAGCTGATTGTTGGTGCCCAGCGGCTGAGCGAACGTGATGGTGATGCTGGAGGGTGACGCGTCGACCGTGCTGCCATCGGCCGGTACGGCGCTGACGACCGTGTTGTCGACAGCATGCGCGGTGGGCGCCCACAGCGAACCCACGAGTCCGAGGACGAGGAGCGAGAGGAGCCAGCCGAATGCTGGGCGAGCTGACAGCCGGAAGGATTTCATGGGAGTACGCCAACGCTAGCCATTGCCGGTCGCCGAACGGGTCCACCCCCTTGCCGACCGGCGGGTGAGCGACCGGTCGGGCGCCACGATGTGGCACCCCCTGGGTAGAGTCGCAGCGATGGCCACGCAGTCGCTCTACCGCCGCTACCGCCCACGTCGCTTCAGCGAGGTCAAGGGCCAGGAGCACGTGGTGCGCGCGCTGCGCAACGCCGTCATCAACCACCGCGAGGGGCAGGCCTACCTGTTCTCCGGGCCGCGCGGCACCGGCAAGACCACCTCGGCGCGCATCCTGGCGAAGGTGCTCAACTGCGAGAACCCGCAGGACGGCGAGCCGTGCTGCGAGTGCGAGTCGTGTCTGGCGGTGGAGCGTGGCACCAGCTTCGACGTGCACGAGCTCGACGCGGCCAGCAACAACGGCGTCGAGGCCATGCGCGACATCATCGACAAGGCGTCGCTGGGCACCCCCGGCCGGCACCGCGTGTACATCCTCGACGAGGTGCACATGCTCACCAAGGGCGCCGAGGCCGCGCTGCTGAAGACCCTCGAGGAGCCGCCGCCGCACGTCGTGTTCGTGCTCGCCACCACGGACCCGCAGAAGGTGAGCGAGACCATCCGCAGTCGCACGCAGCACCTGCAGTTCCACCTGCTGCCGATGGACGTGATGGAGAACCACATCCGCTGGCTCGCCGGCGACGCGGGCATCGACCTCACCGACGATGCGCTGCAGTCGGTGCTCCGCCAGGGCGGCGGATCCGCCCGCGACACCGTGTCGGCACTCGAACTGGTCGCGTCGGGTGGCGGCGAGCCGCTCGAGACCACGCCGCTCGACGAGTTCGTGGAGGCGTTCATCGAACAGGACCCGGGCCGCGCACTCACCGTCGTCGCATACGCCGTGCAGCAGGGCCGCGACCCGCGCACGCTCACCGACGACATCGTGCGCCACCTGCGCGATTGCTTCCTGTCGCTGATGGCACCCGAGCTGGTGCAGCTGCCCACGCAACGCGCCGAGGAGGTCGGGCAGCTGGCGCAGCGCCTGGGTGCCGCCGGCATCGTGCGCGCGATGGAGCGCCTGGGCGAGATGCTCGTCGAGATGCGGCACGCACCCGACCCGCGGCTGCTGCTGGAAGTCGCGCCCGTGCAGCTCACCCATCAGGCCGCCGGCAACGACATGTCCGTCGTGCTCGACCGTCTCGAGCGCCTCGAGCAGCAGGTCGCCGCGGGCGCAGCGGCACCCGCTCCCCGGCCGGC
>CAZWCU010000260.1:0-5380 GCA_964632715.1 uncultured Bifidobacterium sp. | reverse complement strand
CGCCGGTCGGGCGCCCGTCGGCCTGCATGCCCGGCCCGCTGCGCACGCGTGGTGGCCGCGTCGACGTGCTCGCGCTGTTCGGGCTCGCCGGCCTGGCCTGGATGATGTTCACCCTCGAGCTGCAGAGCTCGGAGACCTTCGTGTACGACCCGTGGCTGTTCCGCGGCGGGCTGTTCCTCACCGGGCTGTGCACCGTCGCGGTGATCGCCGCGGCCACGCACCGCCGCTCGTGGATCGGTCGTCTGCTCGGCATCCGCCCGTTGCACTGGGTGGGCACCCGCTCGTACGGCCTGTACCTCTACCACTGGCCGATCTACCAGATCATCCGCACGCCCGGCGAGCAGCTCACGCTCGTGCAGTTCCTCACCGCGCTGTGCATCGCGATCCCGTTCACCGAGCTCAGCTACCGGCTGGTCGAGCTGCCCGTGCGGCAGGGCCGGCTGGGCGAGTGGCTGCGCGGCGAACGCCCCGCGCGCACCAAGGCCGTCGTGCAGCGACGTCGTCGCACCGTCGCGCTGTGCTCGGTCTTTGCAGTGCTCACCGGGTTCGCCACGGTCAGCGTCGCCACCGCCGACATCCTCTGCGAAGGCACCACCGCGTGCGCCAGCGAGGAAGGCCTCGTCGCCATCGAAGGCGGTGCGGTCACCACCGTGCCCGTCACGTCGCCGCCCACCACCGAACGCGTCGTGGTCGTCGACCCGGGCGAGACGATCCCGCCGAGCACCGAGCCTGCGCCCACCACCACGCTCGGCCCCGTGGACCTGCTGCCGCCGTACGCGATCGGCGAGTCGGTGATGCTCGGCGCCGCCCCCCAGCTCACCGCCGGCGGTGTGCAGGTGAACGCAGCGGTGAGCCGCCAAGGCGCCAACACCGCGGAAGTGGTCGCGCTGCTGCGCGCCGGCGGCAAGCTGGGACGGGTGGTGGTGATCCAGACCGGCACCAACGGCTCGGTCAGCGACGCCACGCTCGACTCCATCATGAGCCACCTGCCGCCGGAGGAGACGCCGCTGGTGGTGTTCCTCACCGTGCGCGCGCCACGCGGCTGGATCGCCGACAACAACACGCGCATCCGCCAACTGCCGGACCGCTATCCCAACGTGCAGGTGCTGGACTGGGAGGTGGAGTCGGAGGTCGTCGCCGGCGAACTCGCCCGCGACGGCTACCACCTGGGCAACAACCACGCCCGCCAGTTCTACGCGAACCTCATCTTCGCGGCGATCGGACGACCCGAGCTGATGAAGTAGCGCGTTCGCAACCGCGCTCGCATGGCCCATACTGTGCGTTCGATGTCGGCGCTCCCCACCCCCTCTTCGGCCGCCGAGCTCAGCCGCATGCCGTACCTCCCGGGGCTCGACGGGTTGCGCGCGATCGCCGTCATCGGCGTGATGATCTATCACGCCAACCACAGCTGGCTGGAGGGTGGCTTCCTCGGTGTCGAGGTGTTCTTCGTCATCTCCGGCTACCTCATCACGCTGCTGCTCATCGGCGAGCACGAACGCTCGGGCACGGTGAACCTCCGCCAGTTCTGGAAGCGACGCTTCCGACGGCTACTGCCGGCGCTGTCCGTGATGATGGCGTTGGTCGCGGTGTACATCGCCGCGTTCCTCACCGCTGAGCGCGAGCGCACTCGCGGCGACTTCGTCGCGGCCGCCGCGTACGTGACCAACTGGTACCAGATCTGGGTGGGGCAGGGGTACAGCTCGGGCGAGGCCTTCGTGCCACTGCGACACCTGTGGTCCCTGGCCGTGGAGGAGCAGTTCTACCTGGTGTGGCCGCTGGTGATGGTGCTCATCCTGCGCCGGTCGCGCGGGCGGCTGCCGTCGGTGGGGCTGAAGCTGGTCGGCGCCAGCCTGCTCATCACGCTGCTGGTCGCGTGGTTCTACGTGCCCGGCCCGGTGTCACCCGTCCGGTGCGGCACCGAGAGCTTCACCAACGGGTGGGCCACCATCGGTGGGCACTGCATCAACGTCAACGAGATGCTCTACCTCGGCTCGTTCTCGCGTGCGGGTGGCCTGCTGCTCGGCGCCGGCTTCGCGATGCTCTGGCGGCCGATGGCCATCATGCGCGGTCCGCTGCGCGAGAAGGGTGGCCGGCTCGACCTGCTCGCCGTGCTCGGCATGGCGGCCATCGTGCTGTTCATGTTCACGATGCAGCTGTCGGAGGCGAGCGTCTACAACCAGTGGCTGTTCCGCGGTGGCTTCTTCCTCACCGGCCTGGCCACGTTGCTCGTGATCGCCGCCATCACGCATCAGGGCGCACGCACCGGCCGCCTGCTCGGCACCCCGTTCCTCGTGTGGGTCGGCACTCGCAGCTACGGCCTGTACCTGTTCCACTGGCCGATCTACCAGATCATCCGCAAGCAGGCGAACATCAGTCTCACGGTCGTCGAGTTCGTGTTCGCCATCGCGCTCACCGTGCCGATCACCGAGGCCAGCTACCGCTTCGTCGAGAAGCCCATCCGCGAGGGCAGGCTGCGTGCGATGCTGGCGAGCCTGCGCACCAACACGTGGTACATGGTGGCCGCCGGCGCCGCAGTGGCGTTGCTCGCGGTCACCACCATCAGCATGGTGTCCGCCGACAAGGAGTGCGTCGGCGAGGTCAGCCAATCGCTGTGCGAGAACACCACGGGCATCGACGACACCGTGCCCACCACCGAACCCGGCTCGGTCACCACCGTGCCGGGCGACACGGTGGCCGACACCACCACCAGCACCACCGAGCCGAAGGTGCCGCAGCAGTACGTCGCCATCGGCGAATCGGTGATGGTCGGTGCCGTGAATCAGTTGCAGGGAGCCGGCGTGTTCGTCGATGCGCGCGAGAACCGAGGCCCGGAAGGCGCGATGAACACGGTCATCAAGCTGCGCGACGCAGGCGACCTGGGTGCCGGCAGCAACGTCGTCATCCAGGTGGGCACCAACGCGCCGATGAACGAGAGCGCGATCGCGTCGATCATGGCCGAGATGCCCGACGACGCCGGTCAGGTGTGGTTCATGACCCTGCGCGCCGATGCCGAGTGGATCGCCGGCAACAACGAGCTGATCAACAGCCTGCCGGCCACCTACCCCAACGTGCAGGTGATCGACTGGGCCACGCAGTCCACCAACGTCGAGCTGTGCCCGGACGGCATCCACATCACGTGCAACGGCTCCACCGCCGCGAACTTCTACAGCAACCTCATCCTCACCGCGTTCGGTCTGCCCGTCATCACCTGACGGCTTTCACCGCGGCTGCCCGTTGGGCGTACGCTCGATGTCATGACCACTCCAGTTCGTGTCGCCGTCACCGGTGCTGCCGGCCAGATCGGCTACAGCCTCCTCTTCCGCATCGCCTCGGGTTCCATGCTCGGCCCGTCCACCCCCGTCATCCTGCAGCTGCTCGAGATCACCCCGGCGCTGGGTGCGCTCGGTGGTGTGAAGATGGAGCTCGACGACTGTGCATTCCCGTTGCTCGCCGGCGTGGTGTGCACCGACGACCCCGACGTGGCGTTCGGCGATGCCGACGTGGCGTTGCTGGTGGGCGCGATGCCGCGCAAGGCCGGCATGGAGCGCAGCGATCTGCTCAGCGCGAACGGAGGCATCTTCAAGCCGCAGGGCAAGGCCCTCAGCGACAGTGCGAAGAAGGACGTCAAGATCCTCGTCGTCGGTAACCCGGCCAACACCAACGCACTCATCGCGCAGCAGAACGCGCCGGGCCTCGACCCGGGCCGGTTCACCGCGATGACCCGCCTCGACCACAATCGGGCCATCAGCCAGCTGGCCACCAAGACCGGCACCACGGTGAACGACGTCACCAACATGACCATCTGGGGCAACCACTCGGTCACCCAGTTCGCCGACCTCCACCACGCGAAGGTGAAGGGGCAGAACGCCTACGACCTGGTGAATGATCAGGCGTGGTACGCCGACACGTACCTGCCCACGGTCGCCAAGCGCGGCGCGGCCATCATCGAAGCACGCGGTGCGTCGTCGGCCGCCTCGGCCGCCAATGCCGCGGTCGACCACATCCGCTCGTGGTCGCTGGGCACTCCGGAGGGCGACTGGGTGAGCATGGCCGTCGTCAGCGACGGTTCGTACGGTGTGCCGGAAGGCCTCATCTCGTCGTTCCCGTGCACCTGCAAGGACGGCGTCTACAGCATCGTCCAGGGTCTCGACATCAACGAGTTCAGCCGCGGCAAGATCGACGCCAGTACCGGCGAGCTCGCCGAAGAGCGCGACGCCGTCCGCGAGCTCGGCCTGATCTGACCGGACCCGGCGGATCGCGGTCGTTAAGCGGGTGACCGTGTGACCGCATGACCCGTACCGGTGGGTTCGGTCACGTGTGTTCGATTTCGATTCCTGTCTGACCGAAGAGTGATGGGCAGTGCCCGATGTGGCACTGCATGCGACCCATGGGTCGAACAGACGCACTTCCGCGAGGCCCTCGTGTCCTGCGCCCGAACTCCGAGCTCCGAATCGAAATCGAACACACGTGACGGGAGCTGGACGACACAGGTGTCTGGAGGCCCGTCGCGCTGCCCGGCGGCCGGCTCAGAGGTCGGCTCAGAGGTCGGCGGTGGCCACCTGGCAGGCGACTTCCATCATCCGGTCGACGCCCTGCTGCAGCTCGGCGTCGCTGATGCGCTCGGCGGTGTCCTGCTCGCCGGTGATGAGGTCGCTGATGGTGGCCATGCACAGCGTCTCGATGCCGTGCAGCGCGCCCAGCGTGTAGAGCACGGCGGCTTCCATCTCGACGGCGAGGTGGCCGCGCTCGCGCCAGCGGTTCATGATGCCCTCACGACGGTCGTAGAACAGGGCCGCCGACACGATGGCGCCGACGTGCACGCGAGCACCGCTCTCGCGTGAGAGCTGCACCGCGCGCTCGACGAGCGAATAGGTGGCGGTGGGCGCGTGGGCCTCGCCGCCACAGAGCTGGCTGACGATCTGGTCGTCGGGCGTGGCGCTCATCGCGACGATGGTGTCGGCCATGCGCAACCCCGGCGCCAGGCCGCCGGCGGTGCCCACGCGCACGAGCCGAGTGGCACCGAGGTGGATGAGCCCGGTGGAGTAGATGGCGGCGCTCGCACAAGCCATGCCCGCGGCCTGCACGCTGATCGGCTTGCCGTGGAAGGTGCCGGTGAACCCGAGCTCGCCACGCTCCTCGTTCACCAGTCGCGCGCCCGGGTCGAAGAACGTCTCGGCGATGTACTTGGCGCGGCGTGGGTCGCCGGGCACGAGCACGGCGGGGGCGTAGTCGGACGCTGCTGCACGAATGTGGATGGGCATGCACTCAGCGTAGAACCTGTGGGTTTCGCCGTGACCGTCTCGAGCAGGGACCTTCGCCTCTACGCCCCTCGGCGCGCCCGTCTGAATATTGAGATCAAATGATCGAATACAGGAGTCGG
>CAZWCU010000259.1:0-5424 GCA_964632715.1 uncultured Bifidobacterium sp. | reverse complement strand
CTTGGCGCGGGCCCGCCACGCGGCGGGCTGGTTCCGCGGCGACCTCGCCGAGGGGTGAGAGGATTGCCGCCATGACGGCACAGGTGGGCATCGTGATGGGGTCCGACTCGGACTGGCCGACGATGCAGGCGGCCGCCGACGTCCTCGACGAGTTCGGCGTCCGCTGGGAGGCGGACGTCGTGTCGGCCCACCGGATGCCCCACGAGATGCTCGAGTGGGGCGCGTCGGCCGCCGATCGCGGGCTCTCCGTCGTCATCGCCGGCGCCGGCGGGGCGGCGGCCCTGCCGGGCATGCGCGCGTCGGTCACGCCGCTGCCGGTCATCGGCGTGCCGGTGCCGCTCAAGTACCTCGACGGCCTCGACTCCCTGATGTCGATCGTGCAGATGCCTGCCGGCATCCCGGTGGCCACGTTCGCCATCGGCGAGGCCGGGGCCACCAACGCTGCGCTGTTCGCGGTCGCGCTGCTCGCGGCCACCGACCCCGCGCTGGCGACGGCGCTCACCGAGTACCGCAGCCGCCGGCACCACGACGCCGCCACCAGCACCCTGCCCCCCACATGAGCGACGTCGACTCGACCGCCGTCATCGCGCCGCCGGCGATGCTCGGCATCATGGGCGGCGGCCAGCTAGGCCGCTACTTCGTGCTCGCCGCGCGCACGATGGGCTACCGCACCACCGTGCTCGAACCAGACCCGGCCTCACCCGCCGGTGCAGTCGCCGACGTGCACCTCATCGCCGCGTACGACGACCCCGTCGCGCTCGACGAGATGGCCGCTACCTGCGCCGTGGTCACCACCGAGTTCGAGAACGCTCCCGCCGCCGCGCTCGAGCGCATCGCAGCACACATCCCCGTCCGCCCCTCCCCCGCGGCGATCAGCGTCATGCAGGACCGCATCGCCGAGAAGCAGTTCCTCGACGACATCGGCGTCGAGGTCGCTCCGTACGTGGTGGTCGCCAGCGAGGCCGATGTGGAGGCCGCAGTCCACTTCACGTACCCCGCCATCCTGAAGACCGCCCGCCTCGGCTACGACGGCAAGGGCCAGGTGCGCTGCATCTCCCACGAGAACCTCGCAGCGGCATGGGCCGAGCTCGGCCGCGTCCCGTGCGTGCTGGAGGAGCGACTCAACCTCGCTCGCGAGCTGTCGGTGGTGCTCGCCCGCACCGCCGACGGACGCGTCGCGTGCTACCCCGTGGCGCAGAACCAGCACGTACACGGCATCCTCGACGTCAGCTACGTGCCGGCCAACCTGCCCGGCAGCGGCCACGCCGATGCCGCCGAACTGTGCACCTACATCGCCGAGGAACTGCAGTACGTGGGCGTCATGGCCGTCGAGATGTTCGTCGTCGGTCGCGACGTGATGGTCAACGAACTGGCGCCGCGCCCGCACAACAGCGGCCACTACACACTCGACGTGTGCAGCACCTCACAGTTCCAGCAGCAGGTGCGCGCCATCTGCGGGTCGGCACTGGGCGACACGAAGCTGCTGGTGCCCGGCGTCGCGATGGTGAACCTGCTCGGCGAACTGTGGGACAACGGCGAACCGAAGTGGGACGCCGCACTCAGCCAGTCGGCCGCGCACCTGCACCTCTACGGCAAGAGCGAGCCTCGACCCGGCCGCAAGATGGGCCACCTCACCGTGGCCACCGGCACCGCGATGGGCGCCACCAGCATGGCTCGGCGCCTGCGCAAACGGCTCACCGCCGATTAGCCTGCCCCCGATGTACGCACTCGTCGGGTCCGCTCACGTCGCGATGATCGGCGGCGTGTTCAGCTGGATCAGCGACATCACCGACGAGCTCGGCGAGTGGGCCAGCAACTGGTGGTTCCTCGGTGTCATCTTCATCATCGCACTGCTCGATTCGGTCGTGCCCGTCGTGCCCAGCGAGACGACGGTCATCATCGGCGGCGTCGCGGTGGCCACCGGCGAGGCGCCCTACCCGCTCATCGCCGTCATCGCGGCCGGCGCTGCGGGCGCGTTCATCGGCGACAACATGGCCTACCTCATCGGGCGGCACTGGTCGGCGGCGTTCGAGCGCCGCGCGGTGCTGAAGCCGAAGTTCGGCGCCAAGCTCATCTGGGCACGCAACCAGATCAAGGACCGCGGTGGTCTGCTGCTCATCACGGCCCGCTTCATCCCCGGGGGACGCACCGCACTCACGCTCGCCAGCGGCATCACCAACCAGCCACGTCTGTGGTTCGTGCGTTGGAGCTTCGTGGCCGCGGTCATCTGGGCCACCTACGCCGCGGGCCTCGCTCGCCTGGTGGGCGAGCCGTTCAAGGACGACCACACGAAGGCGTTCTGGATCGCGTTCGGCACGGCGCTCAGCATCAACGTCGTCATCGAGGTGATCCGTCACGTGCGGGCGCGTCGGAACTGGACCGCACCAGCGGAGTGAGCACCGCAGCCACCAGCCGCTCCACCCACTCGGGTCCGGCCGGCTGACGGCTGACGAAGCGACGGTAGAAGAGCGGACCGACGAGCTGGCTGTTGAGCAGATCGGCATCGATGCCGGCGGTCAGCTCGCCATCACGCTCCGCGCTGCGCAGGCGCTCCAGCAGCGCAGTCCGTCGCTGCGCGCCCGTGTCGTGCACCATCTGCGCCAACGTTTCGCTCCGCTCGGCACCGTCGAAGCCGGTGGGCAGCACGGCACCGAAGTCGCCGTTGCGCAGCTTCTGGTCGAGCCCGATGCAGAACTCGGTGACGTCGCGGATCAGGTCGCCGGAGTCGGCCATCGCCACGTGGCACGCCACCGACGAGATTGCCGCGAGGTGCAGCTCGTCGCGGTTCTCGAACTGGCGGTAGATGGTGGTCTTCGCCACCCCGGAACGCACCGCCACCGCTTCGATGGTGAGGCCCTGCAAACCCTCCTCGCGCAACAGCTCCACTGCCGCGGTGAGCGCTCGCGACCGCGACTTCGCTCGCCGCGGGTCTTCGTGCTCAGTGGGTGGGAGCACTGTGCTCGCCGCCATCGGGCAGCCGCCGGTACATGATCACCGCACCGACTGCCACGAGCGCGGCGGAGATGCGCAGCGCAACGTGCGTGCCGTCGACGAACGATTGCTGCACCTCCCGGCGAAGCCCCGCCACCGCATCGCCGGCGCCGCCCTGCGCCTCGAGCCGGTCGAGCACACCGAGCGCACGCGCGATGTTCACGCGTGCAACCTCCTGCACCTCCGCCGGGAACTGCGCGATGGTGGCGGCCGCGTTGCTGCGGTAGATGCTGTTCACGACGCTGCCGATGACGGCGATGCCGATGGCGCCGCCGACCTCGCGAGTGGTGTCGTTCACCGCCGACCCGACGCCGGCCTTGTGCATCGGCACGCTCTGCACGATGCCGCTGCTGAGCGACGGCATCGCGGAACCGACGCCCGCGGCCACCAGCACCAGGCACACCGCCACGTACAGGTAGGGAGTGTCGATCTGCACCCGCGACATCAGCAGCAGGCCGATGGTGACCAGCAGCATGCCGCCGGCAACCGCACGCTTCGCACCGATCTTCGCGGCGATCCGCGGTGCCCGTGGCGACACCATGATCATCGTGGCCGCGAACGGCAGGCCGCGCACACCCGCCTCCAGCGAGGTGTAGCCCTGCACGTACTGCAGGTACTGCGTGAGGATGAAGAACAGCGAGAACATCGCGAAGAACGTGACCGTGATGCCCATGCTGCCCATCGCGAAGCGGCGGTTGCGGAAGAACTTCATGTCGAGCATCGGCTCTTCGGTGCGGCGTTCGTAGAACACGAAGCCCACCAGTCCGGTCACCGCGAGCACGAAGCCGGCGACGACCCACGAGTCGGTCCACCCGCGTTCGGGTCCTTCGATGATGGCGGCCAGCAGCGCCGAGAAGCCGACCACCGACAGTGCGGCGCCGACGAAGTCGAGTCGATGAGCCACCGGCTCCCGCGAGGCCGGCGCCAGGATGGCCGACGCGACGAACGCGACCGCCGCAATGGGCGCGGCCACGAAGAACACGGAGCCGTACCAGAAGTTCTCCTCGAGCAGGCCGCCGAGCACCGGACCGATGGCGCCGCCCGCACCGGCGAAGCCGGCCCACATCGCGATGGCCTTCGCTCGCTCGCGGCGCGGGAAGCTCGACTGCAGCAGGCTGAGCGTGGAGGGCATGATGAGTGCGGCACCGATGCCCATCACCGCACGGCACGCGATGAGTGCGTTCGCACTGGTCATGAACGCACACGCGGCGGAGGCCGCGGCGAAGATGACGAGCCCGATGAGCAGCGCGCCCTTGCGACCGAAGCGATCACCGAGCGCGCCGGCCGGCAGCAGCAGCGCGGCGAACACGAGTGCATAGGCATCGACGATCCACAGGATCTGTGTGTCCGACGGCTGCAGCGAGCTCTCGGCCAGTGCCGGGATGGCCACGTTGACCGAGCTGACGGTGGCCACGATGAGCACCAGGCTCAGGCACATCGTGGCGAGGATGGCCCAGCGTCGGTGGTAGATCGTCGGATCGATGCCGTCGAGGTCGTCGGCCTCCACGGCGGGCTGGGCGGGGCTGGTGTCGGCGGTCATCGGCGTCCTCTCATAACGCTACGCGAGCGTAGCGATCACCGTTTCGCCACGCAACCGTGTCGCAACCCTGAAATCATCAGGCCGAGAACCGGTTCGTAGGATGGGGCGGTGGAGCTGCATCTCGCGCAAGTCAACGTGGCCACCCTCCGCCGGCCGATGGAGCATCCCGACACGGCGCCGTTCGCCGAGGGACTCGACCCGGTGAACGCGCTGGCCGAGTCGTCGCCGGGCTTCGTCTGGCGCCTGCAGACCGAGGAGGGCAACGCCACCTCCATCCGAGCGTTCCCCAACCCGCTCACGATTCCCAATCTCAGCGTGTGGGAGAGCCTGGCGCAGCTGCGCGACTTCGTCTACCGCGGCGTGCACCGCGACTTCTTCCGCACGCGCGCCGACTGGTTCGAAGCAGGGTCGGTCACTGCGATGTGGTGGATCCCTGCCGGCACGCTGCCCACGCTCGACGACGCGAAGGCGCGCCTGCAGTTCATCGACCGGTTCGGACCGTCACCGTTCGCGTTCGAGATGGGCCAGCAGTTCCCCACGCTGGCGGTGGTGGCACGCGAGCTCGACCACCCCGAGGTCGCGGCGATGATCGGGCGACTCAATGTGGAGCTGAAGGCGCGAACGCCGCAGGGCGGCAGCAACTTCTTCCACCTCGCCGCCGAACACGTGGAGCCCGGCAACGGTGCGTTCTACGTCGCCTACCTCGACGGAGTACCCGTGGCGTGCGGTGCCTATCGCCGCATCGACGAGGCGCCCGGCGCGGCGGAAGTGAAGCGGATGTGGTCGCACCCCGACCACCGTGGCAACAAGCTCGGCGCTGCCGTGCTCGCCACGATCGAGGCCGCTGCCGTCGCCGAGGGCTACCGCGAGCTGCGCCTGGAGACCGGCGAGTA
>CAZWCU010000258.1:3875-5510 GCA_964632715.1 uncultured Bifidobacterium sp. | reverse complement strand
GTGCGCCGGCCGACCGCCTCTACGCCGAGCCGCTGCACCCGTACACGCTGGCGCTGCTGTCGGCCGTGCCCGTGCCCGACCCGGTGGTGGAAGACCGCCGCCAGCGCACCGTGCTGCAGGGCGACCTGCCCTCACCCGCCGACCCGCCCAGCGGCTGCCGCTTCCGCACCCGCTGCCCGTTCGTGCAGCCGCGTTGCGCCGAGGAGCAGCCCACGCTGCGTGAGCTGCGCCCCGGCCACCAGGTGGCCTGCCACTTCGCCGAAGAGCTGGCCGAGCAGCGCGTGTCGGTGCGCTGAGCGGTTCAGTTCGAGCGTTCGAGGCGGATGTCGCCCGAGACGGTCTTCACCATCAGGCGCACCGGTCGCCGGTCGCCACCGCTGGGGGCCGGCTCTGGCAGCTGCGCCCGACCGCTCACCGTGGAGAGGTCGGCCTCCACTCGGATGCCGCTGGGCAGCCCGAGGCGCACGTCGCCGGAGATGGACCGCACCGAGATGTCGTTGCCGCCGCAATGGCCGATGCGCGCTGAGCCGCTGGTGGAGGCCATGGAGATGTCGCCCGCGCACGTGTCGACGCGCAGGTCGCCGGAGGTGACGGTGACGTCGAGCCGGCCGTCGACCGACTTCAGCGTGCAGTCGCCGGAGACCGACGACAGGCTGGTGTCGCCGTCGACCGTGCCGCAGGCGATGGTGCCCGACGCAGTGGTGACGTCGAGCCGCAGCGCGCGGTCCACCTGGATGTCGCCCGACGCGGTGCGCACGCGTACTGCGCCGTAGCGACCGGTGAGCCGCACCTCTGCAGACGCGGAGTCGACGGTGACGTCGGTGCCGGCGGGCACCGTGACGGTGAGCCGGCAGTTGCGGCCGCGCAGCGACCAGCGCGAGGGGTGGCGCACCGAGACCCGGTCGCCGGTGTTGGTGATCTCGAAGTCGGCCGCGGCCGCGGACTCGAGGGTGAGCTGGATGATGCCGGCGTCGCCGGTGCGCACGTCGATGAAGCCGACCGGCACACCGATGTCGAGCGCCGGGCGCTCGCCGACCGACCATTGTTCCTGACGGGTCATGTCGGTCACCCTAGAGATCGAAGCTGTGGGTGGTGCGGAAGCCGTGGCTCGACGGCGACTTGCGGGCCCGCTTGGAGAGGGCGTCGAGCACCCACCCGTTCACGGAGGCGCCGGCTGTCTCGGCCGCGTCTTCGATGAGGTTCTTCAAGGTGGGCGTGACCCGCAGGGTGATGCGAGCGTCGAGGTCTTCGGTGGTGGAGACGTCGACCACCGTGGGCGCCTCGGTGATGCGCAGGCTGGGGTCGCCCTCGGACAGCACGAGGTCGACCTGGCGGTCGGGGAGCTGGGCTCGCACCTCGCAGGCCGCCTGATCGGCGAGCTCCATCGCCGCCTGGCGGAGAGCCGGGCCGAGGGCGTTGACGAGGTGCTCGATGGCCTCCTCGACGGCGACGTCGCCGCCGGCGAGCGGGCCCTGGCCGATCAGCACGGCCTGCACGGAGTTGATGACCGGTTGCAGTTGCACGGCGGCCTCAGTCCCAGCGGCGGTCGTCGTAGCCCGGGCGGGGGCGGCGGGTGCGGCTCAGCTGACGGAGGCGGCGAGTGCGCTCGGCGTGCATCGCGGCCACCAGTTCCGG
>CAZWCU010000258.1:0-3775 GCA_964632715.1 uncultured Bifidobacterium sp. | reverse complement strand
GAGAGGCTGATCACCCAGCCCGCGTCTTCATCGCCGTGGGCGTCGACGGCGGGAGCGAACACCGGCTCGGCGCCGCGAACCCCGTCGCCGAGGTGGTGCTCGACGCACGTGCCGTCGTGCAGGTTGTACTTGTACAGCGACGATCCGTACACCGGCTCCTCCGCATTGCCCTCGCCGGCGAGCGCCATCAGGTACGCGTACGTGGCATCGAGGCCGATCATGCGATCGTTCACGCGGCCGAAGTCGCCGGGTCGGTCGTCGACGGCCTCCTCGGTGACGGTGCCGGTGGAGAGGTTGATGGTCCACTTGTGCAGCCGCCCGACCTCGGCGTAGTCGTCGTTGCTGGTGCCGAACGCCTCCAGCATGCGCGACACGTGCAGCACGATCGTGTCGCCGTCCTCATGGGCGTTGACCGGATGGAACACGTAGCACGGTTCGATCTCGAACCATCGGACGTTGGCGTTGCCACCGTGGCGCGGCATCACGCCCAGACGCGCACCGTTGTCGCGGTTGAACCGGAACGGCAGGCCGGAGTCGAGCGCTGCCAGGTCGAAGCACACCGGTAGGTCCATGAACACGACGTAGTGCTGCGTGACGTTGAAGTCGTGCATCATCACGATCTTCGGCAGCGCAATGCTCTCCAACTGCTCGAGCTCGCCGCCCGCACTCACCCGGATGTAGCGCAGCGGTTCCGGGCCCGGGTTGAGGTAGCTGAACGCCAGCAGCTCGCCGGTGATGGGGCACACCTTCGGGTGCGCGGTCATCGCGCACGTGAGCGCGCCGCCGTAGTTCTGCACACCCAGCGTGTTGAGCTCGGCGTCGATGCGCCACGGCCAGTGCCCCTCCTCGAGGCACAGGATCTCGCGGTTGTGCACGTGCACACTGGTGTTGCCGGTGCCCCGGCTCAGGTCGCCCATGCCGGCCATCGGGTCGGGCAACGGGTCGCTGATGTTGGGCGTCTCCACGAACCGGTTGCGGTACCACTCGGCCCGCCCGCCGGCGAGGCGCACGCCGTGCACCATCCCGTCGCCGAAGAACCAGTGCGGCGAACTGCCGGTGCTCGGGTTCGGGCCGGTGCGCAGGTAGACGCCCTGCAGCTCGGTGGGGATGGAGCCCTCCACTCGCAACTCCGTGTCGGTGCGCTCGTCGAGCACCGGCGCCCAGTTGCCGCGCAGGTGCCACTTCAACGGTGTGTCGGAGGCCTGATCGATGGTGGAGGTCATGAGCGTCACCTGTGCCGCGTTCGAAGGAGTGAGATGTCCGCAATCTAGTGACGCGTCATGTCCGGGACGGACGCCAGCGCTCCACTCGGTGCACAGTGCGTCGCTCCGAACTCTGGTCGCGTTTCGTCTCCATCTGCGAGACAGAACGCGACCAGAGTTCCGCGAAGGGACCCTCACCCCGGCAACACCCCGCCCCGAGCCGAGTGCCCACCCTGGGCGCAGAACGCACGCCGCCCCTCACCGGTGGAGAGCAGGGCCGTCGGCGAGGTGGTGCACTAGATTCGCCACCCGTGGAATCCGTTCTGGTGGGCATCGCCTTCGCTGCGTTGTTCGCCGCCTGGTGGGTGAAGAAGGCCGACTGGTCGCGCCACCACGATGGCCAGGAACCGGTGCGACGCACCGCCACCCCCACCGTGCCGCCGCCCGCGCTCACCGACCAACCACGCGTCGGAACGTTCCGGCCCGACATCGAAGGCCTGCGCTCGGTCGCGGTGCTGCTCGTGCTGCTGTACCACGCCAAGTTCACCATCGCCTCGGGCGGCCTCATCGGCGTCGACGTGTTCTTCGTGCTCTCCGGCTACCTGATCACCTCGCTGCTGCTGCGCGAGTTGGCCACCACCGGCACCATCTCGCTCTCGCACTTCTGGGCGCGCCGCGCGCGTCGGCTGCTGCCAGCGTCGTTCCTGGTCGTCATCGTCACCCTCATCGCCAGCCGGCTGATGCTCGACGGCCTGTCACAGGCCGACGTCGCGCACGACGCGGTCGCCGCCAGCCTGTTCGTCGCCAACATCCGGTTCTGGAACGTGGGCACCGACTACCTCGCGCAGGGGCTGAAGGAGTCGCCGCTGCTGCACTTCTGGTCGCTGGCGGTGGAGGAGCAGTTCTACCTCGTCTGGCCGAGCATCCTGCTGCTGCTCGTGCGCTTCGCGCGCGTCCGTCGCGCGGTGCTGGTGGGCATCATCGCGGTGATGTGGCTGGTGTCGCTCGTGGTGTGCATCCGTCTCACCTACGGCAGCCCCACCTCACAGAGCTGGGCGTTCTTCATGCTGCCGGCACGTGCGTGGGAGCTGTTGTCCGGCGCCGCGCTCGCCCTGTCGTCCGCGTGGCTTCTGCGGATGAGCCCCGCCGCGAAGCAGATCGCAGGTGTGCTCGGCTGGGCAGGGCTCGGAGCGATCGTCGTGATGGCGATCGTGTACGTCGACACGCCGCTGTTCCCCGGGTACGTCACGGTCTTACCCGTGGTCGCGACGATGTTCGTGGTCGTCGCCGGCTCGGTCGATGCACCGCAGGGCCCGCTGCTGCTGCTGCGGGCTCGGCCGTTGCAGTGGCTGGGCGCGCACTCCTACGCCATCTACCTGTGGCACTTCCCGATGCTGGTGCTCGCCGGCCGCAAGTGGGGCACCAACGGCGAGATCGCCGGCCTGTCGGTCGCAGCGCGCCTCGCACTGCTGCTGGGATCGGTGGGTCTCGCGGCGGTGAGTCAGCACTTCATCGAGAACCCCGTCCGCTTCTCGCCGGCACTCGCCAAGGACGCCACGCGCAGCCTGGTGATGGGCGCATGGGTGGTGCTGCTCGGCGTCGGCGCCGGCGCGCTGCTGCTCAACAACCCGCCCACGCTGTCGGCCGGTGGCACCGTGGCCGAGGTGACGCTCGCGTCGGTCGGCGGCAGTGCGCCCGACTCCACGGCCGCCACGACCGTGCCGGGCACGTCGGTGCCGCCCGGCGACACGACCACCACGCTCGCGGCGACCACCACGACCACCCCCGTGCGCGTCGCCGACGCATCCAAGGACAACCCGCCCGCGCTGGCTGCGCTCGTCGCGGCGAACCTGCCGGTGCTCACCGAGGCGCTGGCCATCGGTTCGGTGCCCGACAACCTGAACCCCAGCCTCGGTAGCGCGAGCGACGACCTCCCGCAGATCTACGACAACGGCTGCATCCTCGACGTCGGCAACAACCAGCCCAAGGACTGCATCTACGGCGACCCCAACGGCAGCACCGTGATCGTGCTGTTCGGCGACTCCCACGCTGCGGAGTGGATGCCCGGGTTGCACACCGTGGCCGCGCAGAACGGCTGGCGCCTGATCGTGCACACCAAGAAGGCCTGCCCGCACGTGGAGATCCCCACCTCGCAGGACCCGAACGGCACGGACTGCGCGGTGTGGCGCGAGCGTGTGATCGAACGCATCGGCGCCATGCAGCCCGACCTGGTGATCATGTCGTCGTACCGCTACAAGCAGGTCGGTTCCGCCGCCGGTCGCGACCCCGACACGGTGTGGCGCGAGGGACTCGACCTGACGTTGGCGAAGGTGCGCCCGCTCGCCGATCACGTGCTGCTGCTCGGCGACTCGGCCACCCCGCGCGAGGTCGTACCCAACTGCCTCGCCGGCAACCTGTCGAACGTTCCTCGCTGCGTGAACTCGCGCAGCGAAGCGGTGAAGCCCGGCCGGCTCGGCGTGGAGCGCGACCTGGCCGAGCAGTACCAGGCGAACTTCGTGCCCACCAGCGACTGGATGTGCACCGACACGGCATGCCCGGTGATCGTCGGCAAC
>CAZWCU010000257.1:0-5511 GCA_964632715.1 uncultured Bifidobacterium sp. | reverse complement strand
GACCCCCGCGGCCACCACCGAGCCGACCACCACCGAGCCCGCCACCACGGTCGAACCGGCTGCGGGGTGGGAGCGCGTGGTCGCCCCCGCCGACTGCATGTGCAGCGACGGCAGCGAGTTCTCGTTCTACATCCGCGAGGCGGACCCGACGAAGGTGCTGTTCTTCATGGAGGGCGGCGGCGCGTGCTTCACCGCCGAGACCTGCGACCCGGCCAACCCGACCTACACGACGAGTGTTCGATACGGCGACGACTTCGGCGAGTTCCGCAGCCCCACAGGCATCTTCGACTTCGCCAACCCGCTGAACCCGTTCGCCGACCACACCATCGTGTTCGTGCCGTACTGCACCGGCGACGTGCACATCGGCAACACCGAGCACGACTACGGCGGCGGCGTGGTCATCCAGCACAAGGGTTACGTGAACGGCACCAACGCGTTGTCCACCACCCTCGAGCGATATCCCGACGCCGCCGAGATCGTGGTCGCCGGCGAGAGCGCGGGCTCGGTGCCGTCGCCGCTGTACGCCGGGCTCGCCAGCGACCTGTTCCCCGACGCGCGGATCACGGTGCTGGCCGACGGCTCGGGCGCCTATCCCGACATCCCCGGCATCAACGGGGTCATCGGGGACGTGTGGGGCACGATGAACGCGGTTCCCGACTGGCCGGTCAACGCCGGCGTCACCACCGAGACCTGGAGCTTCCCCGGACTGTTCATCAAGGCCGGCACCCACGACCCCGACATCACGTTCGCCCGACATGACTACGCGTTCGACGAGACCCAGGTGTTCTTCGCGGGACTCGCCGGCATCCCTGCCGACGACCTGGTCTCGCTCATCGACCAGAACGAGGCACAGGTGGAAGCCGGCGGGGTGACGCTCCTCAGCTACATCTCGCCGGGTGACAGCCACACCATCCTGGGCAAGGACGAGTTCTACACGCAGACCGTCGACGGCGTGCTGCTCGTCGACTGGGTCACGGCACTGCTCGCCGGCGAGACGATCGCCGACGTGCACTGCGACGTGTGCACCGCGTGACGATGTCCGACCACACGCTTGGCCACGTCGTCGTCATCGGCGCCTCGCTCGCCGGTCTGCGGGCCTGCGAGACCCTTCGCGAGGGCGGCTTCGAGGGCCGCATCACGTTGGTCGGCGCCGAGCGTGAGGTGCCCTACGACCGCCCGCCACTGTCCAAGAAGGTGCTCGCCGGAGAGTGGGAGACCGAGCGCGTCCGGCTGCGCAAGGCCGACGAGTTCGACTCGCTGCACCTCGATCTGCGACTCGGCGTGCGGGCCACCGCGCTCGACACCGCGCAGCGCACGGTGACCCTCGACGACGGCGCGGCGCTCACGTTCGACGGGCTCGTCATCGCCACCGGCGCCGCGCCGCGGCGGCTGCCCGGTCAGCCGGCGCTCGACGGCGTGGTCGAGTTGCGCACGATGGCCGACTCCATCGACCTGCGCGACCGCATCGCCGGGGGGACGGCACGCCTCACGGTCATCGGGGCCGGCTTCATCGGGCTCGAGGCGGCGGCCACAGCCCGCGCGCTGGGATGCGAGGTCACCGTGCTCGAAGGCGCGCCGTCGCCGCTCATCCGCGGACTCGGCGTGGAGATGGGCGCCGCGGTGGCGAGCGTGCACGGCCGCCACGGCGTCGACCTGCGCTGCGGCGTGCAGGTGGCCGGCATCGTCGGCGAGGGCGGTCGCGTCGCCGGCGTGCAGTTGGCCGACGGCTCCGTGATCGAGAGCGACGTGGTGCTCGTCGGCGTCGGCGTCGCACCAGCCACCGAGTGGCTCGACGGCAGCGGGCTCACCCTGCGCGACGGCATCGTGTGCGACGCGACGCTCAACGTCGGCGTGCCCGGTGTGTACGCGGCGGGCGACTGTGCCCGCTGGCCGAACGGCGCGTTCGCCGGCTTCGACGACGAGGAGATGCGCGTCGAGCACTGGACCAACGCGGCGGAGCAAGGTGCTGCCGCGGCATCGAACCTGCTGGCCGTGACGCGAGGCGAACAGCCGACGCCGTTCGTGTCGGTGCCGTTCTTCTGGAGCGACCAGTTCGACAGCCGCATCCAGTTCGTCGGCCGGGCACACGGCGACGACCAGGTGCACGTGTTCGCCGGCAGTACCGACGGCGCCTTCGCCGCGCTGTACGGCCACGACGACCGGCTGCGCGGCGTGCTCGGCGTGAGCATGCCGCGCATGGTGATGCCCTTCCGCGCACTGCTCGCCGCCGGCGCCTCGTGGGACGACGCGCTCGCCAAGGCCGCCGCCCTCACCACCCCCGCCTGACCGGTCGCCCACCCGCCGACCCACCCGCGGTCCCACCCGCCGACCCGACCCGGCCGTCCCGACCCGGCCGACCCGACCCGGCCGACCCCGCCCACCCCCGGCAGGTTGGGCGCGAAACCCGGACAGTGCTGTCCGCCTCGGCCCCCACGGGCGCGAGACCCTGACGGACGTGTCCGGGCGTCGCGCCCGTGGGCGCGGAACCGTGACAGGGAGACGGGCGGGTCCGGACGACGTGGACGTGGACGTACGCTGGCGGCATGAAGTCCGCACTCGGCACGGTCATCGGCTGGCTCATCGTCGCACTGCTCGTGTTCTGGGGGTTCGGCCTGGTCATCGGCACGCTGCGCTGGCTGTTGCGCAGCTTCTTCCTGTTCCTGCTGCTCGGCGGGCTGGTCGTCGCCTACTTCGCACTGAAGGACCCACCGAAGGTGGAGTGACGCATCACATGACTTGAGTCGGTTGCAATCAAGTTTCATGACGCTACGTTGGGGCCATGGCTGACACACGCACCGACTCGTCCACCGCCGCCGCTCGCCCCGAGCCCACACTCACCCTGCCCGTGCTCCGACTGCCCTCGGTGGTGCTGCCCGGCACGGTCGTCACCATCTCGCTCGACCAGCAGCAGGCGCGCGCAGCCGTCGAGGCCGCCAACCGCGCCGACGGCCGAGTGGTGCTGCTCGCCGCGGCGGGCGACGCGCTGGGCGTCGTCGCCACGGTCCCCGACACGGCCACGCTGCCCAACGGTGGGCTGGCCGCCATCCTGCAGGCGCAGCAGCGGGTGCGGGTGCACGCCGTGCACTCCAGTGAACGCGGCGCCGACCACGCCGAGGTCGAACTCGTCACCGAGAGCCGTCCCAGCCCACGGGTGGAGGCCGCCGCTCGTGAGCTGCGCGTGGTGCTGGAGGAGATCGCCAAGCTGCGCCAGAGCCGGCGACTGCCCGAGATCCTGCGCACCATCGCCGAGCCGGGTGCGCTGGCCGACGCGGTCACGTCGTGGAGCGAGGTCGACGATGCACAGCGGTCTGCGGTGCTCCACGCGGTCGAGGTGGATGCGCGTGTCGCGCTGCTCACCGAGTGGGCGAAGCAGCACCTCGCCGAGCTGCAGGTCACCGCGCAGATCCGCGCCGACGTCACCGAAGGGGTCGACAAGCAGCAGCGCGAGTACCTGTTGCGCCAGCAGCTCGCCGCCATCCGCAAGGAGCTCGGCGAGGGCGACGACGACGTGGTGGGCGAGTACCGCACCAAGCTCGTCGAGCTCGAGGGTCAGCTGCCGGAGAAGACCTCCAACTTCGTGGCCAAGGAGATCGACCGGCTGGAGCGGATGAGCGCGCAGTCGCCCGAGCACAGCTGGGTGCGCACGTGGCTCGACCGCGTGTTCGAACTGCCGTGGGCCACTCGCACGCCCGACCAGCTCGCGCTCGACGACGCTCGCGCGCAGCTCGACGCCGACCACTACGGCCTCGACGACGTGAAGGACCGCATCGTCGAGTTCCTCGCCGTGCGCAAGCTGCGCGCGGACCGCGGCGTCGACGACGGCGACTCGCGCGCGGCCGGCAGCGTGATGACGCTCGTCGGGCCTCCCGGCGTCGGCAAGACCAGCCTCGGCGAGTCCATCGCGAAGTCGATGGGCCGCAACTTCGTGCGGGTCGCACTCGGTGGCGTGCGCGACGAGGCCGAGATCCGCGGTCACCGGCGCACGTACGTGGGCAGCCAGCCGGGCCGCATCGTGCGCGCCATCATCGAGGCCGGCAGCATGAACCCGGTGGTGCTGCTCGACGAGGTCGACAAGCTCAGCCCCGGTGGCTGGGGCGGCGACCCCACTGCAGCGCTGTTGGAAGTGCTCGACCCTGCGCAGAACCACACGTTCCGCGACCACTACCTCGAGGTCGAGCTCGACCTGTCGCAGGTGGTGTTCATCGCCACGGCAAACGTGGCCGACACCATCCCCGCACCACTGCTCGACCGCATGGACCTCATCCGGCTCGACGGCTACACCGAGGACGAGAAGGTGTTCATCGCCCAGCGCTACCTGCTCCCGCGTCAGCTGTCGCGAGCCGGCCTCACGGCCGATGAGGTCACCGTTGCCGACGAGGCGGTGCGCGCCACCATCAGCGGCTACACCCGCGAAGCCGGCGTGAGGTCGCTGGAGCGCGAGCTGGGCAAGCTCTCCCGCAAGATCGCCGCGAAGGTGGCCACCGCACAGCAGACACCTCCCGTGCAGGTGGACGCCGGCGACGTGCGCGAGTGGCTCGGCCGCCAGAAGGTCGACGACTCCATTCCCGAGCGCACCAACGTGCCCGGCATCGCCACCGGCCTCGCCGTCACCGGCATGGGCGGCGACGTGCTGTTCATCGAGACCACTGCGTTCGACCTGACACAGGACGGTGAGCCCACGCTCACCCTCACCGGTCAACTCGGCGACGTGATGAAGGAGAGCGCACACATCGCGTTGTCGTACGTGCGCTCGCACGCCACCGAGCTGGGTGTCGACCCGGCGGCGATGGCCAAGCGCGTGCACGTGCACGTGCCCGCCGGTGCCGTTCCCAAGGACGGCCCGTCGGCCGGCGTCACCATGACCACGGCGCTCGTCAGCCTGCTCACCGGCAAGCTGGTGAAGCCCAACGTGGGCATGACCGGCGAGATCACGCTGCAGGGCAAGGTGCTGCCGATCGGCGGCGTGAAGCAGAAGGTGCTGGCGGCGCACCGTGCCGGGCTCACCGAAGTGGTGCTGCCGAAGCGCAACGGACCGGACCTGGAGGACGTGCCGCAGCGCGTCCGCGACGAGATGACGTTCCACCTCGCCGACACCTACGCCGACGTGCTCGCCGCCGCCTTCGCCTGACCGTCGCCATTCCCGTTGCTCGCGCAACTGTGGAGCCACCGGTCCGTACGTATGGTTCGGTGGCTCCACGGTTGCGACCGCAAACAAGGCCGGGCCGCACGGGGCGCGGTGCCACACTGACCGGATGCAGCGCACCTTCGCCGAAGTCGACGTGTTCACCGCCGTGCCGTACCGCGGCAACCCGCTCGCCGTCGTGCTCGACGGCAGCGACCTGACCGCCGACGAGATGCAGCGCTTCGCGCGCTGGACCAACTTCTCCGAGACCACGTTCCTGCTGCCGCCCACCGACCCCGCGGCCGACTACCTGCTGCGCATCTTCACGGCCACCACCGAGCTGCCGTTCGCCGGCCATCCCACCATCGGCTCGTGCCACGCGTGGCTGG
>CAZWCU010000256.1:0-5564 GCA_964632715.1 uncultured Bifidobacterium sp. | reverse complement strand
CGACGACCATCACACCAACGACAACGACGCCACAGCCGGTCACCGAGGCAACCGGGTCGTTCGTGTCGCGCAACCACCCCACCGCGGGCACGGCCATCGTGCTCGGCAACGGCAGCGGGCAGCGGTTCCTGCGCTTCGAACAGTTCGAGACCGACAACGGCCCGGACCTGAAGGTGTACCTGGTGAACAGCGCCGCCGGTGGCGTCAGCGACCACGTCAGCCTGGGCGCGTTGAAGGGCAACATCGGCGACCAGAACTACGAGATCCCCGCGGGTGTCGACCTCGCCGTGTACGACACCGTGCTCATCTGGTGCGAGCGGTTCGCGTCGCCGTTCGGTGAGGCGACGCTGCAGCCGGCGTGAGCTGCAAGGATCTCGGCCATGCGTCTGCGACAGCCTCGAATCCTGCCCGTCACCGAAGCCGACTGGACCGATGACTCGCGACCCGCGTTGGCCGCCAACGCAGCCCGCGGACCGTTGCTCAACGTGTTCACCACGATTGCGCGACACCCCAAGCTGTTGAAGCGCTGGATGGTGTTCGCCAATCACGTGCTCAACGGCTCCACGCTCCCCGCCCGCGAACGCGAGCTGGTCATCCTGCGCACCGGCTTCCTCTGCCGGTCCGGGTACGAGTGGGCGCAGCACGTGGCCATCGGTCGTCACGCCGGTCTCACCGACGCCGAGGTGCAGGCCATCACCGTCGGCGCCACCGACCCGTCGTGGAACGAAGCCGACCGGGAACTGCTGCAGGCCACCGACCAACTGGTGCGCGACCACTTCATCGACGACCCGACGTGGAAGGCACTCGCCGCTCGATGGAGCGAACAGCAACTGATGGACCTCGTGTTCGCGGTCGGGCAGTACACGCTGGTGTCGATGGCGTTGAACAGCTTCGGTGTGCAGCTCGAGGACACCACCGAACGATTCCCCGCGGACCAGTTCGTCGACGGGTTGTTCCCGCGCACCACCTGAGCGCAGCGCTCGAGCGACGCTGCGCGCCACGATCGCTGGTGGTGACAGCACCCCTTCCCATGTGCATCCGGGCGACCACGCCGACTCGCGGCCAACTACCGTGCACTCGTTCCTGCGATCCCGAGAGCAGCCATGTCGTACACCTTCGCCAACCGCACCAAGGGTCTCCGCTCGTCGGCCATCAGAGATCTGCTCAAGCTGACCGAGATGAGCCACATGCTCTCGCTGGCCGGTGGTCTGCCGACGCCCGACAGCTTCCCGCTCGGCGACCTCCGGCGTGAAGCCGATCGGCTGCTCAGCGAGTACGGCCCGCGGGTGGTGCAGTACAGCGCCACCGACGGCGTGATCGAACTGCGCCAGTGGATCGCCGACCACTACTCGGTCGAGCTCGGCCGCCCCGTCGCGGTCGACGGACAGATCGTCGTCACACACGGTTCACAGCAGGCGCTCGACCTCCTCGCGAAGGTGCTCGTCGACCCGGGCGACGTGGTGGTGTCCGAGTCGCCCGCGTACCTCGGTGCCGTGCAGGCGTTCGAGCTGTTCGAGCCGCGCTTCGAGGTGATCCCCGGCGACGAGCACGGCATGCAGGTCGACGTGCTCGCCGACCAGTTGGCCGCCGGCCTTCGCCCGAAGCTCATCTACGTGGTGCCCAACTTCCACAACCCGTCGGGCGCCACCATGTCGCTCACCCGCCGGCGTCAGCTCGCTGCGTTGGCGGACCAGTACGACCTGCTCGTCGTGGAGGACGATCCGTACGGCGCCATCCGCTTCCACGGCGACCCGCTGCCGCCCGTGGCGAGCTTCACCGATCGTGTGGTCTACCTGAGCACGTTCTCCAAGATCGTCGCGCCCGGCTTCCGCGTCGGCTGGATGATCGGTCCGCCGGAGGTGATGGGTTGGGTGGCCCGCGCGAAGCAGGCCGCCGACCTGCACACCTCCAGCTTCGCTCAGCTGCTGCTCGCGAACGTGGTCAGCAAGCCCGGCTGGCTCGACGAGCAGAAGGCGCGCATCGTGCCGATGTACCGCGACCGTTGTGCGGCGCTGGCCGATGCGCTCGACGCCGAGCTCGGCGAGCACATCAGGTTCCACCGGCCCGATGGCGGCATGTTCCTGTGGACCCGTTTCGACGGCATCCCCGACACAACGGTGCTGCTGCGCAACGCGGTCGAGCAAGGCGTGGCGTTCGTGCCCGGCAACGCGTTCACCATCGACCAGCGCCCCGATTCGAACGCTCGCTTCTCGTACTCCACGCTGGCGCCGGAGCAGCTGGGAGAAGCCGTGCACCGGCTCACACGAGCGGTGGCCGCCAGCCTCTGACGGCGCACTCAGCGCGAGGTGCGGCCGGACCACTCTCGCTGCGTGTCGACGGGCAGCGCGTCGCCGTTGCGGTGGATGGCTTCCTCGCACGCGCGCACGACGTCGGCGTCGTAGCGGATTCCGGCGCCGTCGCGCAGTTCGGTGAGCGCCTTGTGGATCGGGAACGCCGGGCGGTACGGCCGATGCGACACCATCGCTTCCACCACGTCGGCCACGGCGATGATGCGCGCGGCCGGAATGATGTCGCGGTCGGTGAGGCCTGCGGGGTAGCCGGAGCCGTCGAGACGTTCGTGGTGCTGACGGACGACATCGGCCACCGGCCAGGGGAACGGGATGCCGCTGAGCGTGTCGGCGCCCACCTTCACGTGCGTCTGGATGAGCTGGAACTCGAGCGCGGACAGACGGCGCGGCGTGACGAGGATCTCCGCAGGCACGCCCAGCTTGCCGAGGTCGTGGAGCATGCCCGCCGCGTAGAGCCCATCGAGATCGAACTCGGTGAGACCGAGGACGGCACCGATCTCCACCGCCAGCGCCGCGACCCGTCGCTGGTGGCCCGCGGTGTACGAGTCGCGGATCTCTGCGGCCTTCGACAGCGCTTCGATGGTCGCCCACAGTGCGCGCCCCTGGCGTTCGGCGGCCGCCTCCAACTCGGTGGTCACGCGTTCGCGCTCTGCCACACGCAGCACATCGCCGGTGAGCAACTCGAGGGTGTCGATGTCGTGATGGTCGTATGCGCCGGGCTTGCCCGCCACGACCACCTCCGCAACCAGCTCGCCGCCGATCCGGGTGGGCACGGTCAGCGCCGGCGCTCCCGTCTCGAGGGCTTCGCCGAACTCCGTCGACACGTCGAGCGCATCGCGATGACGAGCCGGCAGACGGAAGCTGGCGTACCGACTGGTCGTCGCATCGGCGAGGATCTTCGGCACCGCGGCGAGGAATTCGGCGAACGAGACCCCTGCGGAGAGTCGGTCGAGCGCAGCGGAACCGGCCGCTCGAGCTTCGGCGAGCGCAAGCGCAGTGACGTCGAGCGCGGCGACGAACCTGACGGCACGACCGTGGAGCGTGCTCGCATGGACGACCACGCGCACCGTGAGCAGCCGTCCGGTCTTGGTGAGGTGCTTCCAGATGCCGACGTCGTTGTAGTCGGATCCGTGGCCGGCGATGATCTCGTGCAGTCGCTCCACGTCGTGGGCAGGGCGGATCTGCTCGATCGTCATCGTCAGGAACTCGTCGGCAGTCCACCCGTAGGTGCGCACGGTGGCGTCGTTGACCGCGACGAAGGCCAGCGTCTCCACGTCGTAGGCCCAGATCGGCACCGGCAGGTCGAACCAGTTCATGTACCGCTCGTCGGGATCGACGGGAGTCATCGGCGCTCACCTCCGTGATGGCGCGTCCGCTTCACGCGATACATCGCCGCATCCGCGGCAGCGACCAGCGCGGCTGGGTCCCACCCCACGTCGCTGGTGCTCGCGCGCCCGATGCTGACGCGGCAGCGCACCCACAGGTCGTCGGTGATCCGGATGGGCGCCGAGATCGATTCGTCGATCCGTTCGAGCAGGCGGTCGTCGGTGATCCGGTCGACTTCGTGGACCACGACGAACTCGTCGCCTCCGATGCGGGCCACCACGTCGGCGCCGCGCACCGTGGCCAGCATCCGCCGCGCCAGCTCCTGCAGCACCGCGTCGCCGACATCGTGACCGTGCGTGTCGTTGAGCTGCTTGAAGTTGTCGAGGTCGAGGAACGCGACCGAGAGCTCGGTCTTCGCGCGGCGAGCACGAGGGATCGCCTCCGCCATGAACTCGTCGAGCAGCCGCCGGTTGGCCAGGCCCGTCAGCGGATCGCGGAGTGCGAGGTCGGCGAGCTGTCGCTGCAGCGCTCGGATCTCGGTGACGTCGCGACCGATGCCCTGGATGCCGTCGGGCAGCGGCGTGATGTTCAGCTCACCGACGACTTCGCGGCCGTCGGCGCGGCGGAACGTGAAGTCGAAGCGTTGCAGGATGGGACCTCCGGCGAGCGCCGCCACCAACCGTGCGCGCCCCTCGTCGTCGACGATCCGCAGGAAGCGACCGAAGTCCGACATCAACTCCTCGGGGGTGTACCCGAGCAGGTACTCGACCGACGGGCTGAGGTAGGTGAGATGCGGGCTCGGGTGCTGCGCCAGGTGGAACACGACATCTGCGGAGCGGTCCGCGAGGTCGCGAAATCGCTCTTCACTCGCGCGCAACGCCAGCGCGGTGCGGTGCAGCTCGGTCACGTCTCGGCCCACCGCGAGCACCTCGGTGCCCTGCTCGAGCAGCTGGTCCATCCACGCGATCCAGCGCCCGGGTGCCTCCGGGGCCGGGCGCGGCACGTCGTCGGCGAGCACCGGGGTGTCGGGATTCAGCCGCCCCAACTGGTGGTGCAAGCCGACCAGTTCGCCGTCCGTGAGGAGGTCGTCCATCCGCCGGCCGATCATCTCGGCGGGCGTGGAGCCGTGGCCGTGCGCCCACGACGGATTGCAGTACACGATGGTGCGCTCGGGCAATCGGAAGCGCACGACACGCTCGGGCATCCGGTTCAGGATGTCGGCGAGCATCGCGTCGTCGTGCAGTTCGTGTTGCTGGGGCATCGCATCGCCTCCTCCCGCGCCCGCGCCGACTCAGCGAACGTGTGTGGCCTCGCGGAACCTAGTTCACCCGCAGTGGTCGACACGGCACCCTCGTCGGTCGTGTTGCGTTGCGTAAGCTCCCGCCGCCATGCGCATCCTCCTGATCGACATCGACACGCTGCGCCCCGACCACCTCGGGTGCTACGGATACCACCGGCCCACCAGCCCGCACATCGACGCGCTCGCCGCGCAGGGAGTCCGCTTCGACCAGGTCTACGCGAGCGATGTGCCGTGCCTGCCGAGCCGCACCGCGCTGTGCACCGGCCGCTTCGGCACCCGCACCGGGGTGGTCGGCCACGGTGGCCGCGCCGCCGAGCTCGACCTCGCACCGGAGGGCGGCGACCGGCAGTTCATGACCAGGCTGGCACGACAGACGTGGGCCGCTCGCTTCTACTGGGCCGGCTATCGCACCGCCACCTTCTCCAGCTTCCCGCTGCGTCACTCCGCGCCGTGGTGGACCATCGGGTTCCAGGAGGTCGTGAACGCCGCGCACGGTTTCGGCATCGAGCGCGCCGACCAAGTGGTGCCGGATGTTGCCGGTTGGCTCGACCGTCACGGCCGCAGCGACGACTGGCTGTGCCACGTGCACCTGTGGGACCCACACACTCCGTACAACGCGCCCGACGAGT
>CAZWCU010000255.1:0-5607 GCA_964632715.1 uncultured Bifidobacterium sp. | reverse complement strand
GGGCGCTGGTGGCGAGCGTGTCGAGGTGTTCGTGCAGGTGCGCGCTGAGCTCTGCGGTGTCGTGCTCGGCGCCGTTGATGTAGCTGGATCGGCGCCGGCGGAGGAGGTTGCCGCCGAGCAGGTACAGGCCCGGGCTGGCGGTCACGATGCCACCGTCGTGCTCGATGCGGCCGTGCCGGTCGCGTACGGGCACATCGAGCCATGAGTGGTCGGGCCGGTAACCGGTGGCCCAGATGATCGTGCCGATGCGGCCGTCACGCAGGTCGAGCTCGAGCAGCCGCGTGGAGGGGACCTGGGTCGGCTCGAAACGATGAGGCGGGCCCACCTCGTCGCGGCCGGTCGTCAGCACCCACTCATCGATTCGATCGAGGAGGCGGTTCATCTTCAGATCGGCGAGCGTGCACGTGTTGCTGAGCGACCCGGAGAACTGTGCGACGCCGTCGTTCACGCGCGCCAGGCGTCCGACGATCTGCACGCCTCGATCGCCGAGGGTGTTGAGGTCGATCGTCCGTCCGTCGCAGCTGCCGACGAGTTGAGGAGACGGCACGTGGCGCGCGCGGACGAGGTCGTCGACCTGGTCGTGGCGCTCGTCGAGGATGCCGATCGTGTCCAGCCACCAGAAGATGTCGCGTCCGCGGTAGCGGCGCGGCAGCCGCACGTGCTCGCCGACCGCGAGGGTGACCGGTCGGCCGCTGCGCTGGATCTCGTCGGCGAGCTGCACGCCCGTGGCCGAAGCGCCCACCACCAGCACGCCGCGATCGTCGAGCTGTGCGGGTGAGCGGTACGTGAGCGGTGTGAGCATCGACACCGATGTCGGCACAGCCTGTGCCATCGCTGGCACGTTGGCGACGTTCGCGCCACCGCTCGCGAGCACGACGGTCGCGCAGCTCCACGTGCCGTGGTTGGTCGTCACCTCGTAGCCGCCGTCATTGCGCGCGACGCGGGTGACAGTGGTGCCGGAGTGCACCGGAGCCGAGACCACGCGGGCGTACGAGGTCACGAGGTCGGCGATCTCGGGCATCGACATGTAGCCGTCGGGATCGGCGCCCGCGTACTGCATGTCGGGCAGGCGCGTCTGCCAGTTGGGTGTGAGCAGTCGCAGTGAGTTCCAACGTTCGGTGCGCCACGAGTTCGCCACCTCACCGCGCTCGAGCACGACGTGGTCGAGCGAGCGTTCGGTGAGGCGGCGACTCATCGCGAGCCCGGCGTGGCCGGCGCCGATGATGACGGTGGTCGTGCGCATCGCGATGTCGACCCGATGTGAGGTCAGATGACCTCGACGGTCACGTCGGTCGGGTTGGTGACGATGTCGAACACCGCGGATCGCTTCTGCGACTGGGCGACCACGGCCCTGATCTCGTCGGGTGACGCGTCGGCGGCGATCGCGAAGCGAACCGTGATGTTGTTGAACCCGTTGCGCGTGTGCGGGTCGGCGCCGGGGATGCCGAGAACGTTCATGTTGCCCTCGACGGTCGCGGTGACCGAGTGGAGTTGGATCTGGCGGTGCTGCGCCACTGCTGCGACGCCGGCGGTGAGGCAGCTGGCGAGCGCGGCGAGGACGTGCTCGACCGGTGTCGCACCGCGGTCCTCGGAGGCGAAGCACTCGGGGTGGTCGGCATCGAAGACGAACGTGCTGCGGTGGCGGTGCTCCTGGCCGAGGCCGGAGAAGCCGTCGACGGTGGTGCGGCTGTACGTGCCGTGCACCCACGAGCAGTTCGCCCGCCAGGTGAAGTCGGCGGCCTCGGGTGCGTTGCTGAGGGCGTCGCGTGCACCGAGCAACGCTGCGGTGTTGACGCCGTTGTCGATGGGAGTGTCGGTGATGGTCATGGGATGGAACTTCCTCTCTCGTCGTGTGACGTGTCGTGTGACGTGCTGGTGTGAGATGCAGGGCTGCAGTCGGCGCGTCGGGCCGAGGCGATCACGAACTCGCCGGGCACCCGGTAGCCATCGCCATCCGCGAAGGCGGCGATCGATGCGAGGTACTCGGCGTGGGCGGAGCGCCGAGCCTGGTCGTCGAAGCGGGAGTACGCGAGCGCAACGGGCCCGCCCAGGAACGCCGCGCCGAGGGCTTCGGCGTCGTTGGCGTAGGTCAGCTCGACGGAGAGTCGAGTGGACTCGACGTCGACGAAGCCGGCACGTTCGAGCGTGCGCCCGAGAGCGCCCGGTGCGCCGAGTGCGAAGAACATCGGACACACGTCGGAGCTGACGCGGGCATCGACGATGGGGAACAGCTCGGCCCATCCGCAGTTCGATCGTTCGCCCCACACCGACACCACGGTGCGCCCGCCGGGGCGAACGACACGGTGGAGCTCGCGCGCCGCGGCGGGCGGGTCGGGCACGTACATCAGTCCGAGTGAGCACAGGGCCACGTCGAACGGTGCGTGCTCGCCGAGCTGTTTCGCGTCGCGACACTCGGCGGTGAGGTTGGTCAGACTGAGAGCTGCAGCCCGCGTAGCGACGTCGGCGACCATCTTCGGGGACAGGTCGGTGGCAAGCACGCGACCGGTGGGCGCGACGCCCGCGGCCGCGGGCAGGGTCACCATGCCGGTGCCGCAGGCGACGTCGATGACGTGTTCGCCCGGCTGCAGGCAGGCGAGGTCGAGCAGCGTGTCGATCGCCGGCTGCAGCTGTTGCTGCCAGTACTGCTCGTAGCACGTCGAGGCGCGGTCCCAGCCCTGCCGTTGCACCCGACGCTGCACCTTGGCGTCCATCAGGCACCGCCGATCGACACGGTGCGCCGGACCACGTTGCAGCGGGTGCACACGTCGAGGAGCGGACTGAGCCGATCGCCTTCGTCCACGATCCGCAGGACGTCGTCCGGCGACGCCGGGCTCTCGATCTCGACGTGGTAGCGGATCTCGGTGAAGCCGGGAGGGGTCGGCGTGTCGAGCAGCAGCATCCCCGCCAGCTCCGAGTCCGCCTCCACGGTCACCCGGACCGACGTCAGCTCGACGCCGTGCTTCGCGGCTCGCAGCCGGTAGCTCATCGCCATGCAGCTGCCGAGCGCGGCCCGCAGCAACACGCCGGGTGTGGGCGCCAGCCCGGTGCCGCCGAGTGCGGCCGGGAGGTCTGCGTCGGTCTGCCACGACCCTTCCGCGGTCGTGCAGCGCAGCGTGTCGTCGAGCACGGTGACCGATCGGCTGGTGCCGACGCCGAAGTTGCTCCGCCGTTCGACGGCGGTCTCGAGTCGCTCGATGGCGGTGGCGATCGTGTTCATCGGCGCTGCTCCTCCTCTCGTCGGTCGGTAGCTCGTTCGGTCGATCGACCGAATAGTCGCGAACGGTTGGCGGGTTGTCAAGAGGTTTGTCCGAGAGTGGACTCTTGACGGAACGAGTTGGTCGGTCTACGGTGTCGGTCGTTCGACCGATCGAGGGGGTTCGACGTGGCGGCGACGACGATGGAGACGAGGGCGCAGATCCTGGCCGCCGGCAAGAGCGCATTGCTCGACTCCGGGTACGCCGGGCTGTCGACCCGTCGGGTGGCCGATGCCGCGGGCGTACCGCTGAGCCAGATCCACTACCACTTCGGGTCGCGGCAGAACCTCGTGCTGGCGGTGCTCGCGGAGGAGAACGCGAAGCTGCTGCAACGCCAGACGAAGCTGTACGGCACGGAGATGCCGGTGTGGCGGCAGTGGGAGCAGGCGTGCGACTTCCTGGAGGACGACCTTCGGTCGGGGTACGTGCGCGTGCTGCAGGAGATGACTGCGGCCGGGTGGTCCGACGCGGAGATCTCCGAGGCGGTCCGCCGAATCCTGGCGGGGTGGTTCGAGCTGCTGGCGGCCACGGTGGCGAAGGTGGCGCCCCGATTCGGTGATCTCGGCCCGTTCACCGCCGAGGAGTTGGCGGTGCTGGTCGGCGCGGCGTTCCTCGGGATCGAGACAATGATCCTGCTCGGGTTCGAGGAGGAGACGCTGCCGTGCCGTTCGGCGTTGCGCAGCATCGGCTTCCTGCTCCGCACGCACGAGGAACGGCGTGCGGGCTAGGTACCCCGACGTCGAGGGACGCGTCGTGCGCGACGGCGTCGCACTCGGGTACGAGGTGTACGGCGAGGCGCGAGCGGATCGACCGACGATCCTGCTGCTGCCGACGTGGACGATCATCCACAGCCGCTTCTGGAAGATGCAGGTGCCGTACTTGGCGCGCCACTTCCACGTGGTCGTGTACGACGGGCCGGGCAACGGTCGGTCGGACCGCGTCACCGACCCAACCCGCTACACGCCTCGGTCGTATGCGGCCGACGCGGCCGCGGTGCTCGATGCGTGTGGTGTCGAACGCGCCGTCGCAGTCGGTCTGTCGCGTGGGGCGTGGTACGCGCTCGAGTTGGCGGCGTTGCGTCCCGACACGATCGCCGGTCTCGTCCTCGTCGGTTCCTCGCTGCCGCTCGCGCCGGCGTTGCCGCAACGGGCAAAGATCATCGAGCAGTTCCTCGACCCGGCGCCGCAACATCCGCAGGGGTGGGATCGCTACAACCTCGCGTACTGGCACGCCCACTACGACGACTTCGCACGGTGGTTCTTCGAGCAGGTGTTCTCCGAGCCGCACTCCACGAAGGGTGTCGAGGATGCGGTGTCGTGGGCCGCGGAGAGCGGTCCGCACGTGCTGGAGGCGGAGGCGATGCAGCCCGCGCCGGCGCGACCGGCGAGCGAGCTACTGGCCGAGCTGCGGTGCCCCACGTTGGTCGTGCACGGCACCGACGACCGCATCCAATCGCACGACATCGGCGCCGAGGCGGCGCGCCTGTCGAACGGCACGTTGGTGTCGTTCGCCGGCTCGGGACACATGCCCAACCTGCGCGACCCGGTGCGGTTCAACCGCCTGGTGCGCGAGTTCGTCGAGCGAGTGGCGTGATGCGCGCCGGGTCGCGACAGGGAACGAACAGGCTCGTCTGGACTCGGGGTGCGAGCCGCCGCAAGAAGGTCCTCTACGTGTCGTCGCCGATCGGGCTCGGTCATGTGCGTCGCGATCTCGCGATCGTCGGCGCACTGCGTGAACTGCAGCCCGACCTCGAGATCGAGTGGCTCGCTCAGGACCCGGTCACCGCGGTGCTGCGCAGCGAAGGCGAGACGATCCACCCGGCGAGTGCGTGGCTCGCGTCGGAGTCCGGCCACATCGCCTCGGAGGCGTGCGGTCACGACCTGCACTGCTTCCAGGCGTTGCGCAGCATGGACGAGATCCTCGTCGCCAACTTCATGCTGTTCCAGGAGGTGATCGAGGAGGGGTTGTACGACCTGGTCGTCGGCGACGAGGCGTGGGACGTCGATCACTACTGGCACGAGAACCCGGAGCTGAAGCGCGGCGCGCACGTGTGGATGACCGACTTCGTCGGCTACCTGCCGATGCCCGACGGTGGTGATCGCGAGGCGTTCCTCACCGCCGACTACAACGCGGAGATGATCGAGCACATCGCCAACTTCCCGCGCATCCGTGATCGCTCGATCTTCGTCGGTGGCCTCGCCGACGTGGTGCCCGAGTCGTTCGGTCCCGGCCTGCCCGACATCCGTGACTGGACCGAGCGTCACTTCGACTTCTCCGGTTACATCACCGGGTTCACGCCGCCGACGCCGGATCAGGTGGCTCAGTGGCGCCACGAGCTCGGGTACCGCGACGA
>CAZWCU010000254.1:0-5651 GCA_964632715.1 uncultured Bifidobacterium sp. | reverse complement strand
CTCTGATAATGATCAGTACCGTGCCGTTCCACCGCCGAGTGCCCGGTCGACTGACCGAACGCCGTTCGGACGCGTCCTCTGGGCGAGTGATGGCGGCCGCGGTGACAGGCACGGTGACAGTCGTCCTGCCGGTGAACGTTCTCGGCGCCGTGGCAACGATGGTGCGCGACGACATCGGCTTCGGAAAGGGTGCGCTCGGCGTCCTGTTCGCGATGTATCACGGCAGCGGGATGCTGGCGAGCATCCCAGGCGGCGACCTCAGCGAGCGATTGGGGCCGAGACGTTCGATGGTGCTCGCGGCCGCGATGTCGTCCGCCGCCGCCCTCGCCATCGGCGTGCTCGCGCGGGAGTGGTGGCACCTTGCTGTCGCTGTCGTGCTCGCCGGCGTCGCCAACGGCGTTGGTCAACCGTCCGCGAGCCTGGCGCTGTCGCGCGGCGTTCGGTTGGCCCGCCAAGGCATCGCGTTCGGCCTCAAGCAGGCCTCGATACCGGCGGCCGGGATCCTTGCCGGCCTCGCCGTCCCTGCGTTCGGCTTGACGGTCGGGTGGCGGTGGGCGTTCGTGGTCATCGCGCTGATGTTCGTGGCGGTGGTGGTGATCACTCCCAACGTGCGGTTCGTCCGGGCACCTCGCGTACCGCGCGACGCGCTGCCTGCCGACACACGTGATCGTCCACCGATGTCGCTGATCGTGCCGTTCGCGCTCGGGTCGGCGGCCTCGATGACGATTCCTGCGTTCCTGGCCGAGACCGTGGTCGACGCCGGCCACTCGGCGGCGTTGGCGGGAGTGGTGCTCGCAGCCGGGAGTGCCGTGGGACTGATCAGTCGTCTGATCGTGGGCACGATTGCCGACCGCCGTGGGCGAGGGCACCTGCAACTCGTCTCGATGCTGATGGCGGGTGGCGCGGTGGGTTGTGTCGTGCTGGGCTTCGCCTCGGAACACACGACCGCACTGCTGATCGGTGTTTTCGTGACCTATGCCGCCGCGATGGGATGGGCGGGACTGATGATGATGGCGATCGTGCAGATGTTCCCGACCCGACCGGGCGCGGCAGCGGGTCGGGCACAGGCGGGTGCGTCGGTTGGGCCACTCGTCGGTCCCCTGCTGTTCGGCCTGATCGCCTCGTCGCACGGATTCGGTGCCGCCTGGTCGCTGGTCGCGCTGTTCGGAGCGCTGGGGGCCATCTTGACGTTCACGCACGTCAGGGGCATGGACAGGTCGAATTTCGCGACCGCGGCGACCACCGACGGGGGCACCGCGTGAACTCGGGCACATCTGGGGCTTGAGTTCACGCGACCGATCACGTATATTCATCATCACGATTAGATGATCGTTTGCCGAGGGGGGCCCAATGAAATCCAAGCTGTTGTTCTTGTCCGCGTTCATGTTCGCGACGGTGAGTTGTGGAGGCGACGACGACACTTCGTCCGACTCCACCACTTCGCCGACCACCGGCGACACGACCGAGGTCACCGATACGACCGAACCCACCGATACCGGTGCTCCGGCGACCGACCCACCGGCCGTCGATTACGACCCGACCGCAACGTTGTCGTGGATCGCGTCGGTCGACCCCAACACGTTCGATCCGCACAAGCTGGCCATCAGCGCGTACTCCACGCATCTGGCCCCGATCTTCGACTCGCTCACCTACCGCAACTCCGACCTCGTCATCGAACCGATGCTGGCCGAGTCGTGGGAGCTCAGTGAAGACGGGACCGAACTGAACCTGAAGCTCATCGAAGGCTGGTCGTTCCACGACGGTACGCCGTTCAACGCAGAGGCCGTCGTCGCCAACCTCGACCGGGCACAGAACAACCCCGAGTCCACGGTCGCCACCTCGTTGACGAGCGTCGTCTCGATCGAGGCGGCCGATGAGTACAACGTCAAGATCGTGACGGAGGGTTCGGCGGTGCCGCTGCTCAGCGTGCTCAGCGGACCCACCGGCATGATGATGAGCCCCGCTGTGTTCGACGACCCGACGCAGGACCTGAATCCGACCGGCGGTTCCGGAGCGTTCCGCCTCGTCAGATACGCCGCGGCCGACAAGGCCGTGTACGAACCGGTCGAGAACTACTGGGATCCGGACGCCGTCAAGGTCGGCATGCTCGAGATCTGGGTGGGCAGTGATGAGGTAAAGTACAACAGCGTCAGCGCTGGTACGGCCTCGGCCACGTTCATCCGCCCCAACCAGGTGCCGCAGGCCGAGAGCGACCCGAACGTGGTGCTGCTCGAGACGCCCACGATCAACACCTACACGATCCGCCTGAACACCGAGCGCAGCGAATTCGCCAGCAAGGAAGTTCGCCAGGCGATGAACCACGCTGTCAATCGTGAGGCAGTCAACGCCGTGCTCAATGGTCGTTGCGCACCTGGGGTGCAGATGCTGCCCCAGTCGTACTGGGCGGGCAACCCCGACATCGGTGGCGACTTCTACGCCTACGACCCGGATCGCGCCCGCGAATTGCTGGCCGAAGCCGGTCTTCCCGACGGGTTCTCGTGGACACTGGAACTCAGCAACCTGCCGATCTTCATCCAGATCGCCGAACTGCTGCAGCAGGACTTCGCAGCAGTGGGCATCGACATGGAGATCGTGCCGGTCGACCTCAGCGTCGGCCTGGAGAACTTCGCCGTGACGAAGGTTTCGGACGGGTTCTTCACCGAGCAGCGCGGCGAGTCGGATCCATCGGTCATGGTCGGTAACTACTTCCTCGCCGAAGGCTTCATGAACCCAGGTGGTTTCGAGGCAGAGGGTGTCCGTGAGCTGCACGAGCAAGCACTGGGCCTAGGCACCGAGGCCGAGCGGGCCGAGTTCTACCATGAACTGCAGGCCATCGTCGTGGACGAAGCGGCGCCCAACATCACGCTGTGCACATTGACCACCTCGGTGATTCATGGGCCCAACGTCCAGGGTATGAATGTCTGGCCCGACACGACGCGTGGATTGCGCGGCGTGTCGATCGCAAGCTGACAGAAGTTCCCATCGTGTTCGGTTCGTCCTTGCCGGTCGTGGCCCCCACCCGTGCCGGCAAGGACGACGGACCGAACGTCAGATCCGTACCTGCTCTCGTAGAAGGAATGTGACTGCCGATGCTGATATACGTGACTCGCCGAATATTGGGTCTCGTCCCGGTGTTGCTGGCCGTGTCGATCGTGGTCTTCGGGCTCACCGAGCTGATCCCGGGCGACCCTGCGCGTTCCCTCGCTGGCGAGAACCCGACTCCAGAGGCCATCGCCGCCATACGTGAGCGACTGGGCCTCGACCAGGCGCTTCCAGTTCGGTACTTCAACTGGTTGCGCGACGCCGTGCAACTCGATCTCGGCAAGTCGTTCCGCAACAGTGGCACCGTGTGGGACTCGATCTGGCCGCGGTTGCCCGTGACGGTCTCGCTCACGCTCGTCACGTTGGTGATCTCCATTGTCGTCGGCGTCAGCACCGGGCTGATCGCTGCGTGGCGCACAGGCGGCGTGGTCGACAAGATCGTCACAACCTTGGCGTCGCTCGGCGTGGCGGTGCCGCACTTCTGGATCGGCTTCCTGCTGGTCACCTGGTTCGCCGTTGACCGGCGCTGGTTCCCTCCGAGCGGGTATGCGCCGATGTCGGAGGGATACTGGGAATGGCTGCGCCACCTCATCCTTCCCTCCCTCGCCCTCGCGGCCGCATCGGCAGCGGAGATCTCCCGGCAGACCCGGGCAAGCGTGTCCACCGTGATGCACGAGGACTACATCCGAACAGCGAGGGCAAAAGGCCTGTCGCCGTTCGTCGTGCTGGGTAAGCACGCCAGTCGCAATGCGGCCATCCCCGTCGTCACTGTGGTCGGGTTGCAGGTCAGCCGTCTCATCGGCGGAGCCGTGGTGATCGAACAGATCTTCGGCATCCCTGGTCTCGGGCAGCTCGCGTACCAGGCGGTCTTCAACCGCGACTTCCCGGTCGTGCAGGGAGTCGTGATGACCGCTGCCGTCATCGTCGTGCTTGTCAACCTCGCGGTCGACCTCACCTACGGTCTGCTCAACCCGAAGCTGCGTGTGACGCGATGAGAACTGACTGGGTGCAGTTCGCGGAGGACTACGACGAGATGACAACCGCTGTCGTCGCGTCGGCAGAGAGCAGCGGCGACGATGCGCTCGAACTGCCCGACGGCGCCGTGGATTCGTCGACGGATGCCAGCCCGTTCGCCAGGTTCCGTCGGAGGTTCTTCGCCGACAAGGTGTCGTTGTTCGCCCTGTTCATCCTCGTCGTCATCGTGCTCGGTGCAGTGTTCGCGACGTGGTTGACGCCGTTCGAACCCGAGGCCACCGACGCGATCAACCGCTTCCAGTCGCCCAGCCGTGCGCACTGGTTGGGAACGGACGACCTCGGGCGCGACACGTTCACGAGACTGCTGTACGCCGGACGCGTGTCGCTCGCCGCGTCGCTGCTCGCGGTGGTCGTCGCAGTCGGCATTGGTGCCCCGCTCGGCCTGCTGGCCGGTTACCTGGGCGGCCGTTGGGACGGGTTCCTCAGCCGAAGCGCCGACCTGTTGATGAGTCTGCCGAGCCTCATCCTGGCGCTGGGAATCATCGCGGCTGTGGGACCCGGCCTGGTCAACGCGATGATCGCGCTCGGCGTCGTGTACTCACCGCGGATCTTCCGCATCGTGCGCGGCGCCACTCTCGGCGTCGCCGCGGAGACGTACATCGAAGCCTCGGTCAGCATCGGGCTGCAAAACCTGCGGATCATCCGGCGGCACGTGCTGCCGAACGTGATGTCGCCGCTGTTGGTGCAGATCTCGCTGATGATGGCGTTGTCGCTGCTGGCCGAAGCCAGCCTCAGCTTCCTCGGCCTCGGTGCGCAGCCGCCGACGGCCAGCTGGGGCGTGATGCTCGGGCGGGCCTACTTCGACATCCGCACCTATCCAACCGGTATCTACTGGCCCGGCATCGCCATCGCGCTCACGTCGCTGTCCTGGAACCTGATCGGTGACGGGTTGCGTGACGCGCTCGGCCGAGAAGTGCGAAAGGGAACCGGATGACGTCGATCGACGCGGTGACCACCGGGGATGCGCCTGCGATGCCAGCCCACGAGCAGCCGTTGCTGAAGATCACCGACCTGTCCGTCGAGTTCGCAGCCCAGCACGGTTGGGTACGCGTCGTCGACGGCGTGTCGTTGTCGGTGAACCCAGGGGAGGTCGTCGGTCTCGTCGGTGAGTCGGGATCGGGTAAGACAGTCACAGGGCTCTCGGTGATGCGTCTCGTGCCGCAGCCACCGGGAAGGTTCGCCGGCGGCAGCATCGTGTTCGGCGGCCTGGATCTGCTGGCGTTGAGTGCGAAGCACATGCGGCGGATCCAGGGCAACTCGATCGCAATGGTGTTCCAGGAGCCGATGCGCAGCCTGAACCCGGTGTACTCGATCGGCGATCAGATCGCCGAGCCCGCGCGGCACCACCTCGGCCTGTCCCGAAAGGCCGCCGCCCAACGCGCCGCCGAGCTGCTCGATCTCGTCGGCATTCCCAAGGCGTCGACGCGCCTGTCGTCGTACCCGCACGAGTTCTCGGGCGGGATGCGTCAGCGCGTCATGATCGCGATGGCACTCGCGTGCGGCCCGCGTCTGCTCATCGCCGACGAGCCGACCACGGCCCTCGACGTGACCGTGCAGGCGCAGGTACTCGACCC
>CAZWCU010000253.1:0-5660 GCA_964632715.1 uncultured Bifidobacterium sp. | reverse complement strand
ATGACCGTGCTCGAGAACATCGGTTACGGGCTGAAGGTGAAGAAGGTCGCGCGCCAGGAGCGGCGACGTCGCGCCGCCGAGATGCTCGACTCGGTACGTCTCGGCAGCTACGGCCATCGCAAGCCCAGCCAGCTCAGCGGCGGTCAACGCCAACGAGTCGCACTGGCCCGCGCGCTGGTCAATCACCCGAAGGTGCTGTTGCTCGACGAACCCCTGGGCGCGCTCGACCTGAAGCTGCGCGAAGAGATGCAGGTGGAGCTGAAGGCCATCCAGCGCGAGGTGGGCATCACGTTCGTGTTCGTCACCCACGACCAGGGGGAGGCACTCAGCATGAGCAACCGCATCGCCGTGTTCAACCTCGGACGCATCGAGCAGGTGGGCACACCGCGAGAGATCTACGACCACCCGGAGACGTCGTTCGTGGCCGGGTTCGTCGGCACCAGCAACGTGCTGTCGGCAGCGCTGTCGCACGAACTGATGGGTGTCGACGGCGTGCACAGCGTGCGCCCCGAGCGCATCCGGGTAGTGCAGGAGCACACCGCCGAGAGCGAGGTCACCGTCGCCGGCGTGGTCACCGACGTGCAGTACCTGGGCGCCGACAGCCGCATCCGCGTCGAGCTCGCCGCCGGTTCACCACTTCTCGCCAACGTGCCGAGCGACGGGCTCGTCGGCGTGGCCATCGGCGGTCCCATCCGCCTGGCCTGGTCGCGCTTCGCGGCCTTTGCAGTCGCAGACACCGTTCCACTCCACGACATCCCACAACAACACCAACAACACGACATCATCCACTCTCAAGGGGGAGACCAATGAGATCATCACGAATTGCCGTGGCGCTGCTCGCGTCGCTGTCGATCGTTGCCGCCGCGTGCGGCGACGACGAGAGCGACAGCGGCGACACCACCGCCACCACCGTCGCACCGGAGGAGACCACCGGCGACACCGCTGCTCCCGACACCACGGAGCCGGCCGCGCCGGAGACCACCGGTGCCGGCGGCGAGGTCGACTACATGTGGACCCCGAACGCCGACGTGCTCGCCGGCGCCGAGGGCGAGGTCAACATCGTCGCGTGGCCCGGCTACATCGAGGACGGCACCAACGGTCCCGACTGGGTGACGCCGTTCACCGACATCACCGGCTGTGCCGTCAACGTGAAGCTCGGCGCCACCAGCGATGAGATGGTGCAGTTGATGCAGAGCGGCGAGTACGACGGTGTGTCGGCCTCCGGCGATGCCACGCAGCGCCTGATGGCCGGTGGCGAGGTGGAGGCGATCAACCTCGACGAGTTCACCAGCTACGGCGACATCTTCGAGGGCCTCAAGGACAAGGTGTGGAACTCGCTCGACGGCAAGCCCATGGGCATTCCTCACGGCCGCGGCGCCAACGTGCTGGTGTACAACACCGAGGCGTTCCCCGACGGGCTCGACAGCTGGAGCGTCATGTGGGACGGCGGCACCGACGCTGACGGCGCGGTGTCCGTCTACGACAGCGCCATCTACATCGCCGACGCCGCACTGTGGTTGATGACGGCACAGCCCGAGTTGGGCATCACCAACCCGTACTCGCTCGACCAGGCGCAGTTCGATGCGGCCATCGCGCTGCTCGAGTCGCAGAAGGCTCTGGCCGGTCAGTACTGGAGCGACTACACGGTGCAGGCCGGCTCGCTCGTCGATGGCACGGTGCTCGCCGGCACCACCTGGCAGGTCGTGGCGAACTTCGCCGCGAGCGAGGGCGCCAAGATCGAGACCACCAAGCCGAAGGAAGGCGCCACCGGGTGGAGCGACACCTGGATGCTCTCCTCGTCTGCCGCCAACCCCAACTGCATGAAGCTGTGGATGGACTGGATCTCGTCGCCGTGGGCCAACGCCCAGGCCACCGAGTACTTCGGTGAAGCACCGAGCAACTCGCTGGGCTGCGCCCTCACCACCGATCCCGACCACTGCACCAACTTCCACGCAGAGGACGAGGACTACTGGACCGACGTGTGGTACTGGACCACGGCCACCGAGGAGTGCCTCGACGGTCGTACCGATGTCACCTGCGTGCCGTACACCGAATGGGTGAACGCTTGGTCGACGCTCCGAGCCTGAGCGGCACCGACACGGCTGGGAGGGCCTCCGGGCCCTCCCAGCCCGTTCGCGGGTTGAGCCGGCTGTTCCGCCGTCACCGGCGGCTCGGTCTGTTCAGCCTGCTCTCACCCCCTGTGCTGTGGATGCTGGTCATCTACATCGGCTCGCTGCTGCTGCTGGTGGTCTCCGCGTTCTTCGCGCTCGACCCCAAGTCGCAGAAGCCCACCACCGAGTTCACCACGGCCAACATCACCGATGCACTGAGCAACGAGTCGGCCATCAGGCTGTTCGTGCAGACCGTGGTCATCGCCGCCATCGTCACGATCAGCTGCGTGCTCATCGCACTGCCCACGTCGTTCTTCATCGCCAAGATCGCGCCGCGCTGGATGCGGCGCGGACTGATGGTGTCGATCCTGTTGCCACTGTGGGCCGGCTACATGGTGAAGACCTATGCCTGGAGGGCGATGGTGGCACCCGCGGGCGGCAACAAGTTCGCGGCCGAAGGTCGGGGTGGCGGCGGCTTCCTCGCCAGCCAACTGGGCTGGACCCCCGGCTTCAGCAAGACGTCTGTGGTGATCGCACTCGTCTACCTGTGGCTGCCCTACATGGTGCTGCCCATCTACGCCGGACTCGAACGGTTGCCGGGGTCGCTGCTCGACGCCGCCGGCGATCTCGGTGCGCGGCCGATGCGCACGTTCCGCTCGGTGATCTTCCCGCTGCTGCTGCCGTCGATCGCGGCCGGCTCCATCTTCACGTTCTCGCTGTCGCTCGGCGACTACATCCTCCCTCGACTGGTCGTCGACGGGAAGGAACGGGTGATGTTCGGCGAGCTCATCAACAGCACGCTCGGCGCGCCCAACCAACCGCTCGCCGCCGCCTTCACGGTGTGGCCACTGCTCCTGATCGTCGCGTACCTCTTCGCGATGAAGCGCGCCGGCGCGTTCGACAACCTCTGAGATCCACCCCATGCGCACCTCCTTCCTCTCCCGCCTCCTGCTCGGAGCCATCACGGTGGCCACGCTGGCGTTCCTGTACGTGCCGCTCTACGTGGTGGCCCGGCTCTCGTTCACCAAGGCGAAGTCGGTGTCGTGGCCGGGCGACGGATGGACCCTGCAGTGGTGGCGCGAAGCCTGGAACACCGAAGGGCCGCGCGAGGCACTGATGCGCTCGGTGCAGGTGGCGTTGGTGGCCACGCTCATCGCGCTGGTGCTCGGCACGCTGGCGTCGTTCGCGATGCAGCGCTACCAGTTCTTCGGCAAGAGCAGCGTGTCGTTCCTGATGGTGCTGCCCATCGCGCTGCCCGGCATCGTCACCGGCCTCGCGCTGCAGAACACGTTCAGCCGCACGATCGACGTCGGGTTGTTCGAGTTCCGCATCGGCTTCGGTTTCCATTCGCTGGTCATCGCGCACGCCACGTTCTGCGTGGTGGTCGCGTACAACAACGTCATCGCACGCCTTCGTCGCTCGTCGCCCAACCTGCTCGAGGCATCGGCCGACCTCGGCGCGCACGGCACGCAGACGTTCCGGTACGTGACGTTCCCACTCGTCCGGTCGGCGCTGCTCGCCGGCGGCATCCTCGCCTTCGCGCTCAGCTTCGACGAGATCGTGGTCACCACCTTCACCTCCGGATCCGGGTTCCTCACGCTGCCGCAGTGGATCTTCGCCAACTTCGCCCGGCCCAAGTCGCCCGCGGTGGTCAACGTCGTCGCCACGTTCGTGATGGTCCTCAGCATCCCCATCGCCTGGCTGGCGCAACGGCTCAGCGACGGCGGCGCCGACACCTGAGGGTCGCGCCGGTAGCGTTGCATGGCCATGGAGTGGATCTATCTCGTTCTCATCGCCGCTGTCCTCGTGTTCGGCATCGGTGTCCTGTTCTGGAACCGGCGCCGCATCGGCGGCGGCACGCCGACGACGGAGCGTCCCGCCGTCGCTGCGCCCGCCTCGGCCCGCGTCGAGCCGCCTGTATCGATCGACGACTCGCTCGACACGGCGGTCGATGTCGAGACCGACCTCGCTGCCGGCGACGACCTCGCCGTCGAGCGCCCCACCTTCCGTTCCCGCATGTCGAAGGCGCGTTCCACGTTCACCGGCACGCTGCTCGGCATCCGCAGCCGTTCGGGCATCACCGCCGAGACGTGGGACGAGTTGGAGGAGGCGTTGCTGCGCGCCGACGTCGGCGTGCGAGTCACCGACGAACTGCTCGGCGGCCTGCGCGCACGGGTGAAGTCGAAGGAGATCACCGAACCGCAGCAGTTGCTCGAGGCGCTGCAGGCCGAGATGGTCTCCCGGCTGGCCGGCGCTGACCGCGCGCTGCACTTCGAACCGGGCGACAGCGACAGCCCCAACGTGTGGTTGTTCGTCGGGGTCAACGGCGTCGGAAAGACCACCACCATCGGCAAGGTTGCCGCACTGCAGGTGGAAGCCGGGCGGTCCGTGCTGATGGCGGCGGGCGACACGTTCCGTGCCGCGGCGGCTGAACAACTCACCACGTGGGCGGAACGCAGCGGGTCGGAGATCGTGCGCGGCAACGAGGGAGGCGACCCGAGCGCCGTCATCTTCGACGGCATCGAGCGTGCCGGTGCGCGCGGCATCGAGCTGGTGCTCGCCGACACCGCCGGCCGTCTGCACACCAAGACCAACCTGATGGACGAGCTGCGCAAGGTGCGTCGCGTCGCGTCGAAGGGCCGTGGTCGAGTCACCGAGGTGCTGCTGGTCATCGACGCCACCACCGGACAGAACGGCCTCACTCAGGCACGAGAGTTCGGCGACGCCACCATGGTCGACGGTGTCGGCGTCACCGGCGTCGTGCTCACCAAGCTCGACGGGTCGGCGAAGGGTGGCATCGTGTTCGCCATCGAGACCGAGCTCGGTCTGCCGGTGAAGCTGGTCGGTCTCGGCGAGACCATCGGCGACCTGGTGGCCTTCGATCCGCAGGAGTTCGTGGAAGCACTCGTCAGCCTCGACTGAGAATTCGGGAACCACCGCGGGTGTGCGTCCGTCGAACCTGACGACTGATCGAACGTCGTCCCTCGACCCCCAAGGACTCCCCATGCTTCGCTCTCGCCGACTCGCATTCGCCGCCGCTGCCATCCTCATCGGACTGTCGGCCTGCGGTGACGATTCCACTCGTTCGTCCATCACCTCGGCGCAGACACCGATGGTCATCCGTTTCGGCGACAACCCCACCGGAGGCGGCCGCGCGGAGAGCGCGCCCACGGCCGACCGGATGATGATGCCGTTCCAGGACATCACCTACGTGTTCAACGGCACCGCACCCGACCTCGGCGCGTCGGCGCCCGCATGGACGTTCCCTGCCGGCTCCACTCCCGACGAGGCTCGCGTCCGCCGCATCGCCGATCTGTTGGGCGTGGAGGGCGACCTCGTCGCACTGCCCGCCGACCAGGGTGGCGGTTGGATGGTGGGTGCCAGCGACTACTCCACGGCCACGCTCACCGTCAGCGCCGATGGCATGACGAGCTGGTGGTTCAGTCCCGCACCCGTGCCCTACGTGGACGGCTGCGTGTCGATCGGCTCGGAAGGCAGCGGCTCCGAGGGTGGCGCCACCGAGCCCGGCACGGCCGCTCCAGACGAACC
>CAZWCU010000252.1:0-5669 GCA_964632715.1 uncultured Bifidobacterium sp. | reverse complement strand
GCACGGTCGTGGTCGTTGCCGGCACGGTCGTGGTCGTCGGGATCACCGGCGGAACGCACTCGTTGTTCCACAGCGCCTGGCCGGCGGTGGTCCAGTTGAGACCGAGCGGGATCACCCACGGGACCGGCGGAATGATGTCGCCCCAGGTCTTCCCATCGGCCTTGGCACCCGGGTACCAGACGGCCACGTCACCGACGTGGTGCGAGTGATCGTTCTGGCCCCATCCATCGATGGCGTCGTACGACACCTCGATGGAGTTGTACGGGTTGGTGTCGGTCGCCGCGTTCGTCGCGTGGCAGATCATCACCTTCGAATGAGTTGCCTCCGCCGCCTCCGGCGCGAGCAACACTGCACCCATCATCATTGCCAGACCGGCGACTGCGGTCGCCGCTCCAAGTGTTCGACGGCTGCTCATGACGCTCCTCCGTCCTCTCATGCCACTCTTCGTGGCCCACGACCATCGTACGTGAGCATCACGGAGAGTGGTGCGAGTCGTTGGTCACATTCTGGAGAACCGCATGATATGGTCAAGGTCCACCACGGTGGGTGGTGAGTCACGCCTTTGTGGTGACGGCAGGCAGGCCTCACTCACCCCACCTCACTCACCCACCTCACTCCACCCAGAGGGGGTCACGTCGGCGGGGGCACCCACAACCACGCGTCGGCGAGCAGCGGCGACTCGGTGTCGTTGCCACCCGTGTCGACCACCGTCGACCAGTCCTGTCCGCCGAACACGAGCAGGCCGTGCCGGCCGCCGGCGGTGGCGGGCCAATCGCGACCATCGACCAGGGCCATCGAGATCCAGACGCCCGTGCGCGCGTCCCACACCGGCCCGTCGCGGCCGGTGATGTGCGTCCCTGCGTCGGTGAGCAGCCCGATCGCGGTCGTCGTGCTGCCCGAGCCCTCCGGCAACGCGGGCAGCGCACTCCAGGTGAGCGTTTCTGCGTCGAACACGCCGCCTTCCGAGCCGTCGTACGCGTAGGGACTGAGCAGGACGGTGTCGCCGACCACCGAGCTGCGCACGCCGCGCACCGCTCCGCTGGTGAGGGCGACCCACCCGGAGTTGTCGGCGGCCAAGCGCAGGATGGTGACCGCATGCTGCTCGTCGGTGGCGACGAGCAGCAGGCCCGATGGGGTGTCGTAGAGCCAGCGGGACACATCGTCGGGCAGCCCGTGATCCGGCAGCTGCGACCAGGTGCCGCTCGTCGGGTCGAGCATCCACTGGTCCGAACCCGCGATCATCCCGTCGACGGGGGACACCACCAGCCGATCTCGATGCGCCAGCATGGTGAGACCGAGGTTGTCCGGCAGATCGCCGATCTCGGTCCAGGTGTCGTCGACCGTGGAGTAGCGCAGCAGCCGCATCTCGACGCCGAACTCGGGAAAGCCCGACAGCAGGTAGATGTCGTCGCCGATCACAGCCGTGCTCGCGTTGGCGACGTCGATCGGCGCCTCGGCCATCGCGCGCCAGGTGCCACGGACCACGTGGTACGCGGCGCCGTCGCGGAACACGCGGCCGACGAGCGGGCAGTTGTCGCCCGGTCGGCACACGTACTCGCTGCCGCCGAACACGTACACCTCGTCGCCGACCACTGCCGTGACCGCGAAGGTCCGCGGGTCGAGCGGCGGGTCGGGCAGCCGGTTCCAGCCGGCGACGTAGACCACCGGGGGAGTGGTGGTGGTCGAGGCGATGGACGTGTCGGGTGCCGATGAAGTGGTCGGCCCGCTCGACGACTCACCCACGTCCCGTCGCACCAGCACGGCGGCGACCACCGCAGCGGTCGCCACCATGAGACCGATCGTGAGGGCAGTGCGGCCACCGGTCTTCACGGCTGCTCCGACGCGGCGTACCGGGTCTCCTTGACGAGTGCCCCGCTGCGGTCGAAGGTGCGCCACGTGCCGGTCTGCTCGCCGTTCCTGAAGTTGCCGGTGCGCATCAGCGAGCCGTCCCTGCGGTAGAACGACCAGGCTCCGTGCATCGCCCCCTCACGCAGCTTGCCCTTCCGCTTCAGCGCACCGTTGTCGTAGAACTCGCGCGCGATGCCCTTCGCCGCGTCGCTGTCGGTGATGGCCTGCAGCTTGGCCGCGACCACGAGGCGAACGACGCCGATCGGGAGGCGGTGGTCGATCGGGAACCGGAGCGTGCCCCTGTCGACGTCGTACTCGTCGAGGTGGGCCGCAATGCTGTCGAGCGCGACGCCGCTGTGGGGGAACAGCGAGCAGTGACGCACGAACCCGGCGTAGCTGAGCACCGAGGTGCCGTCGACCTGGAACGTGGGCATCGCGTAGGTCATGCACTCGGTGGCCGCAGGCAGCACCTTGCGCAACGTGGATCGAACCGCGAGCAGCGTCGTGCGTTGCGGTAGCGGCTGCGCGGCCAGGTAGGCATCGATGGGGTCGGCGGCCATCGCCCGAATGTAGCGCTCCGTGCACGTCGGTAGCCTCGAAGGACCATGGACGTCATGCCCAACGACACGCCCAACGTCGTTCCCAACGACACGGCCGGCACCGAGTTGCAGCTCGACAACTCGTTCGTGCGCGACCTCGCGGGGATGTTCGAACACTGGAGCGCCGCCGTTGCGTCGGCACCCCGACTGATCGTGCTCAACAGGGAGCTGGCCGCAGAGCTGGGCATCGACGCCGAGTGGCTGGCATCGCCCGCCGGCGTGGCCACGCTGGTCGGCAACGCGGTGCCGCCAGGGGCGACGCCCGTCGCGCAGGCCTACGCGGGCCATCAGTTCGGCGGCTTCTCGCCGCGCCTCGGCGACGGTCGTGCGCTGCTGCTCGGCGAGTTGCTCGGACCCGACGGTTCACGGCGCGATCTGCACCTCAAGGGCAGCGGCCGCACACCGTTCGCCCGCGGCGGCGACGGCAAGGCCGCGGTCGGCCCGATGCTGCGCGAGTACCTGATGGGCGAGGCGATGCACGCCCTGGGGGTTCCCACCACCCGCGCCCTCGCGGTGGTGGCCACCGGCGATCCGGTCGTACGCGACACCGTGCTGCCCGGCGCCGTGCTCGCCCGAGTCGCCGCCAGCCACCTGCGGGTGGGCACGTTCCAGTATGCGGCCGCGCATCTCGACGCCGCCACGGTGCGCCGCGTCGCCGACCACGCGATCGCCCGCCACTACCCGCACCTCGCCGCAGTCGAGAGCCCGTACCTGGCGTTCCTCGAGGCGGTGGTGCAGGCGCAGGCCTCGCTGGTCGCACGCTGGATGCTCGTCGGGTTCATCCACGGTGTGATGAACACCGACAACACCACCATCTCCGGCGAGACGATCGACTACGGGCCGTGCGCGTTCATGGATGCGTACGACCCGGCCGCCGTGTTCAGCTCCATCGACCACGGTGGCAGGTACGCGTTCGGCACGCAACCGCAGGTCGTGCAGTGGAACCTGGCCCGCCTCGCCGAGACACTGCTGCCGCTCGTCCACGAGCAGAGCGACCAGGCTGTCGAGCTCGCGCTCGAAGCCCTGCGCCGATTCCCGGCCGACTTCGACGAGGTGTGGTCGGCCGGCATGCGCGCCAAGCTCGGCCTCGAGCGACCGTCCGACGACGGGCAGTTGGTGAACGACCTGTTCGTGCTGCTGCACGCGCAAGGGATCGACCACACCAAGTTCTTCCGACTGCTGGCCGCCGCAGCGGCGGGCGACGAGCGGCCGGTGCGCAGCCTGTTCGACCAACCCGACGCGTTCGACTCGTGGTCCGCGGCATGGGCGGAGCGACTCCGGCAGGAGCGACGTCCGGGTGCCGAGGTGGCCGCCGGCATGAACCTCGTCAACCCGGTGTACATCCCGCGCAACCACCTCGTGGAGGAGGCGCTCGAGGCAGCGTCGATGCACGACGACCTCGCGCCGCTGCGCCGTCTCCTCGACGCGATCACGCAACCGTTCACGGAGCGCCCTGGCTTGGAGGCCTTCGCCGAGCCGGCGCCGGCCTCGTTCGGCCGCCATCAGACCTACTGCGGTACCTGACCCGCATTCGAGGGCGGTCCGCCGCAGGTCAGCGGTAGCGCACGTGAAACATCGGTGAAAGGTTGGCGCCGGTGCTCATCCCGCACCGGCGCGGTGCCGATGATGAGGGCGGAGACCCGTGTCTCCGACGTGGTCTGTGAGGACCGGAAAGGGTCGAGGAGCACCGCAGTGATGGTCCCGTTCGAGCAGCGCCGCGACGAGATGGCTGCGGAAGTGCTCGACCTGCTCCCCGAGCGGGTCGTGCGCTATCGGCTGCCCGACTTCACCATCGTGTACTGCAACTCGGCGTGGGCTGCGTTCAACAAGCTGTGTCCGGCCGACGTGGTCGGTCGCTCGCTGCGTGAGTTCCTGTCGGACGACGGCAACGCCGGCCTCGAGCTCGCGGTCAGCCGGCTCAGCGCGGACACGCCGGTGCTGGCCGACCCCGTCGCTCGCCAGGACCTCGACACCCCCGACAGCTGGATGCAGTGGGTCGACCGGCTGCTGCCCTGCGGCGAGGTGATCGCGACCGGTCGCGACGTCAGCGCCCAGTACCTCGCCGAGCGTCAGCTCGCGGAGAGCGAGGTGCGATTCCGAGACCTGGCTGATCACTCGGCCGACGTGGTGTGGCGCTTCCGTGGGGAGCCGCGTCCGCACTTCGACTACATGAGCCCGTCGGTCGAGCGCGTGCTGGGGCATCCACCGGAGTACTTCCTCGAGGACTTCCGCCGGCTCCTCGACATGGTCGACGAAGACGGCCGTCAGCTCATCTTCGGCGCGCTGCGGGGCGAGGCGCTGCCCGATCGATGCGACTTCCGCTACCTGCGCGACGACGGCGCCGTCGTGATCGGCGAGATGCACGCGACCGCCATCCCCAACGGGCTGCAGGGTGTGAGCCGCGACGTCACCCAGTTGCGCGCGCTGCAGGCGGAGTTGCAGGCGCTGGCACTGCACGATCCGCTCACCGGCCTCGCCAACCGCCGCCTGCTCGACGAGCTGCTCGCGGCTGCGCTCGCGCGCACCGAGCGCACCGGGGCCGAGGTCGCCGTGGCGTACATCGACCTCGACGACTTCAAGATCGTCAACGACACGTTCGGGCACGATGCCGGCGACCTGGTGCTCTGCGAGGTCGCGCGTCGTCTCCTCGACACGGTGCGCGGCGCCGATGTCGCAGCCCGGGTCGGCGGTGACGAGTTCGTCGTGGTGCACGACCTCGGTGCGGGGGAGCGGACGAACCTTGCACAACGCATCGAAGCGGCGCTGGCCGACCCGTACGACCTTGGTGGGCTGCTCGTCACCTGTCGGGCGAGCGTCGGACAGACCGACACCCGCCGCGTCGGGGTCGACGCTGCTGCACTCGTCGCCGGTGCCGACGCCGACATGTTCGAGGTGAAGCGCGCCCGCGGGTGGGTGCCGCACCCGCTCGCCGGCTGAGGTCTCCACGATCGACCAGATGGGTCTACGATGCACTCGAGGGTGCAGATCGTGCACTCGATCGCGTTGCTCCGGACCCTGGCTGCGCCTCTGACGTCAGGAGGTTCGCCGTGCTGGATCTGGTTGCCCAATCCGAGACGGTCGGCGACGATGCGTTCTCACTGCAGGTCACCGTCGACGGCGCCTGCCGCGTGGTGCACGTGACCGGCGAACTCGACATGGCGAGCCGCGTCGCGATGGTCGACGGCTGCGTGGCCGGTGACTCGCTGGAAGTCGTGGTCGATC
>CAZWCU010000251.1:0-5678 GCA_964632715.1 uncultured Bifidobacterium sp. | reverse complement strand
GGAGAGTGCGTTGCGCAGGTGAGCTTCCGTGCGTTCGTTCATGACCCCTCCAGAGTCCCGAGCTCGCTGCGGAGTTGCTCGAGCGCCCGCGAGAGCGTCGACTTCACGGTGCCGACGCCGATGCCGAGCACCTCGGCGATGCGCGCCTCCGACAAGTCGTCGTAGAACCGCAGCACTACCACGGCGCGCCGGCGAGCGGGCAGCGTCGCGATGGCACGGAGCGTTCGGTCACGCTCCACGGCCACCGACGTGGAGTCGGTCGTAGGTTGCAGCCAATCCAGCGCGCGATGGTCACTGCGCATCGCCAGGCGGCGACGACGCCAACGACGGTGCGCGAGGTTGACCAGCACTCGCCGCAGGTAGGCGGACGGGTCGGTCACGCTGCCCGCTCGCCACTTCGGCAGCGTGCGTGCGACCGCTTCGGCCACCAGCTCGTCGGCGGCATCGGCCGAACCGACCAGCAGGCGGGCGATTCGCTGGAGGCGCGACAGCTCGTCGCCGACGAGGTCGGCAAAGGTGGCGTCAGCCGGAACGGCCATGGCGACTGCGTCCACCTCGATGCGCAGCGCAGATTCGTCCACGCCGCAACAGAGCCTCAGTTGGGCCGAAAGGTTGCCTGCTCGCGCAACGCGACCACGAGCGCTTGGAACGCGCGACCGCGATGTGAGATCGCGTTCTTCTCGACGTCGGTCATCAGGCTGAAGGTGCGGCCGTCGCCGTCGAGGGGCACGAACAGCGGGTCGAACCCGAACCCGCGCTCACCGGTCTCGGCGGTGGCGATCGTTCCCGGGCACACCCCTTCCACCGTCAGCTCGCTGCCGTCGGGCCACACCACCATCACCACCGTGCGGAAGCGGGCGGTGCGATCCTCCACACCTTCCATCGCCTGCAGCAACTTCGCGCGGTTCTCCGCGTACGTGGCGTTGGGTCCCGCGTAGTACGCGGTGTCGACACCCGGATCACCGTCGAGCGCGTCGACGAACAGACCGGTGTCGTCGGCAACCGCGGCCAACCCGGTGGCGGCGCAGATCGCAGCAGCCTTCAGACGCGCGTTGCCCTCGAGCGTGCCGGAGTCCTCCACCACGTCGGGCACGTCGTCGGGTCGCGGCGACAGCTCCACGAGCCCGTCGAGGATGGCTGCGATCTCGGCGACCTTGTGCGGGTTGTTCGACGCGCAGACGAGATGCGGCAGCGCGGTCATCGGCCGAGCACCCTCGGCGAGGGCGGGTCGGCAACCAGCAGTGCTTGCAGGTCGATGATCTCGGCGAGGCCCTTCGTCGCGAGGCCGAGCAGCGAGTCGAGCTCGCTGCGACTGAAGGCTGCGCCCTCGGCCGTGCCCTGCACCTCGACGAACTTCGGCTCCTCGCCCGGCTGGCCGAGCACGACCACGTTCATGTCGACCTCGGCGGTGCTGTCCTCCACGTAGGGCAGGTCGAGCACGGGCACTCCCCCACAGATGCCGACGCTGATGGCCGACACGTAGGAGTGCAGCGGGTGCTGCTTGATCGCCTTGTTCTGCACGAGGCGGGTGAGCGCATCGTGCAGCGCGAGGTAACCACCGCAGATGCTGGCGGTGCGAGTGCCACCGTCGGCCTGCAGCACGTCGCAGTCGACGATGACCTGCCGTTCGCCGAGCAGCTTCATGTCGCACGACGCGCGCAGCGCGCGGCCGATGAGTCGTTGGATCTCGACGGTGCGGCCGCTCTGCTTGCCCTTCGCCGCCTCACGGTCGATGCGCTCCGGCGAGGCGCCGGGCAGCATCGAGTACTCCGCCGTCACCCAGCCCTTGCCGCTGTTCTTCATCCAACGCGGCACGCTCTCGTCGATGCTGGCGGTGCACAGGACGCGCGTCTTGCCGAACGTGACCAGCACGCTGCCGGCCGCCATCTCGGTGTAGTCGCGCTCGAACGTGATCGGGCGCAGTTCGTCATCGGCGCGTCCGTCGGGGCGGGGCATGGTGGGTCTCCTCGGTAGGGCTGTACAGGTGGAAGGTCGAGTGGTTCAGTCGTGGCGCCACTGCGCGGCATTGCGCAGTTCGGGTCCGAGCAGGCGCCCACCGAGATCGGCGAACCACGAGATGTCGCCGCTCGACAGGAAGCGGTGCTCGGCCGGGTTGTCGTCGGCGGTGCGGAGCAGGCCGGTGGCGCTCAGTTCGTCCCGTGCGACGAGGGCGGTCTCGACGGCGCTGTTGATCAGCAGCACGTCGGGTCCCATCACGTCGGCGATCACGTCGGCCAGGTACGGGTAGTGGGTGCAACCGAGCAGCAGCGTGTCGACACCCGCGTCGTGCACGGGGGCGAGCAGCCGCTCGGCGAGGATGTGCACGTCGTCGCCGCTGGTCTGCCCACGCTCGACGAACTCGACGAAGCCCGGGCACGCCGCGGCGGTGAGCTGCACGTCGACACCCGTGGCGGCGACGGCGCGGTCGTAGGCGCCCGACCCGATGGTGCCGACGGTGCCGATGACACCGACCTTGCCGCTGCGGGTGGCACGAACGAGGGCGCGTGCTCCGGGCGCCACCACGTCGATCACCGGCACCGGCATCTCCGCTTCCAACTCGTCGAGCGCGGCGGCCGACGCCGTGTTGCAGGCGACGACGATGGCCTTCACGTCGTGCTCCTTCACCAGGCTCCACGCGATCTGGTGGGCGAACTCGCGCACTTCCGACTGCGGACGCGGGCCGTAGGGGTAGCGCCCGGTGTCGCCGATGTAGACGAGGTGCTCGTCGGGCAGCAGGTCGATCAGCGCGCGGGCCACGGTGAGCCCGCCGAAACCGCTGTCGAACATCCCGATCGGCCGATCCATCGCCGCAAGGCTAATGGCACTCGACCGAGGTCAGCCGGCGATGATCCAGGCGATGGTGTACGCCACCGAGTTCGTGGCCACATGACCGAGGATCGTGGCGAGCACGCTGCGCGCCCGATAGCGCACCCAGCACCACCACAGCCCGGCGAACGTGGTGCCGACCACGGCGAACACCACCGCGGCGGCCACGCCTCCGGCGCCCTCGCCGAAGATGCGGGTGGCGACGGGGTTCACCTCGTTGAGCCCCAACGCCGGCAGCACGTGCCACACCCCGAAGCACACAGAGGCGACGACGCACCCGCGCAGCACGCCCCATCGCACTGCGAAGAGGGCCGGCAGCACGGCGCGGAACGCGGTCTCCTCCAGCAGCGCGGTGCCGAACGGGATGCGAACGAACGCGTGATAGAGCCACAGATCGGCGCCGTCGCCGACCCGGCGGTCGTTGTACATCTCGTTGAACACCGGCATGGCGACTGCGACCGTCAACACCGCGGCCGTCACGATGAACAACACCAGACCGAACGCAGCGCCGCGCTTCCACTCGGTGAAGCCCATCTGCTCCACCGTCACGACCCGGCGTGCGATGAGCACCACTGAGGCGGCCACCGCGATGCTCCACGGCACGTACGCCCATGCGGGCAGCAAGCGGTTCGACAGGACGTTCGCCACGACGAGCACGGCGAGAACACCGCCGACCGCTTCCTGCCACCGCCTACGATCGGCCCATGCATCCGTCGTCACAGTCCGAGGGTACCCCCGCGACTGATGCGGCAACCGGCGCCGGGCAGTCGTCCACGCGCAACACGTACATCGACTTCATGCGGGCCTTCAGCCTGCTCGTCGTGGTCGCGTGGCACTGGGTGTTCACCATCGTCATCTGGAAGGACGACGGACCCCACGCCACCAACCCGATCGGCTTCACGACCGGACTCTGGGCAGCCACCTGGCTGCTGCAGGTGATGCCCCTGTTCTTCTACGTCGGCGGCTACTCGCACTTCGTCGCCTGGCGCAGCGCGCAGCAGAAGGGCGAGCACATCGGCAGCTTCGTGCTGCGCCGACTGCGCAGGCTGGCAGCGCCCGCGCTCGCGCTGCTCGGAGTCTGGATCGCGTTCGGCATCGCACTCGGCATCATCTTCGACCTCGAGTGGATCGGGCGCGCAGTGCTGCTGGTGGTGAGCCCGCTGTGGTTCATGGGCGTCTATCTGATGCTGGTCGCGCTGCTCCCCATCGCGCTGTGGCTGCACGAACGGTGGGACACGATCGTGCTGGTCTTCCTCGTCGCCGCCGCCGGTGCCGTCGACATCCTCCGCTTCCGCTACGGACACGAGTGGCTGGGCATCATCAACATGGTGGTGGTCTGGGCGCTGTGCCACCAGCTCGGGTTCTTCTACGACCGGTTGGTGCACGCCGCGCGTCGCGTCGACTGGACGCTGCTGTGGGCCGGCCTCGCCGGCCTCGCCGGGCTCGTCGGCAGCGGGCTCTACCCGGGCTCGATGGTCGGTGTACCCGGCGAGACCTCCAACATGGCACCGCCCACCCTGTGCATCGTGGCGCTCGTCGCGTTCCAGGCCGGCGTCGCCGAGGCCATCCGACCGATGATCGAGCTGCGGCTCACTCGGCCACGGTGGGCGAAGGCCAGCCAGTTGATCAACCGCTTCTCGATGCCACTGTTCCTCTTCCACACCACCGGTATGGCGCTGCACCGCGCCGCTCGTTATGCCCTCTCCGGCAGTCGCAACGAGGCCCGCGAGCCGTCGTTGATGTGGTGGTTGTACCGGCCGCTCGCGTTCATCGGCCCGCTGCTGTTCACGCTGCCGGTCATCTATCTCTTCGGCCGACGCTGGGTGAAGCAACCCAAGGCCGCGCGCGCCGCCGCACGCTGACCCTGCCGTGCTCCTCGCCACACTCCTCTCGCTCGCGGCCGCAGTCATCCACGCCGGATGGAACTTCGTCGCCAAGCGCGCCGAAGGCGATCGCTACATGGTGCTGTGGGCGCAGTTCTTCATGGCGGGCGTCATCTGCCTGCCGCTCGCGATCGGCAACCACGTGCTGTTCGGCATGCCCGGCCGCGCCTACCTGTTCGCGACGCTGAGCGGCCTCGTCCACCTGCCCTACCTGTTGCTGTTGGCCAAGGCGTACACCATCGGCGACTTCTCCGTCAGCTACCCGATCGCGCGTGGTGGCGGCGCGGCGCTCGCGGCCATCGGTGGCGTGCTGTTCCTGTCCGACCACCTCAACGGTTGGGAAGCACTGGGCATCGCGACCGTCGTGGCGGGGCTGTGCCTGCTCGCCGTGGGCGCCACCGGCCTCAACCTCGTGGTCGCGCTGGGCGTTGCAGCCACCATCGGCACCTACTCGCTGTTCGACGCGGCCGGCTCCCGCGCGACGCGCGGCACCATCGCATACATCTTCCTGAGCATGATCGGCGGCGCGGTGTTCAACACCACCTGGGCGCTGGCGAGTGGTCGCCGGCACGACATGGCCGCCACGCTGCGCAGGCGCTGGCCGCAGGCACTGGGCGCCGGGTTCGCCGCGACTGCCACGTACGGCATGGTGAACGTGGCGTGGCAGTACGCGTCGGTCGGATACGTCACCGCGCTGCGCGAGTCGAGCGTGGTGCTCGCCGCGCTGGCCGGATGGAAGTACCTCGGCGAAGGCGACCACCGTCGGCGCATCACCGCCGCCGGCGTGGTGTTCTGTGGCCTGCTGGTGCTCGTGATCGGACGCTGAAATCGCGGTGCCTACACTCGCCCGCATGACAGTCACCTTCCGAGCAGTGCTGATGCAGGCGGCCGGCAAGCAGGCCACCGGCATCGAGGTTCCCCCCGCCGTGATCGAGCTGCTGGCGGCGAAGAATCCCCCCCGCCCGGTCC
>CAZWCU010000250.1:0-5687 GCA_964632715.1 uncultured Bifidobacterium sp. | reverse complement strand
CACCTCACCGGTTCGCTTGGCGACGCGCACCTTGGTGCCGTCGGGCTGGGTCGTGTACCCTACGCGAGTGGGCTTACCCTTGTGGACCAACATCACGTTGCTGGCGTCGACCGGCATGTCGCGGTCGATGATGCCACCCTGCTGGTTGGACTTGCGGGGCTTGCTGTGCTTCTTGGCGGTGTTGACGCCGTTGACGATGACCTTGTTGGCGGCGGGCAGCACCTGCACCACTTCGCCTTCCTGGCCCTTGTCCTTACCGGCGATGACGACGACGGTGTCGCCCTTCTTGAGCTTCATGGTCACAGCACCTCCGGGGCCAGCGACACGATGCGCATGAACTTCTTGTCACGCAGTTCACGACCGACGGGCCCGAAGATGCGGGTGCCGCGCGGCGTGAGATCGTCCTTGATGATGACGGCAGCGTTCTCGTCGAAACGGATGTAGCTGCCGTCGGGGCGACGACGCTCCTTCTTGGTGCGAACGACGACGCACTTGACCACGTCGCCCTTCTTCACCGCGGCGCCGGGGATGGCGTCCTTGACGGTGGCCACGAAGATGTCGCCGATGCCTGCGTAGCGCCGGCGAGTACCGCCGAGCACCTTGATGCAGAGCACTTCCTTGGCGCCGCTGTTGTCGGCGACGCGGAGGCGGGATTCCTGCTGGATCACTTGGCACGCTCCAAGATCTCCACGATGCGCCAGCGCTTGTTCTTGCTGAGCGGCCGGGTCTCCATGACGCGGACCTTGTCGCCGATGTTGGCGTCGTTGGTCTCGTCGTGGGCGTAGAGCTTCTTGGTGCGCATCATGAACTTCCCGTACTTCGGGTGGCGCACGCGCTCGACGACTGCCACGACCGCGGTCTTGTCCATCTTGTTGGACACGACCAGACCCTCACGGGTCTTGCGGTTGTTGCGCGTGGCGTCGGCGCTGGTTTCGGCTGTGTTGGTAACGACTTCTTCGGACATCAGTTGGTCCCCTCTGCCAGCGCGATTTCCTTCGCACGGATGTGGGTGTTGATACGGGCGATCTGTCGACGAACCTTGCCGATCTCGGCGTTGTTGTCGAGCTGGCCGGTGGCGTTGCGGAAGCGCAAGTTGAGCGACTCCTGCTTGGTGGCACGCAGCTCCTCGACGAGGGCCGCGAGATCCATTTCCTTCAGTTCAACGTTGGAACTTGCCATCTCAGTAGACCTCCTCGCGAGTGATGATGCGTGCCTTGATCGGCAGCTTCTGAATTGCCTTGTTCATGGCGGCCTTCGCGGTCTCTTCGTTGGGGAACGAGAGCTCGAACAGCACACGACCGGGCTTGACCACGGCCACCCAGAACTCGGGGTTGCCCTTGCCGGAACCCATGCGGGTCTCGGCCGGCTTCTTGGTGACGGGCTTGTCCGGGAAGATGTTGATCCAGACCTTGCCACCACGCTTGATGGCGCGGGTCATGGCGATACGAGCGGCTTCGATCTGGCGGGCGGTGAGCCAGCCCGGCTCGAGCGCCTGAATGCCGTACTCGCCGAAGGCGAGCTCGTTGCCACCCTTGGACAGGCCAAAGGTGCGACCGCGGTGGTGCTTGCGGTGAGCGACTTTACGGGGCATCAACATGATAGATCAGTCCTCCCCACGGAAGTGCGGGGCTTCTTGCGCCGCAGCATGTGTGCGACGGGCGATTTCTTCTTCTTCGTCGAGCAACTTCTCGAGCTCGGGGTCGGCTTCCTTGACCAGCGGAGTGGCCTCGGTCTCGACCTCGTCGGCCTTGCGGCGACCGGCGGACGAGACCACCTTGCGGGGTCCGGCGCCGAGGCCGGTGGCATCGCCGACGGCCAGTGCGGCTTCGCGAGCGATCTTCTCGTCGGTCGACGCCTTGTACGGCACGATGTCGCCCTTGTAGATCCAGACCTTCACACCGACGCGGCCGCTGGAGGTACGAGCCTCACGCATGCCGTAGTCGATGTCGGCGCGCAGCGTGTGCAGCGGCACCCGGCCTTCGCGGTACCACTCGGTGCGGCTCATCTCGGCGCCGCCGAGGCGACCCGAGCACTGCACGCGGATGCCGAGGGCACCGGCCTTCTGTGCGTTCTGCACGGCGCGCTTCATCGCACGACGGAAGGCGATGCGGTTGACCAGCTGGTCGGCAACGCCCTGAGCGATGAGTGCGGCGTCGAGCTCGGGGCTCTTGATCTCGACGATGTTGAGCTGCACCTTCGGGTTGCCGGTGATCTGCGTGAGCAGTGCGCGCAGCTCGTCGGCCTGGGCGCCACGGCGACCGATGACGATGCCCGGGCGAGCGGTGTGGATGTCGACGCGGACCTTGTCGCGGGTGCGCTCGATCTCGATGCGGCTGACGGCGGCTGACTCCAGCTTGGTCATCAGCGCACGACGGATCTTCCAGTCCTCGGTGAGGTACTCCTTGTAGTCGCGCTCGCTGAACCAGCGGCTCTTCCACTCGGTGGTCACGCCCAGGCGGAAACCGTACGGGTTGATCTTCTGACCCATTTTAGTTGTCCTCCGTCTTGCCGGATTCCGGGGCGTCGGCGGCGCTCTCCGTCACGTCGGCGTCCTCTTCGTTGCTGTCGTCGTTCTGCTGGCTGGCGGGTGCGCTGAAGCCGGCGGCCTCCGCGCTCTCGACCGTGTCGAACCAGTACTCGGCCTTGGTCTGGCCGTAGTAGCGGCTGCCGGGCTCGTGGTAGAGCATCGACTGCGCGTTGCCCTTGATCTCGAAACCCTCGGGGGCGTCGTCCGTGTCGGCAACCACCGAACCGGCGAACTCCTGCACCGCGACGGTGTCGTCGTGGTCGTGGTCGTGACCCTCGTGGTCGTGACCGTCGTGGTCATGATCGGTCTCGCCGGCCTTGAGGCCCTGGGCCCGCTGACGGCTGCGCTCGACGCGAGCCTTGCGGCTCGAGGCGGTGCCACCGGCGGCGACGCGGCGGCGGCCACCGGCCGTGCGCTTCGCTTCGCGGGCCTGCACGACTTCCAGGCGCTCGTCGTCGAGACGGGCGACCACGATGGTGATGTGGCAGGAGCGCTTCTTGATGGCGCCGGCGCGGCCACGAGCACGCGGGGTGAACCGCTTCATCGTGGGGCCTTCGTCGGCGAAGCACGCCTTCACGAACAGTTCCTCGGGGTCCTGCTCGTCGTTGTGCTGCGCGTTGGCGACAGCCGAGGCCAGCACCTTGCGCACCACGGTGGCGGCATCGCGATCACAGAACTGCAGGACTTCGTCGGCGTTGCGCACGGGCAGGCCACGGATGAGGTCGAGGACCACGCGTGCCTTCCAGGCGGACGAGCGGATGTACATCGCGCTCGCCTTGGTGCCACTGCGCTCGCCGGCGACGAACGACTTCTCGTTGAGCTTCGGACCGGTCATCAGCGGCGACCCTTCGTGTTCTTCTCTTGGCCGGCGTGGTACTTGAAGGTACGCGTGGGGCTGAACTCGCCCAGCTTGTGACCGACCATGCTCTCGGTGACGTAGACCGGCACGTGCTTGCGACCGTCGTGGACGGCGATGGTGTGGCCGACCATGTCGGGGATGATGGTGCTGCGGCGGCTCCAGGTCTTGATGACCTTGCGCTCGCCGGCTGCGTTCTGCGTGTCGACCTTCTTCAGCAGGTGGTCGTCGACGAACGGGCCCTTCTTCAGGCTGCGTGACATGGGTGCTTACCTCCGGCCCTTCGACGTGCGGCGACGGCGCACGATGAGCTGTTGCGTCGACTTCTTGGTGTTGCGGGTGCGAACGCCTTCGGGCTTGCCCCAGGGCGACACGGGTGGGCGACCACCACTGGTGCGGCCTTCGCCACCACCGAGCGGGTGATCGACCGGGTTCATGGCCACACCACGGGTCTGCGGGCGGACGCCCTTCCAGCGGTTGCGACCGGCCTTGCCGATGGTGATCAGCTCGTGCTCGCTGTTGCCGACTTCGCCGACGGTTGCGCGGCAGTCGATGAGCACGCGGCGCATCTCGGTGCTGGGCAGGCGCAAGGTGGCGAACTCGCCTTCCTTGGCGACCAGCTGCACGGCGGTGCCGGCCGAACGCGCCATCTTGCCGCCGCCACCGGGGCGCAGCTCGACGTTGTGGACGGTGGTACCGACGGGGATGTAGCGCAGCGGCAGTGCGTTGCCCGGCTTGATGTCGGAGCCGACGCCGTTGCTGACGTGGTCGCCGACGTTGAGGCCCTTGGGCGCCAGGATGTAGGCCTTCTCGCCGTCGGCGTAGTGCAGCAGTGCAATACGGCAGGTGCGGTTGGGGTCGTACTCGATGGCTGCGACCTTGGCGGTGACGCCGTCCTTGGTGCGGGTGAAGTCGATGATGCGGTACTGGCGCTTGTGGCCACCACCGCGGTGACGACTGGTCTTGCGACCGTAGACGTTGCGACCGCCGCTCTTGCTGAGCGGCGAGAGCAGCGTGCGCTCCGGCGTGCTCTTGGTGATCTCGGCGAAATCGGAGCTGGTCTGGAAACGGCGACCGGCGCTGGTGGGTTTACGGGAACGAATGGCCATGGTGCTGCGCCTCAGTGCTCGAACAACGGGATTTCATCGCCCGCTGCAAGTGTGACGATGGCCCGCTTGGTGTCGGGCTTGGAACCGGCTTTGCCCGTGCGACGTGCGCGCGTGACCTTGCCCTTGCGGTTGAGGGTGTTCACCTTCAACACGGTGACGCCCCAGATGCTCTCGACGGCGTCGCTGATCTCCGGCTTGCTCGCCGAGGGGTGCACCTTGAACGTGTACACGCCCTGCTCGATGAGGCCGTAGCTCTTCTCCGACACGACGGGTGCCAGGATGATGTCGCGGGGGTCTTTCATGACTCTTCTCCGTCTGCCGAGTCAGCGTCACGCTGGCTGGGGGGCAACTGGAAACCAGCAGCCTCGGCGTCTTCGGCGGTGGCGAACCAGAATTCGGCCACCGTGCGGGTGTAGAACGCCGAGCCGGGCACGTGGTACAGACCCGAATCAGCGTTGCCCTTGATCTCGTAACCCTCGGGAGCCGAACCGTCCTCGTTCGCCGCAACGGCGCCCTTGGGCAGTGCGGCCTCGGCCGAGGCGATCTCGACGTCGGCGAGGGCGGCAACCTTGGCGGATGCCTTCTCGGCCTTGGGAGCAGCGGCCTTCTCGGTCTTCTCGGCCTTCGGAGCAGCAGCCTTCTTGGCTGCAGCCTTCTTCGGGGCCGGGGCCGCAGCGGCCACCGACGTGCCGGGCAGCGTGGCCTGGCTGAAGACGATGAAGTCGTTGCACAGCACGTCGTAGGCGTTGAGCTCGCGAGCTTCGATCAGCTGCACTTCCGGCAGGTTGAGGAAGCTGCGCACGGCGTTGGTGTCGGTGTCGAGATCGACCACCACGAGCACGCGACCATCGACGCCGAGTGCGCTGAGCGCAGCCTTGGCGGCCTTGGTCTTCGGTGCTTCGAAGCCCCAGTCGTCGACGACCACGACCTTGCCCTCGGCAGCGCGATCGCTGAGTGCCGAACGCAGGGCGAGCTTGATCATCTTCTTGGGGGTCTTCTGGTCGTACTTGCGCGGCTTCGGGCCGAGGGCGACGCCGCCACCACTGAAGTGCGGTGCGCGGGTGGAGCCCTGGCGAGCGTTGCCGGTGCCCTTCTGCTTGAAGGGCTTCTTGCCGCCACCACTGACCTCGGCACGGGTCTTGGTGCTCTGCGTGCCCGCACGGGCTTGGGATCGCACAAACTGCCCGTACATGGA
>CAZWCU010000249.1:0-5748 GCA_964632715.1 uncultured Bifidobacterium sp. | reverse complement strand
GTGTCGGGCGTGGTGTCGGTGGAGCCCGACCCCTCTCCGATGACACCCAGCTCTTCGAGCTTCGCGGCCGAGTCGGGCTTGTTGATCTCGATGTCGTCGCCCTCGCGGGGCACCACGGCGATGGCGAACACCATGCCGTTGTTGGTGAAGCGCAGGTTGCGGAAGTCGGTGACGTTGTCGACGAACTCACCGGTGGTGTAGTCGCGCCACACGCGCACCTTGATGACCGCTTCCTCGCCCTCGCAGTCGGTGCCTTCGAACACGTCGTCGTCGTCGATGTCCCACGTGCGACGCTCGCCGGCGCCCACCTGCGACTCGGGCAGTTCCAGCTTGGTGTCGGTGAGCGTGATGTCGTACACATCGAGGAACACGCCGAGCTTGGCGCGCTTGCCGGTGGCACCACCGGCCTGCGGGTGGTAGTGGATGATGCCGTCGCGGTCGGAGGCGTTGACCACTGCGGCGAGGTCGCCGGTGGAGGCGTCTTCCTCGAGCTCGGCAGCGGTGCCGGCCAGGTTGGGCAGCCACTCGTTGCAGACCTTGATGCCGTAGGCGATGGACCATGCGTCGTCGGGCTGCGGCGCACCGGTCTCTTCGCCGGGCACGGAGAGCTTGGCGTAGGCGACGAGCGCGATCATCGCGACGCAGACGGCGGTGATGATCGCAGGGAAGGTGGTGCCTCCGGAGAAGCGGACCTTCTTGCCTTTGCCCCGCGAGGCGAGCTTGGCGACTTTTCGAGCGGACGATGACTGAGCCACGAGGGTGCGAGGCTATCTGCTCGGCGGGGCAAAAGCTGTGCGACGGCGGCTCGAACCGAGCGATCGCACCAACTGTTCGTAGGCGACGGCCACTGCCCGTGGCGACGCAGCGCCGAGCACCCACTCGCGGCCGGCCGCTCCCATCGCCACGCCGGTGTCAGGGTGTTCCAGCAGGTCACGCAGTGCGGCCGTGAAGGCGGCCGGATCATCGGGGGGAACTGCCACCCCGCCGCCGCTGGCCGCCAGCATCCGCGGCACCTCCGTGCCGGGGTCGATCGCCGCGAGCACGGGGCGCCCGGCCGCGAGGATCGAGTAGGTCTTGGACGGCACGCTCACCCGACCCAACCCCTGCTTCAAGGGCACCAGATGGATGTCGCCCGTGGCCAGCACCTCCGGCACCCGTTCCTTGGGTTGGTAGCCGCTGAACCGCACGTTGGGGAGACCGGCGGCCCGCTGCTCGAGCGACGTGCGCGCCGCCCCGTCCCCGTTCACCAGGAACGTCGCCTGCGGGAACTCGCGAGCCGCGTCGACCACCATCTCCAGCGACTGCGAGAAGCCGACGTTGCCGGCGTACAGCACGACCGGTTCGTCGCCGATGCCCAGTTCGCGGCGCAGTGGCGTGAGCCGGTCGGCCGGCTCGATGAAGTGCGTGTCGACGAAGTTGGGGATGACGTGCACGCGGTGGCGGCGACCCACTGCCATCTTCGCGGCCACGTTGTCGCGCAGGTCGTCGCTGAGCACCGTGACGGCCGCGGCACGGCGATAGCTGACGCGCTCGAGCCAGCGCGCAACCGCGATGATGCGCGAGTTGGTGATGGCTCCGGTCTCGATGGCTGCGTCGGGGAACACGTCCTGGATGTTGAACACCAGCGGGCCGCGACGGACGAGATGCGTGGCCCAGCCGGTGAGACCCATGGTGAGCGGCGGCGACATCGCGATGACCGCGTCGACGCGACCCCCGCGCAGCGAGGTGAGGCCGGCCAGCGCGCTGAAACCTGCGAACCCGGCAGCTCTCCGGACCAGGTTGCGCTTGTCGTCGCCGGGGAACGGATGCACGCGCGTGATGGATCCCCACGGCGTCTCCTCGCGGCGCACCCACTTCCCGTTCCACCCGTCCTCGATGCGGTGCTCGCGGTACCAGGGCAACGCGGTGACGACGTGGAGCTCGTGTCCGAGTGCCGCCAGCTCGGTGACGATGCGCGTGATCACCTCGCCGGTAGGTGCCGTGTCGGGCGCGAAGTGCGGGCACAGCACGGCCAGCCGCAGCGGCGCGTCGGTGACATCGGTGGAGGGGCTCATGACAGGTGCAAGGCTCGCGCGTACGCAGCTGCCAACGCAGCTCCGCTGGCGCGCGAGGTGAAGTCGAGTGCGCGGGCGTGCCCCGCGGCGACCAGCTCGCCGCGACGGCTGCGCGCCTCGTCGAGCACTCCCGCCCACGCGTCGGGTTGCAGCGGCCGCACCAGGCCCGCGTCGCCGACGATCTGTGGCATGCACGTGGCGTCGCTGCACACCACCGGCGCGCCGAGCGTCATCGCTTCGATGAGCGGCGCGCCGAAGCCTTCGTACTGGCTGGGGAACAGCATCGCGTCGGACATCGCCAGCAGGCCGTTGCGGTCGGCGGGGGGCACGCGGCCCACGCGCCGAACTCGCGCGTCGGTGTTGGCCGCGACCACGTGCTCGGCCATGCCGGTGCCGCCCATGAGCACCAGCCTCAGATCGGGGTCGGTCCAGTGGTCGCGCATCATCTGCAGCAGGAAGTCGTGGCGCTTGTGCGGATGGGTGACGGCCGGGTACACCACGATCGGTCCGTCGCCCAGCCGGTAGCGATCGCGTAGGGTGACCGGGTCGGTGACGTCGGCGCTCACCGCCGGCTCGATGCCGTGCGGCACCACCATCACCCGATCGGGATCCACGCCGTACGCGGCCACGACCGAGCCGCGCACGTAGTCGCTGGGCACCGCGACCACGGTCGCCCTCCTCGCGGACGGAGGGATGATGGCGGACAGGTACGCGCGCTTCGCGCGGGAGAAGTACTGCGGGTAGGTGCGGAACTGCAGGTCGTGAATGGTGAGCACGTACGGCAGGTGCGCCAGCGTGGGTGCGGTGCCGCCGCCGTGATGCGTGAGCGCGACGTCGGCGCTGTGACGCCGCAACCAGGTGGTCTCGCCGACGATGCGGCGAGTGCGCTTCGAGCTGTCGAACGTCGGCTCCACCACGTGAGCCACCGCGCCGAGCTCGGGGTGGGCGGCAGCGAGCCCGCGCGCCACCGCCACCGTCGGCCGCCAGTGCGGCTCGGGCAGTTCGGCGAGCCCGAGGAGCTGCCGGACGAGGTACTCCTCCGAGCCGCCGACGCGACCGGGCACGCACCACAGCATGTTGACGAGCACGGACGGCAGGCTCAATCGGCCAGCTCTCGGTAGGCCGCCGCGGTGAGCGACGCGGTGGTGGCCCAGCTGCGGCGCTGCGCGCGGGCCAGACCCTTCGCGGAGAGCTCCTTGCGGCGGCGCAGCGCCTCGTCGATACCACGGGCGATGTCGGCCGGGTCCATCGGATCGACCAGCACCGCTGCGGAGCCGGCGGTCTCCTCGGTGGCCGTGCCGCGACTGGTCACCACCGGCGTGCCCTGCGCCATCGCTTCCAGCACCGGCAGGCCGTAGCCCTCGCGTTCGCTCGGGTAGCAGAACGCGGCGGCGCCGCCGTAGAGGCCGGAGAGATCCTCGCCCGCGACGAACCCGAGGAAGCGCACGTGGTGCGCGTCGTCGAGCCCGTTGTCGCCCCAGCCGTCGGCGCCGGCGAGGATGAGCGGTGGTGCATCGGGCAGGTGCTCGAGCGCAGCGACCAGACCCTTCAGGTTCTTGCGCGGCTCGACCGTGCCGACGAAGAGGAGGTATTGATCGGGCAGGCGGTAGAGCTGGCGCACGCGAGCCACCTCCTGGTCGCTCGCCCGTTCCGTCTCCACGCCCAACGGCACCAGCCGCAAGCGCTCGGCGTCGAGCCCGGCGACGAGGCAGTCGTCCATCGTGGCCTGGCTGCAGCACAGCACGAGGTCGGCGCGGCGCTTGATCTCGTCGAGGCTGCGCGTGAACACGCGTACGCCGTGCGGCGTGAACTGGCTCGGGTCGTGCAGGAACGCGAGGTCGTGCAGCGTGACCACCAACCTGGCATCACTGGGGCACGGGATGAGTGTGGTCGCGTGGGCGATGTCGACCTTGCCGGTGGCCATCTCCACCTTCGGCCAGTGCGATCGCAGCCACGTCTCGTACAACCACGGCGCGGCGAGCGGCAGGTGCGCGACCGGGATGGTGGGCACCCACGGCTCGGGTGGCAGGTGCCGGTGGCGACCCGCCACACCGACCAGTCGGACGTCGTTGTGCGGCCCCAATGCCTCGGCGATGCGCAGCGCCGCGACCGCAGTACCACCTGGTACGCGGTGCCAACACTGCTCGAGGGTGTACGCGACTCGCACGCACCCCATCATGCCCCGCCGGGTCGTAGCCTGGTGGTCATGACCGGTTTTTGGAATGGACGCCGCGTCGTCGTCACCGGCGGCGCAGGGTTCCTCGGACGAGTGGTGGTGGAGAAGCTACGCGCGGCAGGCGCCGATGTCGCCGTGCCCCGCAGTCGCGACTACGACCTCACCCGCCCCGGGGTGGCCGAGCAGCTGCTCGCCGACACCTCCCCCACTCACGTCGTGCACCTCGCCGCGCGGGTCGGCGGCATCGGGTACAACCAGGCGCAGCCGGCGCCGCTGTACCTCGAGAACCTCTTGATGGGCACTCACGTCATCGAAGCTGCGCGCACTGCTCCCACCGTCGACAAGACCGTGCTGCTCGGCACGGTGTGCTCGTACCCGAAGTTCACGCCGGTGCCATTCCGTGAGGAAAGCCTGTGGGACGGCTACCCGGAGGAGACGAACGCGCCCTACGGCATCGCCAAGAAGGCGCACCTCATCCACGCCCAGGTCAACGCGCAGCAGTACGGCCAGAAGTTCGCGTACCTCATCCCCACCAACCTCTACGGCCCCGGCGACAAGTTCCACCCGTCGGTGAGCCACGTCATCCCCGCGCGCATCAAGCGCTGCGTGGAGGCCAAGGAGCAGGGCGAGCAGAAGATGGACGTGTGGGGCACCGGCACCGCCAGCCGCGAGTACCTCTACGTCGACGACGCGGCCGAGGCCATCGTCATCGCTGCCGAGCACTACGAGGGCACCGACCCGGTGAACCTCGGCACCAACCGCGAGGTCACCATCCGCGAGACCGTCGAGCTGGTCGCGCAGATGGTCGGCTACCACGGCGAGCTGGTGTGGGATCCCACCAAGCCCGATGGCCAGCCCCGTCGCCGGGTCGACCCCGGCCGCGCCGAGGAGCTCTTCGGGTGGCATGCGCGCATGCCGTTCGAGGAAGGCCTGCAGTGCACGATCGACTGGTACCTCGCCAACCGCGCCGAGGCCGAGCGCGACCCCTTCTAGGCCAGTTCCACCGGCGACAGCAGGTCGATCACGGTCTCGCGCACGCCGGAGTCGGCGGTCGTCGAGATGCGATAGCCGGCGTGGCGGAGCACCTTGGTCATCGAGCTGTTCTCCATCATCACCGACGCCGTGAACTCGGTGAGGCCGTACTCGGGTGCCAGCTCGATGAGCATCGCCATCAGCAGCGTGCCGATGCCCCGGCCCTGTTCCCCGTCGGCGGTGATGAACGCGACCTCGGCCGACGGCGATCCCTCGTGCGGCCGCAGCGAAGCATTTCACATATGTAGAAATAGCGACGCGTCGGCGTCCCTTGATCTTGTCGTCCTTCAGCTGCGGGTCGCAGAAAGGAGCATGTGCCGCCAACGATGAAATGGGGCCTGATGCGCCCGCGACCGGGGGTTGCGAGCAGGTTAGAGGAAACGAGCGCCTGGCTGCCACGAAAGGATCAAAAACATGACCGATGCCGACCAGCCGAAGTTTGCGTGGGGATCTCGGCTGCCGAAGACAACCAGGCTGCCCGAGTTC
>CAZWCU010000248.1:2853-5918 GCA_964632715.1 uncultured Bifidobacterium sp. | reverse complement strand
CCAGACCACCGGCCGCCAGAAGTACAAGAACCTGCAGACCTCGCCGAAGGTGGCGCTCAGCATCGTCGACTCGGCGAACCCGTACCGCTACCTCGAGATCCGCGGCACCGTCGCCGAGATCGTCGACGACGTCGACAACGCGTTCATCAACTCGATGGCGCAGAAGTACATGGGCGAGCCCGTGTACCCGTGGCACCAGCCCGGCGATCACCGCGTGATCGTGAAGGTGCTGCCGAGCAAGACCACCCAGATGGGCTGACGTCGCCTAGGCGATGAACGTCGCGAACACGTCGAGTGGTTCGCGGTCGGTGGTGAGCGTGTTGATCGGCGCGTCGGGGTCGGCGTGGCCGATGGCGACTCCGCAGAAGATGCGCTGCTCCGCCGGCGCGCCCACGAACTCGGTGACCGCCTGTTCGTAGACGGCCCACGCCTCCTGCGGGCAGGTGTTCAGGCCGGCCTCTTCGGCGAGCAGCATGAACGTCTGCAGGAACATGCCCAGATCGCTCCACTGCGTCGGACCCATCTGCCGTTCGACGAAGCATAAGATCGCGGCCGGTGCGCCGAAGAAGTCCATGTTGCGGGCGAACTGGTTCAGCCGGCCGGCCTTGTCGTCGCGACCGATGCCGATGGTGGCGTACATGTCCTCGCCCACCTTGAACCGTGACGAGCGGTACGGCTCGGTGAGACCCTTCGGATAGATGTCGTAGGCCGGAGCCTCGATCTGGCGGCCGGCCAGGAACTCGCGGAAGCGCTGCATCGCCGCGCCGTTCACCACGTACACGCGCCACGGCTGCACGTTGCCTCCCGAGGGAGCACGTGCAGCCGTGGTGAGCAGTTGGGCGATGGTGTCGTCGGCGACGGGCGTGGGCAGGAACGCCCGAGTCGACTTGCGGGCGTTGACGGCGTCGGTCACGTTCATCGGCACAGTCTCGCCGCCCTCGGGTGAGGACGGCGAGGTGTGCGTGGCGGATCAGTCGATCCTCACCCGCAGGCTGCCGTCGTCGTCGCTGATGCGCACTTCGATGCGAGCGTCGTCGTCGTTGCCTTCGAAGTCGACTCGGACGCGATCCCAGCGAGCATCCTCGACCTCGGCGGTGAAACCGTCGGCGGCAGCGACCGAGACGAGGGTGAACGCCGAGCCGCTCCAGCTGATGGTGATGGAGCCGCCGGTCGACGAGTACGTGCGGGTGAACGGGGCCGGCAGGTTCTGAGTGGGCACGCTGCTGCCGGGACCCGAAGTGGAGGTGTTGTCGTCGACCGTGTTGGGTGTGGAGCTCGACGTGTTGTCGTCGACGGTGTTGGGCGTGGAGCTCGACGTGTTGTCGTCGACGCTGTCGTCCACGCTGTCGTCGACGGTGATGACCGTGACGGCGGGGGAGCTGCTGTCGGGAGCGGTGACGAGCGTGGCCGGGGTGTCGACGGTGACGACCGTCGACGAGCTGTCGTCGATCGAGTTGCTGGGCGTGGGGGTGCTCGCCGAGATGTCGATCGACGACGACGGGTTGTCGTCGGCGGAGTCGTCGCTCTGGTTCGCGGCCACCAGGCTGACGCCGCCGAGGGCGAAGCCGATGACGCCGGCGGCGATGACGATGGTGCGATTGCCGAGTCGTTGGCGAAGAGTGCGGGTGTTGCTCACTGGTGGTGCTCCTTGTTCGTGGGTGCGAGTCGTGGCTGACTGGTGCAGGAGTCACGACGGAGCGCTCCCCACGGTTTGGTGCGTCGCGAGGTTCGTGTCAGAACCGCGGACTCACAGCCCCAGGTCAGCGGCCGACAGCCTTTGCGTAAAGGCGTGGTGGGGGTGGTCAGGGGGTGCGGGCGACGAGGGCGCGGGTGCGGTCGCACATCGCGTCGAACATCTCGACGAGCTCGGGCGCGCGCTCGACGACGGCCGCTCGCTGGCGGGCCACGGTGGCCTCGTCGCCGCGGGCGATCGGGCCCGTGATGGCAGCACGGCCACCCTGCGCGGCCCAGTTCTCGAGCGAGGCGCGCACCAGCGGCACCAGCAGCTCGCGCGGCGCGCCGGTGGTGCGCAGCACGATCTCGGCAGCGTCCTCGAGTGCGACCAGGAAGTTGGAGGCGATGGACGCCGCGGCGTGATACGCGGCGCGGTCGTCGTCGGCGATCTCGACGGCGAGCATGCCGAGCTCGACAGCCAGCTCGCGTGCGAACGCCAGCGCACGGGGCGTGCTGCCGGCCACCGCGGCGCCCGCACCGGCGAACGCCGCGCCGGAGCGCGTGACGGTCATCAGCGGATGCAGGCCGAACGACTCGTGCGGTGCCAGCACGTGCAACCCGACGGCGCCCGCACAGTGACCGACCAGCGGCCCCGGCACGATGGCCGCAGCCGCGTTCGCGATCTGGGCATCGGGCACGGCCAGCAGCACCCCGTCGAACCCCACGCCGTCGAAGCCGCGGCCGAACGGTCCCGCCGCGCAGGTGAGCGCCGCGACGAGCGCGCGGCCCATTCGGCCCGCGCCGACGACCGCGAGGCGTGCAATGGTGCTGTCGTGCGTGGTCTCCATGTGTGTCGAGTCTCGCATCTCCCTCCGCCACCGTGACGCAGGCGTGCCTACCATCGACGCATGGCAGCGGTGACCTTCGTCGAGCTCGCGCAGCTCTCGGCTGCGATGCGGGCGTCGCTGGGCGCCACGCTGGCCACCTGGCACGTCGACGAGTTCGGTCACCTCTACTCGCCCGACGTGTGGAACCTGCCGATGGCCGTCGACGAGTTCGTCGCCATGCGCCTCGCCGGTTCGTTGCCGACCACGTGGGTGGCGTTCGACGGTGATGCCACCGATGTGGAGCGCGTGGCGGGCAGCGTGTCGCTCGTCGCCACCGACGATCTCGCCGGGCACGAGCACGTCGGCCCCTGGCTGGCCAGCCTGTTCGTCCACCCGCGCGCCCGCGGTCGGCGTCTCGGCGACGAGTTGGTGCGACACGTGGTCGACGCGGCTCGCGACCACGGCTTCGACGACGTGTACCTGTTCACCGCCGGCCAGGAGGCCTACTACCTGCAACGGGGCTGGCGCACTCTCGCCACCGCCGACGCGAACGGACACCCGGCG
>CAZWCU010000248.1:0-2753 GCA_964632715.1 uncultured Bifidobacterium sp. | reverse complement strand
CTCCCCACCGGTGGGGCGTGGCTGCACGGCGACGACGGGCACCCACTGGCCGCGCGGGTGGAGAGCGTGAACGATGGTTGGGACCACTCGCAGACGTTCGTCGAGGGCACGGGTCGACTCGCTGCCGACGAAGCAGCGGCTGCGTCCGCGCACGTCGACCACGTGCTCGCCCTGCTGCCGTCCACCTCACCCGATGCTCCGGTCGGCGAGGTGATCGGCGCGCTGTTCGCCGATGCCTCCTCCCACCTCGGCCCGCTCGTCGGCGACGGAGCGCTCGCCGCGCAACACTTCCTGGAGCTGCACATGGAGAGCCTGTACGCCGCCCCGGTCGACGACGCGTCGGCGCGTCACGTGCTGGAGGACTATGCGCTGCCCGGCGGCGACCACTTCATCACCAGCAGCCTGCAACCGGTGTTCGACCAACTGGCCGTGCCGCTCGACGTGCGCTTCGGCTGCCCCGTGCGCTCGCTCACCCGCACCGGCGACCAATGGGTCACCGACCGCGGCGTCGTCGCCGACCACGTGGTGGTGACAGTGTCAGTGGGCGCGTTGCGCACCGGTCGCGTGCAGTTCGATCCGCCGCTGCCCGTCGAGGTCGAGGAGGCGATCAAGGCGCTGGGAGCGGGCCCGGTGTGCAAGCTGTTCGCGGTCTACGACTCGGTCTGGTGGCCGCGCGGCACTCGTGCCATCTACACCGTGGGCCGTCGATCCGGCACCGGTGACGAGCTGCCGCTGGCCTTCGCCGCCGACATCAGCGACCTCACCGGGGTGCCCACGTTGTCGTGGTTCGCCGTCGGTGAGCATGCTCGTGCGATCGAGCAGATGAGCGAGGACGAGCGCTGTCGCTTGGTCGACGACGTCGCTCGCCGCTGTCGCCTGCACCCCTGACGGCGTTCCTGCGGGTGCTCCGGCGTCGCTGGTTCTGTGCGAGCCTGGTGCGATGGAAGTGTTCGAGACGCGCCTTCCGGGCATCGGCATCCGCTACGAGTTCACCAGCAACCGCAACGACCGTCTCGCCGTGGTGGTGCGTCGCGACGGCCGACGTGAGCTGGTGCTCTACGACGAGACCGATCCGGACTCCACTCGCAGTTCGATCGAGCTCACCGGTGAGGAGGCCGCGCTCCTCGTGGAGTTGATGGGTGGCTCCAAGGTCACCGAGCGCCTCGCCGATCTGCGCCACGAGGTGGAGGGTCTGTCGATCGAGTGGGTCACGATGCCGGCGAGCGGAGGGCTCAGCGGTCGCACGATCGGCGACGGCCGCATCCGTTCCGACACCGGCGCCTCCGTGGTCGCCGTCATCCGTGGCGAGCAGTCCATCCCTGGCCCGGGACCCGATTTCGCGCTGGAGCCCGGCGACGTGGCCCTCGTCACCGGATCGGTCGACGGGGTGCAGGCCGCGGCGCGGCTGCTGGCCGGCTGAACCAGGCTCGACGTGTTCGCAGCGAGTGTGATCGCCGCAGCCTCCAGCGGGACCGTGCTCATCGAGCTCGGCGCAGTGCTGTTGGTGCTGGCCGTGCTCGGTCGGCTGGCGGCCCGCGTCGACCTTCCTTCGATCCCGCTGTACCTCGTGGCCGGCCTCCTCCTCGGCGAAGGAAGCGTGGTGCCGCTCGACGCCAGCGCCGACTTCATCCGGGTGGGCGCCGACCTCGGTGTGGTGCTGCTGCTGCTGCTGCTCGGCCTGAAGTACCAACCCGATGAACTCACCACCGGTCTGCGTGCGAACTGGCCGGCCGGTGTGGTCGACCTCGTCGCGAACTTCATCCCTGGCCTCGTGTTCGGCCTGGTGCTCGGCTGGAGCACGCCGGCGTCCATCCTGCTCGGCGGCATCACGTACATCTCGTCGTCGGGCATCATCGCCAAGCTGCTCGACGAGCTCGATCGGCTCGGCAACCGCGAGACGTCGGTGATCCTGTCGCTGCTGGTGATCGAGGACATCGCGATGGCGGTGTTCCTACCACTCACGGGCGTGCTCATCGTCGGCGGCTCGCGACTGGAGGGCGCCACGTCGATCGTGGTCGCGTTGTTGGTCGTGGCCGCCGCCATTTACGTCGCGCTGCGGTGGGGCGACGCGCTGAGCCGCGTCTTGGTCACGCGCTCTCCGGAGCTGCTGCTGCTCACCGTGCTCGGTCTCACGCTGCTGGTTGCCGGCCTGGCCGAGGAGCTGCAGGTGTCGGCGGCGATCGGTGCCTTCCTGCTCGGGGTGATGCTGTCCGGTCAGATCGCCGAGCGCGGCCGCGAGCTGCTCGAACCGATCCGCGACGTGTTCGGCGGACTGTTCTTCCTGTTCTTCGGCCTGCAGATCGACCCGTCGTCGTTGGGTGCTGCGCTCGCGCCGGCCGCCGTGTTGGCGGTGGTCACATCGGCCACCAAGGTCGGAACGGGGTGGTGGGCCGCTCGTCGTGCCGGCATCGGCATCCCCGGCCGACGGCGCGCGGCCGCCTCCCTCGTGCCGCGCGGCGAGTTCTCCATCATCATCGCCGGCATCGGTGTGGCTGCCGGCGTGCACGATGACCTCGGCCCGACCACCGCGTGTTACGTGCTCATCATGGCCATCGTCGGTTCGCTGGCGATGCGCTTCGTCGACGGACGATCCCAGTGGTGGCTCAGCAGCCGCTGGTGAGAACGCGAGCCGGCGACGTGGGAGCGCCGCTCGCTGCGGCGGGAGCGGGGGAGATGAGGTCGGCGACGAGCAGTCGCACCTCCAGCGCGTCCCACGAGCGGTTGCTGATCAGCGGCGGCGCGAGGTGCAGCGT
>CAZWCU010000247.1:0-5918 GCA_964632715.1 uncultured Bifidobacterium sp. | reverse complement strand
CGCCTCGTCGTCGGCGAACGTGCAGTGTTCGATGCTGTCGACACCCGCGTCGATCGCGTTGTGGATCCCGGCCAGCGCGTGTGCGTGCGCGGCGACGTGCTTGTGGTTGTCGTGCGCGATCTCCACCGCCGCCTGCAGTTCGGCGAGCGTGAACTGGATGGCGCGCGAGTCCTCCGTCTCTGACGACAGCATCGCGCCGGTGGCCATCACCTTGATCAGGTCGGCGCCCTTCGCCAGCTGTCGACGAGCGGCGGCGCGTACGGCGTCGGCGCCGTCGGCCACCTCGTACATGCCCGGGTAGTAGTCGGCGGTGGAGGTGGTGATGGACAGCAACCGCCCGGCGAGGAACAGGCGCGGCCCGACGCACGTGCCTGCGTTGACGGCGTCGCGCACCGCCATCTCCACGTAGTTCCACCCGCCCACGTCGCGCACCGTGGTGACGCCGGCCATCAGCGTCCGCTCGGCGGCGGCCGCGGCGTAGAGCGCGACCGCGGCGTCGGTGCGTGTGGCCGACGCGGCGGGGTCGCCCGCGTCGGTGGGCAAGGTGAGGTGCACGTGACAGTCGATGAGCCCGGGCAGCAGCCAGCAGCCACTGACGTCGATCACTTCCTCGCCACTCTCCCGGCGGGCGCCGCTGCGGATGGTGCGGATGCGACCGTCGTCGACACCGATGTCGGCCGCGCGGAACGAGCCCTCCTCGACGTCGTAGACCTGTCCACCCACCAGCCAGCGCATGCGGCGAGCGTACGTGGTCAGCCGCAGCGGCTCAGCCCGGGACGAGGTCGCGCTCACGAGCCACGACGTCCCCAGTGGCCACCGGGTCACCTCTGTCGGACGCGAACTCGCGCGTCCGACAGAGGTGAACCGCACGTTGCACTCCTGGGCGCGACGGAACCGTCCGAGCGGTCAGCGTCGCCGGAACTCCATCACCCAGTTCGTCTCCCACTCCACGCCGTCGAGCGAGAAGGCCTGCTCCCAGCGCGCCCGATCGGCTCCGAGCATGGTCCATGTGAACACCACGTCGACCGGGCGGCCGTCGTCGACATCGGTGCCCACGAACGTGCCGACGTCGCCGGAGAACCCGCCGAACACCGGTGGCTCGAAGACGCCGCGTGCGCTGCTGACCCAGATGATCGACCACTGCTGCGCGGCGACGTCGAAGCTGCGGATCGTCGCGCCCGACCAGCCGCGGTCGGGGAAGTCGAGCTGCTCGACGTTGATCACGCCGCCCAGCCGCTGCTCGATGTGGCCGCGGCCGGCGATCTCGTCCCAGTCGTCGCTGCCCACGTGGCGGTGGTGCAGCCGGCGGTTGGCGACGTCCCAGTCGCCGACGAGGAAGTCGAAGTCGGTCACGTGTCCGGTGGGGTTGCTCATGACGTCATGCTCGTCGGCATACCTGCCACGGGGTGTCAGGTATTCGTGATCTACTGCGTTCGTGCGTGCGAGCCGTCTGCTGTCGATCCTGATGCTGCTGCAGGCACGCGGGCAGGTGAGCGCCGTCGAGCTCGCCGCACACGTCGAGGTCTCGGTGCGCACGGTGTACCGCGACATCGAGCAGCTCAGCGCGGCCGGAGTGCCGGTGTACGCCGAGCGTGGACGCAACGGTGGATTCCGACTGCTCGAGGGCTGGCGGACGAAGCTCACCGGCCTCACCGAGGACGAGGCGCAGGCCATGTTCCTCGGCGGGTTGAGCGGACCGGTCGAGCAGCTCGGGTTGGGCGACGCACTGGCCGTCGCGCAACGCAAGCTCGCCGCCGCGCTGCCCGCGGGCTGGCAGTCCGACGCGATGCGCGTCAGCTCACGCGTTCACCTCGACCCCGTCAGCTGGTACCAGCCACCGACGTCGGCCGATCACCTGTCGATCATCGCGGCGGCGGTCTGGGCCGACGAGACCGTCGACATCCGCTACGAGAGCTGGACCTCCACCAGCGATCGGCGCATCTCACCCCTCGGCCTCGTCATCAAGGCGGGCACCTGGTACGTGGTCGCCGAGACGGACGGATCGACTCGCACGTTCCGACTGTCGAACGTGCTCGCGGCACGGCCGACCGGCGAGCACTTCCAGCGATCACCGAAGTTCGACCTCGCCGCGCACTGGGCCAGTGCGACCCTCGAGTTCGAACGGTCCCGGTACACGGCCACCGCCACCGTGCTGGTGTCGGAAACTGGACTCGACGCACTCCGCCGGCTGAGCACCGCGGTCGCGGCTGCGGCGGCCAGCGAGCCCGATGGCGGGGGCCTGCGACGTGTGACCATCCCGATCGAGTCGGTGTCGCACGCGGCCGACCAGCTGCTCCCGCTCGGGATGGAGGTGGAAGTGCTGGAACCGGCGGAACTGCGCGAAGGGATGGCAGCGCTGGCCGACCAGATCGCCGCCCGTCACCGCTGACGTCGGTCGACGGAGCTTCGGGAAGCGTTTCATCGCGGCAGTCGCGATGAAACGCTTCGCCAACTAGCCTCGCGTCGTGAACGCGCCCGAGTCAGCCACCGACACGTCGACCGCCCGGGCAGCGCAGGCGTGCATGTCGTGCGGGTCGCCGTATGCGCGGGCGTGGGCGACGGCGCAGGGTCCGGCACAGCTGTGCCCCACCTGCGCCACCATGCACGGCCTCGGCTGCCCCTGAGCGGCTCGTAGAGTGCGCGCATGAAGTACATCAAACTCGGGTCCACCGGCGTCGACGTGTCGAAGATCTGCCTCGGCTGCATGAGCTACGGCATCAGCGATCGCGGCTCACATGCGTGGACGCTCGACGAGGAGCAGAGCCGGCCCTTCATCCGCCGCGCCGTCGAGGAGGGCATCAACTTCTTCGACACCGCGAACGTGTACTCCGACGGCACCAGCGAGGAGATCGTCGGCCGCGCGCTGGCCGACTTCGCACGGCGCGAGGAGATCGTGCTCGCCACCAAGGTGCACGGCACGATGCGCAGCGGCCCCAACGGTCGCGGCCTGTCGCGCAAGGAGATCATGTTCGAGATCGACGCCAGCCTGCGCCGGCTGGGCACGGAGTACGTCGACCTGTTCCAGATCCACCGCTGGGACGCGCGCACCCCCATCGAGGAGACGATGCAGGCGCTGCACGACGTGGTGCGCGCGGGCAAGGCGCTGTACATCGGCGCGTCGTCGATGTGGGCGTGGCAGTTCGCCAAGGCGCAGCAGGTGGCCGAGCGCAACGGCTGGACGAAGTTCGTCACCATGCAGAACCACTACAACCTCGTCTACCGCGAGGAGGAACGCGAGATGCTGCCGCTGTGCGTCGACCAGGGCATCGGCGTCATCCCGTGGAGCCCACTGGCGCGCGGGCTGCTCACGCGCGACCCGGCTGCGGCCACCGCTCGCCAGGAGACCGACGAGTTCGGCAAGACCCTGTACGGCTCCGCCGACGCGGAGGTCATCCGCCGCGTCGGTGAAGTGGCCGATGCGCGCGGCGTCTCACGCGCACAGGTCGGGCTGGCATGGGTGTCGCGCCACCCGGCCGTCACCGCACCCATCGTGGGCGCCACCAAGCCGCATCACCTCGACGACGCGATCGCCTCCGTGAGCCTCGAGCTCACGGCCGAGGAAGCGGCGCTGTTGGAGGCGCCCTACACCCCGCAGCCCGTTCAGGGCTTCTGAACCGCCGCGTCCAACGCCGGCCACAGCGCCGGGTCGATCACGACCTCGGCGAACGCCACGTCTGCCTCGATCTCCTCAGCGCTGCGTGCACCCACCAACGCGCAGGTGACGGCCGCGTGCCGCAGCACGAACTGCAACGCGGCCGCGGGCAACGGCACCCCGAACTCGGCACACACGGATTGCAGGCGTTGCGCGGCGGCGACCAACTCCGGCGCAGCTGCGACGTAGTCGAACGTGGCCCCTTCCACCGGCGCGGCCAACAGGCCGCTGTTGAACACGCCACCGGCGATCACCTGCACGCTGCGGCGTGCGCACTCGTCGAGCAGCGCCGCGCCACTGCGGTCGAGCAGCGAGTAGCGACCGGCCAGCAGGATGCAGTCGAGATCCACCTGCTCGACGAAGCGAGCGAGCATCTCGACCTGGTTCATTCCGCAGCCCACCGCACCGATGACACCCTGCTCGCGCAGTTCGATCAGCGTGGGGAACGCGGTGGCCAGCGCCTCGGCCTCGTGATGGTCGGGGTCGTGCACGTGCACCACGTCGAGCCGATCGACGCCGAGCCGCGTGAGTGTGTCGTCGAGCGAGCGCAACACGCCGTCGCGGCTGTAGTCGAAGACAGGGTCGACAGCAGGGATCTCGACGAACGCCGTCGTCGGGCGAGACGCCCCGGCCGGCGGCGCGACGAGCACGCGACCCACCTTCGACGACAACACGAACTGGTCGCGCGGATGCTGCGCGAGTGCACGGCCCAGACGGATCTCCGCGAGTCCGTGGCCGTACTGCGGCGCCGTGTCGAAGGTGCGGATGCCGCTCGCCCACGCCGAGTGCACCGTGGCGTCGGCGTCGGCGTCGCTGACCGCGGTGAACAGGTTGCCCAACGGCGCCGTGCCCAGGCCCAACCGGCCGGAGGCAACGATCACTGCCACTCGGCACCGTCGGGGAAGCGCAGCGCGCCCAACGACTCGGGATGCATCTCGATGCTGTAGCCGGGCGCGTCGGGGACGACGTAGGCACCGTTGCGCACGACCGCCGGGTGCAGGAAGTGCTCGTGCAGGTGATCGGCGTACTCGGTGGTGCGATCGGCGAGCGAGCCGCTGATGCACAGGAAGTCGATGATCGAGATGTGCTGCACGTACTCGCACAGCCCGATGCCGCCGGCGTGGGGGCAGACCGGCACATCGCGTGCGGCGGCGAGCAGCAGCACGGCCAGCACCTCGTTGAGACCGCCCAACCGGCACGCGTCGACCTGCACGTAGTCGAGCGCCTCGGCCTGCAGCAGCTGCTTGAAGATCAGCCGGTTGGCCGCGTGTTCGCCAGTCGCCACGCCCACCGGTGCGACGCCGCGTCGAATGCGTGCGTGGCCGAGGATGTCGTCGGGGTGCGTCGGCTCCTCGATCCATCGCAGACCGAACGGGCGCAGCTGGTTGGTCCAGTCGATCGCCTGCTGCACGTCCCACACCTGGTTCGCATCGGCCATCAGCTGTCGCCCGTCGCCGATCTCCTCCCGCATCACCTCGCAGCGACGCATGTCGCTGACCACGTCGATGCCGACCTTCGTCTTGAAGCTGGTCCAACCCGCTGCCATCGCGACCTGACAGCGCTCGCGCACCTCTGGCTCGGGGTAACCGAGCCAGCCGGCCGAGGTGATGTACGCGGGGTAGCCGTCGCGCCGCAGCTCCGCGAGCCGCTCGGCCTTGCCCGGTGCGGCACGTTGCAGCAGCTCCAACGCACGCACTTCGTCGACCTCGTCGCGCAGGTAGCGGAAGTCGATGCAGTCGATCAGCTGTGCCGGTTCCATCTCCGCTACCAGCTGCCACACGGGCACACCGAGTTCCTTCGCCCACAGGTCCCACACCGCGTTGACGAGTGCGGCAGTTGCGAGGTGGATGACGCCCTTGTCGGGGCCGAGCCAGCGCAGCTGCGAGTGGTTGGTCACCTGCCGCCAGAACGCGCCCATGTGATCGGTGAGGTCGCTGAGCCGGCGGCCCACCACCAGCTCACCGAGCGCTTCGATCGCGGCACAGCACAGCTCGTTGCCCTTGCCGATCGTGAAGGTCATGCCATGGCCCTCGTGCTCGCCGTCGGTGTGCAACGCCACGTACGCCGCCGAGTAGTCCGGGTCGGGGTGGTTGGCGTCGCTGCCGTGCAGGAACGCGGAGGTGCGCGCTCGCAGGTCGTGCGTGGTGAGAGACGTAATGGTGGTCACGGAGTCAGGACGTTAGGCGCGAGACTGACCCCTCATGACGCTCAGAGTGGCACTCGTCGGCGGACCGATGTACGACCACCTGTACTCGCTGTTCGAGCG
>CAZWCU010000246.1:0-5970 GCA_964632715.1 uncultured Bifidobacterium sp. | reverse complement strand
CGACGCCCTGCAACCGGTCGCGCCAGATCGGCTGGCCGGTCATCAGGATGTCGTACTCCTCCAGGCGAGGGGGGATCATCTCCAGCAGACGCAGCACGTCGTCGCGCCAGCCGGCCGGCAGATCTGCAGCCACACCGCCGGGCCGGATGAAGTTGTGGTTCATCCGCAGGCCGGTGACCTTCTGGAAGAAGCGCAGCACCTCCTCGCGCTCACGCCAGCCGTAGATCATCATGCTGACTGCGCCGAGGTCCATGCCGTTGGTGGCCATGAACAGCAGATGGCTGCTCATCCGGTTCAGCTCGCTGAGCAGCATGCGCATCCAGACGGCGCGCTCGGGGATGTCGCCGTCGATGCCGAGCAGCTGCTCGGTGGCCATGCTGAACACCAGCTCGTTGTTGAGCGGGCTCAAGTAGTCCATGCGGGTGACGTTGGTGCCGCCCTGCATGTAGGTGAGGTTCTCGCCGGTCTTCTCCATTCCGGTGTGGAGGTAGCCGATGATGGGCTTGCAGCGCAGCACGGTCTCGCCCTGCAGTTCGAGCATCAAGCGCAGCACGCCATGCGTGCTGGGGTGCTGCGGCCCCATGTTGATGATCATCGTCTGATCGTCGGCGGGGTCGGCCGGCAGGTCGCCCAGCTTGGCGGCCTCGGCTTCGCTCATGCGCAGCACGGAGCCGACGTCGCGCAGCAGCTCGCGCGCCGTCAGTTCGCTGCGCGGCTGCAGACCCTGCTGGGGGTCGTTGCCGTCGCGGATGATCGACACGATGTCGATGGGCGCCTGCTCGGTGCTCATCGTGCGTCCTTCGCCGGGAAGTCGGCACTGAACTGCACGGGGATGCGGCCCTGGTCGTAGTCCTTGCGCAGCGGGTGACCGTCCCCGTCCTCCGGCATCAGGATGCGAGTGAGGTCGGGGTGGTCGGTGAACGAGATGCCGAACATGTCGTACACCTCACGCTCCATGGCTTCGGTGCCCGGGTAGAGGTCGAACAGCGTCGGCACCGACGGGTCGTCGGCGGGCACCTGCACCCGCACGCGGACGCGCTGACGTCGCTCGATGGAGAGCAGGTTCACCACCACTTCGAAGCGTTCGCCCACCACTCCGTCGGGCAGCGTGCGGCCGCCGAAGGTGAGGTAGTCGACGGCGGTGAGGTCGGCACACATCTCGAACGAATCGGCGAGCAACGCGCGCACGGTGGCGACGTACTGCTCGCGCGTCGGGTGCAGCACGCGCTGGCCGCGGCTGAGCGACAGCGGCACGCCGTACTCGGTGGGCGCGGGCGCGGGCACTTCGGCAGTGGTGGGGTCCGACACGACTACCGCGTTCCCAGGACGACGGGCATCGGCTGAGCGCCGGCGGGGATCTCGGTGACGTGCAGGCCCGCACCGGCACCCGTGTCGCGGCGCCGCTTCAGCAGCTCGCCGTCCTCGATCTTCTGGTGCAGGGTCTCGATGGCGTGGATGAGCGTCTCGGGCGTGGGAGGGCACCCCGGCGCGTACACGTCGACGGGCACCACCTGATCGACGCCTTGCACGATGGCGTAGTTGTTGAACATGCCACCGCTGCTGGCGCAGACGCCCATGCTGATGACCCACTTGGGCTCCATCATCTGGTCGTACACCTGGCGCAGCACCGGCGCCATCTTCTGGCTGACTCGGCCGGCCACGATCATGATGTCGGCCTGGCGCGGCGAGGCGCGGAACACCTCCATGCCGAAACGGCTGATGTCGTAGTGCGCGCCGCCGGTGGCCATCATCTCGATGGCACAGCAGGCGAGCCCGAACGACGCCGGCCACGAACTGCGGCTGCGCGACCAGTTGACCAGGTCCTCCAACTTCGCGGTGATGGCGTTGTGCGGGATGCCACCGAAGCCGTCGTCGTAGACGTTCTGGATGAGGCTCATGCGGCATCCTCGGCGGCCAGTTCCGGGCGACCTTCGAGACCGACACGGCGAATGGTGCTGGTGCTGGTTCGCTCCGCCGACAACGCCGACTCGAGGCGGCGCTGCTTGCCGACGGGACCCCAATCGAGCGCGCCGCGAGCGACGACGTAGACGAAGGCGGCGAAGAACACCACGCTGAACGCGATCATCTCCCACAGGCCGTACCAGCCGAGGAACTCGCGGTCGACCGCGAACGGGTAGATGAAGATCAGCTCGATGTCGAACATGATGAACAGCATCGCGACCACGTAGAACGTGACCGGGAAGCGCTCGGGTGGTTCGCGGCTGGGCACGATGCCGCACTCGTAGGGCGCTTCCTTCGCGGCCGACGGGCGGCGCGGTGCCAGCAGACCCGACGCGAAGAAGCTGAGCGCGCCGAACAACGCCGCCAGGATCAGCAGGCAGATGAACGGCAGGTACTGACCCACTGGCTAGACCTTTGCCGGCAGTGCCTTGGCCGAGCGGTTCTCCACGACGCGCCGGTCGCGAGTGTGCAGCAGCCAGCACAGCAACAGGAAGATGATGAGCGACGAGATGGTGATGATCGCGGCGGGCACGCGCTTCGAGCCCAGGTCGCGGATCATGAACACGTACTCGTGCGACCGCTCGGTGTCGACCACGGCGCGGGCCGGCGCGCGGCCGGGCTCGGTGCGCTGCGGCACCAGCGGTGCCACCTCGACGAGCGCGTAGTGCGGCTCGTGGAAGAACGCGAGGAAGTCGATGCGGTCGTCCCAGAAGCTGGGCCACCGCTCGCCGCCCTTGTCGAACACGTTGACGACGGTGAACTCGCCGGCCGCAAACGCACCCGACTCCTCCATCATCACCGTGCCGGCAGAACCGGCCTGCTGGAACCCGGGCAGCGCCGAGTCGAGCTTGAGCCAGCCGTCGTCCTGCAGGATGGCCTCGATCGCGTGGGCGTCGGCGGTGGGGTCGCCGGTGAGCGTGATGGTCTGGTCGACCACGCCGACGTCGCCGAGGCGATCCGGCTCACGGATGATGGTCTTGTTCGCCACCGGCTGCCAACTGGCCTCCGGCCCGAGCAGGCCCTTGCCGTAGGTCCACCACACGGCGCCCATCAGGAACATCCAGCCGGCGAGGCCGGCCAGTGCCACCAGGAAGCCGAGGCGGGCGCCCATGTTCGTGCCGAGGATGAGGTAGATGCTGCCGCACAGGACGGTGACAGCGATGATGACGATGAGTGTGCCGCGAAGCTCCCACTCCCAGGCGACGGCCAACAGGGCACTCATCACAGGCTCCGGACGTATTCGACGATGGCTTTGATCTGTTCATCGGTGAGCAGGTGGCCGAACCCGGGCATGCGGCCCGAACCCTGACCCTGCGTGCCGTACTTGGCGCCGTTCTTCGAGCCGACCTTGATGAAGTTGATCATGTCCTGCTCGCTCGGGAAGTGCGAGTTGGTGGCCCCGCCGGTGAGGTTCCAGCCGAACGCACCCGATGCCGTGACACCGGGGTCGCCGTAGCTCCACCCTGGGGTGTGGCAGCGGGCGCAGCTGTAGGCGCCGTAGGCGAGGTCGATGTTGAACAACGCCTCTCCCTCGGTGGCGCCGGGGTTCGACTCGATGTACTTGTCGACTGCACCCTGGATCTGCGACGCCTCGGTCTCGGGCAGCGTGCCGCCTTCGCACACGTACGGGTCGGAGTCCTTCACGAACGCCTCGTCGGTGAGACAGCCGACCGGCGGGATCTGGATGCTCTCCAGGTACACCAGCAGCGTCTCGATGTTCTGCTCGGTCATCGGGCCGCCACCAGGCGCACCCCAGGCCGACATCGGCGAGAACGGGCGGCCGTAGTTGAGGATGAACCGCACCTCTTCCTTGCTGAAGCGGTAGAAGACGGTGTTGATGGCCGGCGCGTACCAGTTCACCGCGCTCACCTCACCGGTGTTCACGTCGGTGACCGCGTAGGGGGCGAAGTTGCCCGCACCGGTCATGCCGCCGTGGCAGCCGGCACAGTTGAAGCCACCGTTGGCGGTGGTCTCGAACAGCCGCTCGCCCCACCAGCGGAAGCGCTCCTCCTGGCCCGACACGGCACCGGCCTGACGGCTGGGCTCGAACACCCAGTAGAGCGGCAAGCCGATGACCACCGTGGCCAACAGGATGACGCCGAGCACCTGCATGCGCTCGAGGCGCGAGCCTTCCAGTTTCTCGTCGTCGTAGTACGGCTTGCGGTTCGGCGCCATCTCGACTTCCGAGCCGAGCTCGCGTCGCGAGGAGCCGAGGTTCAGGAAGAAGTAGGTGACCCAGCCGATGACCACCACGGCGAAGATGACCCACGCCACAGCGGTGGAGTTGAGTGCGAGCATTAGTGGCTACCTCCGCCGCCAGTGATGCAGTGCGGACCCTCGGCCTCTTGGCCGGTGGTGTTGGTGCCGATGGGGGCGCCGGCGAACACGGTGGACGTGTCGATGATGACGTCGCCCGATGCCGACACCGTGACGGCGAAGCGGTCCATGCCGCGAGGTGCGGGGCCAGCCTTCTTCTCGCCGACGCGGTTGTACTGCGAGCCGTGGCAGGGGCACTCGAACCACTGGCTGCTCTTGCACTCGGGGACACGGCAACCGAGGTGCGGGCACTTCTGGTACATGGCGCCGACACCGGCCTCCAGGCCAGGCATGAGCGGCGCGTACTCCTTGACGCTCTTCGCCTTCGGCAGCGCCTCGGCGGGGTACACCGTGACGTACGAGCGGGCGCTGGAGCTGTAGAAGAAGCCGCCGTTGCTGCGGATGGACGACAGGATGTCGTTGAGCTTGCCGACGTTCACCTTGCCACCGAAGACGGGAGCAGCGGTGGGCCACAGGAATGCGACGAAGCCGGCGGCCGCGAACGAGGCGAGGCCGGCACTCATCAGCGTGACGGTGGCGCGGTTGAGGAACTGACGGCGGCTGACGCCGATTTCCTCACGGTCGGGCGGGATCCAGATGCTGGGCGGCGACGACTCGACGGGCACGAGTGCGGCGGAACGCTCCTCGACGGCGGCGCGCTCGACGGCCTTGCCGGTGGGAGCGGCGGGCAGGTCGATGTCGGCGTCGCGGTCGCGGCGCTTGGTCTCGCGGCTGAGTGCACCTGCGCCACGCACGTCGCTCTTGCGAGCGGCGGTGAGCAGGACGACGGCCGCGAGGACGACGATGACGGCAACAGCAATGGCGATGATGGCGGCAGAGCTCATGACAGCGATGACCTCACAGTTCGAAGAAGAGACCGTCACGCCAGGGCAGCGTGAAGTTGAAGCCGGGACCACGGAAGAACGAGCCGATGATGACGAGCACGGCCCAGAACATGAGGTGCACGGTCATCAGCGAGGTGGCGAACTTTCGGTCTTCTGGCTTGTTGGATGGGTTCTTGTCGATGAACGGGGCGAGGATGAGCACGATCATGCCCACACCGGGAATGGTGACGCCGGCGACCATCGGGTGAAACATCGTGAGCAGCTCCTGGAGACCCAGGAAGTACCACGGTGCCTTTGAAGGGTTCGGAGTCTGGTTGATGTTGGCTTGCTGCAGCAGCGGCGCGTTGACGAACACGCTGAAGAAGAAGGTGAACGACAGGCACGCGAGTGCGGCCACGAACTCGGCGGCGAGCAGGTGCGGCCAGGTGTGCACCTTGTCGACCGGCGAGGCCTTCACGTCTTGGATGCTGCCGCTCTTGACGACGGTGAGCAGTCGCTGCGTGTGACCACCGGGGCCGGCGCCGAGCGGCACACCGCCACCGGCAGGGGCGGCAGCGACGACGCTGGCCACCTTCTCCTGCACGGCCACTGCGCCACCGCCTTCTGCCTGTGCCTTGCGCGCCTTGCTGCGCTCGAGCAGGTGCGCGGGGATGCGCGGGTCGGCGGCAGGCTCGTCGGCCGGGGCTGCGCCGGTGTCGGCCGCGGCCGGAGCCGCGTCGGCAGACGCGCCGGCTTCGGCAGCGGCCTTGTCGCGAGCGGCTTGCGCCCGCTTCAGGAGGTGTTCAGGGATTTCGGTCATCAATCGCCTCCTCTATCACTCGTCACGGCACTCACAACGGACCCGAGA
>CAZWCU010000245.1:0-5985 GCA_964632715.1 uncultured Bifidobacterium sp. | reverse complement strand
GAGGTGGCGGGTGGGCGGGTAGCCGGCCTCGGCGCCGGCGATGTCGAACCCGACGCAGCCGGCGTCGCGCCACCGCACGGCCAGCTCGGCGATCTCGTGGCTGCGGGCAGCGGTACGCATGGCCGAACAGATGAGGTAGATGGTGAGGTCGGTTCCCTCGGCGCCGCGACGGAAGCCGGCGAGGATGGCCTCGACCACTTCGTCGAGCGTGAGCCCCTTCTCGGTGCACAGCTCGGGAGCCATGCGCACCTCGGCGTAGACCACACCGTCGGCGGCGAGGTCGACGGCGCACTCGTACGAGACGCGCTCGATGGCATCCTTGTCCTGCATCACGCCGACCGTGTGGGCGAACATCTCCAGGTAGAGCACCAGGTCGTTTCGCTTCGCGCCGCGATTGAACCAGGAGGCGAGTTCGGCCTCGTCGGTGGACGGCAGTTGCGTGTAGCCGTACTCGCTGGCCAACTCGATGACGGTGCGGGGCCGGAGGCCGCCGTCGAGATGATCGTGCAGCAGCACCTTCGGAAGCGTCGCGATGTTCATAGCGGTCCCAGCGTAGGCGGCTGCCCGCAGCGCCCCTACCCTTGCGGCCATGGAACAGCCAGCGCCCGCGCTCACCATCCTGGGCGGCACCGTTCGCCACGCCGTCGAGCACGTCGAAGTGTTCCCCGCGCCGGCCCACGTCACCATGGTGCGGTTCACCAACGACGAGCTCACCTCCATGTGCCCGGTCACCGAGCAGCCCGATCTGAGCACGGTCGTCATCGAATACGTGCCGGCCCAGTGGTGCATCGAGAGCAAGAGCTTGAAGCTCTACCTCTGGGGCTTCCGCGACCGCGCCGTGTTCGCAGAGGCGATGGCCGCCGAGATCGCGGGGGAAGTGATGCGCACCGCGCAGCCGTCGCACGTGCGGGTCACGCTCACCCAGCGCCCGCGCGGCGGCATCGAAGTGCAAGCCGTCGCCGAACTCCACAGCTGACCCAGCATCGGCGTTCAGCTGCGGTGGTACCGCATCTCAACGCCGACTCAGGGTTTCGAGCGCAGCGCGCCGCACTCGCGCAGGGCAGCGACCTCGACGTCGGTGTAGCCGGCTTCGAGCAGCACCTCGTCGCCGTCCTGCCCGATCAACGGCGCATGGCGGCGCACCGACGTCGGCGTGCGATCGAAGCGAACGCCGCTGGGGATGACGTGGTACTCGCCGACCAACGGGTGCTCGGCGGTGGGGAGGGCGGCGACGAGGTCGTCGAGCGTGGCGACCGGGCCGGCAGGGATGTCGTGCGTGTCGCAGAACTCGAGCCACTCGGCAGTGGTGCGCTGACGCAGCACGTCGACCACCTCGCCGTACAGGCTGTCGGCCGCCTGCGCGCGAGTGAACCGGTTCTGCAGCCGCGGGTCGTCGGCCAGTTCGGCCTTGCCGCCGGCGATGAACAGCGCCACGTAGTTGGCCTTGCTGTAGGGGAGCAGGTGGATCCACCCGTCGGCGGTCTGCTGCGGACGGCGGTTCGGCGAGAGCACGCGGGTGTAGCCGGCCGGCCCGATGGCCGGCACCGGGATGGCCGCCGACCCGTGCTCGGCCAACATGAACGCCTGCATCGCCTCCACCATCGGCACCTCCAACCGCTGGCCCTCGCCCGTTCGGTCGCGGTGGTGCAGCGCGGCGAGCACCGAGTAGACGATGGTGAGGCCGCTCACCTTGTCGGCCGCGATGGTGGGCGCGATGGCGGGCACGCCGTCGCGTTGGAGGAACGCGTCGGCCAGCCCGGCGGCCGACTGGATGACGTCGTCGTAGGCTGGTCGGTTGCCGTGCTCGCCCTCGGTGGGCCAGCCCTGCGCCTGGCAGAAGATGACGCGCGGGTTGCGCGCTCGCACGTCGTCGTACGCGAGACCCAGCCGGCCCAACGGGCCAGGACGCAGGTTGGTGACCACGATGTCGGCGCGCTCGGCCAGCCGCAGGAATGCCTCCCGACCGTCGGGGTGCTTGAGGTCGAGCGAGATGTTGCGCTTGTTGCGCAGCAGGTTCAGCGACACGCCCGACAGTTGTGGGTGCGGGCCGGGGCCCATGAAGCGATTGGTGTCGCCGCCGATGTCCTCCACGCTGATGACGTCGGCGCCGAGGTCGCCGAGGATCTGCGTTGCGAACGGTCCCATCACCACCGAGGTGAGGTCGAGGACGCGCACGTCGGCGAGCGGGCCGGTCATGTTGCGATGGCGCGCGACGTCAGTGGCTGTCGCCGGGTCGATACGGCATGCCGGCGTGCGCGGGTGGCCGCAGCCGTTGGCTGAACACCGCCAGCACCACCAGCGTGATCGCGTACGGCAGACCGCCCGTGAGCGACTCGGAGATGCCGGTCTTGGGGTCGATCCGCAGCCACTGGTCGAACATCAGCGCCGTGAACACTGCGCCGATCGCGGCGGCGAGCCACTTCTTGCGCACGAGCGACCACAGGCACCACACGACGGCGATGATCGCCCCGAACAGCAGCAGGTGGCGAATGGCATCGCGACCCACCCGGTTGAGGGCTTCCGGGTAGCCGAACAGGAAGCCGCTGGCCAACACGCCGGTGGGGCGCCAGTTGCCGGCGATGGTGGTGGCGAGGCCGATGAAGCCCTTGTTGGCGGTCTGGCCCTGGCGGTAGTAGCTGGAGGCGACGATCGACAGGTAGCCGCCGCCGAGCCCGGCGAGACCACCGCTGATGAGCAGGCCGGCGTAGCGCAGCGGGATGACCCGCACACCCAACGACTCTGCCGCCTGCGGCGACTCACCCGAGGAGCGCAGGCGAAGACCGAAGCGAGTGCGCCACAGCACCCAGACCGAGATCGGCACCAGCGACAGCGCGATGAGGGTGCCTGCCGACACGTTGGTGGTGAGGCCCTTGGCGATGCCACCGATGTCGCCGATCACCGGCCAGCCCTTCTTCTCCAGCCAGCCGGCGATGTCGGGCGTCTCCCACGAACCGATCCGTCCGCCGCTCACGAAGGGCAGATCGAACCGTGGCAACGCGGACTTCTGCTGAGGTGACTGGCTGATGCCGGCACCTTGGATGTCGCTGCGGTCCCACAGCAGTTCGCTGAGGTAGCGCATCGAGCCGAACGCCAGCGTGTTCAGCGCGACACCGGAGATGACGTGGTTGACGTTGAAGGTGACCGTGGCGATGGCGTGGATGAGGCCGCCGAGCATGCCGCCGATGATGGCAGCGAGCAGACCCACCCACGGGCCCCACTTCCAGGCGCCGTAGCCGCCGAACCAGGTGCCGAAGATCATCATCCCTTCGATACCGATGTTGACGATGCCGACCCGTTCCGCCCACAGGCCGGCGAGACCGGCGAGCAGGATGGGCATCGTGAACCGGAGGGTGGTCTCGATGGTGCCCGACGACGTGAGGTCGTCGGCTCCGTCGGCCATGGCCCTGATGATGGACAGCACGACGAACAACGACAGGCCGGTCCAGAGCAGCTTGCGACTGCCGAGGATGCGCAGCACCGGCGACATCTTCGGTGAGTCGGGCGGCGGCGGCGGAGCGGCGTCGGGAAGGGCGATGGTGGCGCTCATGCCGCCACCTCTGCGACGGCGAGTTGGGCGGCTGTTCGGTCGGCGGTGCGACGGGCGACCTTCACCTCCACCACCTCGTTCACGATGACCACACCGAGGAGGATGATGGCCTTGATGACCAGCACGATGGACGATGGGATCTTGGCGATCTGCAGCGGGCCGCTGAGCGAGTCGAGGAACCCGAACAGCAGCGCCGACACGACGATGCCGGCCGGGTGGTTGCGACCGAGCAGCGCAACGGCGATGCCGCTGAAGCCGAATCCCTCAGGTCGGGTGGGCCCGTAGGCGTACGACTCGCCGAGCAGGTACTTGAGGCCCGTGAGACCGGCGATGGCGCCCGACAGCAGCATGGCGGCGAGGATCATCTTGTTCGCCGCGATGCCGCCGGTGCGAGCGGCGCCGGCGTTGACGCCCGAGGCACGCAGCCGGTAGCCGAAACGACTCTTGAACACGACGAGCCAGTAGATGAAGGCCACCGTGAGGGCCACCAGGATGTAGGCGCTGAGCTTGCCGTCGACCAGTTCGGGGAACCACGCCGTGGTGGGCAGCGGCTTGGTCTTCACGTCGAGCGAGGCGCTCTCGTAGCGGAAGTAGTCGTTGAACAGGAAGTCGATGAGGTTCAGCGCGAGGGCGTTGAGCATGATGGTCGCGATGACCTCGTTCACCCCACGGGTGACCTTGAGGACCGCGGCGATCGCAGCCCACAGGGAGCCGAACGCCATTGCCACCACCATGATGAGCGCGATGTGCAGCACCGATGGCAGTTCGAACTGCGTGCCGATGACGGCGGCGAAGAACACGCCCATCAGGTACTGGCCCTCGACACCGATGTTGAACAGGTTCATCTTGAACCCGATGGCGACGGCGACGGCCGCGACGATCATCGGGGTGGCCCGGTCGACCATCTCGTAGAGCTTGCTGCTGCTGCTGAGGTTGTCCCACATCTTCTCGAACAATGCGGTGGCGTCCTTGCCGCTGACCCACAGCACGAGTGCCGCGACGATCAGTGACAGCACCACGGCGGCCAGCGAACTGGCCAGGATGACCATCACGTCCTGGTGGTTCCGTGCGGGCTTGGGATTGATGAACCGCTTGTAGGAGCGGGCCAGCGGCAGGTCGTTGTTCGTCGAGTCGGTCATCAGGCTGCCTCCTGCTTAGCGCCGGTCATGTAGCTGCCGAGCAGCTCGGGAGTCGCTTCTGCGGGGGTGAGCCGGGCAGTCATCTGGCCGTCGAACATCACCAGGATGCGGTCGGAGAGACCGATCAGCTCTTCCAGGTCGGCCGAGATGAGCAGCACCGCCAGCCCGGCGTCGCGGGCGACTCGCATCTTGTCCCAGATGGCCGCCTGGGCGCCGATGTCGACACCACGCGTGGGGTGGGCGGCGATGAGCACGCTGGGGCGACTGGCGAGCTCGCGACCGACCAGCAGCTTCTGCTGGTTGCCACCCGACAGGGCGAACGCCGGCACCAGCTCGCTGGGGGTGCGCACGTCGAAGTCGGCGATGACCTGACGTGCGTCGTTCTTGACCGCCTCGCTGTTCACGAACGGACCCTTCGTGAACTGCGGGTCGCCGTCGCGGCCGAGCAGCGTGTTCTCCCACAGCGGCGAGCTGAGCAGCAGGCCCTCGCGGTGCCGGTCGAACGGGATGTACGACAGGCCGCTCTCGAGGCGTTGCTGCACGTGGGCCCGGGTGATGTCGACGCCGTTGAGCTCGACGGTGCCGTCGGTGTGGTGCTCGAGACCGAGGATGGCCTGGCACAGCTCGAACTGTCCGTTGCCCTCCACGCCGGCGATGCCGAGCACTTCGCCGGAGCGGATCTCGAACGAGACCTGGTCGACGGCCGGTCGCGAGCCGACGCCCTTCACGGTGATGCCCGAGACACGGAGTCGCACGGTGTCGCTCATCTCACTGGTCCGTCCGTGCGGGGAGGGCAGCTCGCTGCCGACCATCAGCTCGCCGAGCTTCGCGCGATCGACCTCGCCCGGCTTCACTTCGGCGACGGTGGTGCCGGCTCGGATGACGGTGATGTCGTCGGAGACCGTCAGCACCTCGTCGAGCTTGTGCGAGATGAAGATGATGGTGGCACCGTCGTTGACGAGCTGGCGGAGGTTGTCGAACAGTTCGTCGACCTCCTGCGGTACGAGCACGGCGGTCGGCTCGTCGAGGATGAGGATGCGAGCGCCGCGGAACAGCACCTTCAGGATCTCGACACGCTGGCGCTGGCCCACGCCGAGCTGTGACACGGGAGCGTCGAGGTCGACGTGTGCCCGGATGGACTTCATGATCTCTGTGAGTTGCTTCCTGGCGTCGTCGAAGCGGATGACCCCTCGCGACACGGGCTCTGCGCCGAGCACGATGTTCTCGAGCTCGGTCAGGTTGTCGGCGAGCATGTAGTGCTGGTGCACCATTGCGATGCCGGCCGCGAGGGCGTCCTCG
>CAZWCU010000244.1:0-6006 GCA_964632715.1 uncultured Bifidobacterium sp. | reverse complement strand
GACTTCGTGATGGTGATGGAGGATCTCAGCTGCCACACCACGTGCGACCAGCGAGTCGGCGCCACCTGGGAGCAGACCTTGGCGTCCATCGACGCGATGGCCGCGCTGCACGCGCAGTGGCACGAGCACCCTCGGCTCGACACGTTCGCCGACACGTTCCCACCGATGCTGAACCCTGGCTATCTCTACGGCCTCCCACCGATGTTCGCTGCGGGCTGGCCGGGCGCGAAGGAGCATGCCGGCGACTGCCTCACGCCCGAGCTGCTGCACTTCGGCGATCACTACGGCGACCATCTGGAGTTCATGCTCAGCACGGCCAACGCACCCGTCACGCTGGTGCACGGCGACTGGCGCGTCGACAACCTGTTCTTCGACGGCGACGACGTGACGGTCATCGACTTCCAGATCTCGGGCCTCGGCTGCGGCGTGTACGACCTCGCCTACTTCGTCAGCCAGTCGATCGCCCCTGACGTGCGCGCCGGCCGCGAAGACGAACTGATCGACCGCTACCTGCAGCAACTGGCCGCGCACGGTGTGGTGCGCGATCGCGACGAGGTGGTGCACCAGTTCAAGGTGGCCGTCGCCCAGTGCTTCATCTATGGCGTGGCGTCGTTCCCCAGCTACGCAGAGCTGCCCGAGCGAGGCCAAGACCTGTGCACGCTGCTCCTCGACCGGTCAGCGCGAGCGATCGTCGACTTCGACGCGCTCAGCGCGTTCCCATCGCTGGCCTGAGCCCGAGGCGGGTCAGCGCAGTTCGTACATCTCGTAGATGAGCGTGCCGTCGGCCTGGAACGCGCCCTTGGCGACGGCCTGGATGCGATTCAGCCAGGCGTAGCGCTCGTCGCCGGTGTGGAACAGTGGTGTGGCGTACACGGCCATCGTGTCGAACAGCAGCCGACCGGTGTAGGTGGCGTGCACGATGGCGCCATCGTCGGTCTCCAGGGTGATCTTCACGTCGAGCGTGCCATAGCCCTCGGGGGAGATGCGCAACCAGTCGGCGGCAGCGCTGCCCTTCATCGACGCGTTCAACCGTTCGCCCTCGACGCGGGCGCCGGTGACCTCGCCGATGACCAACGACGGCGACACGTTGATGGTGGGTGCGAGCGAGACCGTGACGGTGCAGAGCGGGACGAGTTCCAGGGACATGCCGGCAAGGTAGCGGATCTCCCGACACCCGGACGACGCAGCACGGACCGCTCCACCCTCCGCGTTCGAGCACTTTCGCCCGTAGAGCGAGCGGAAGTGCACACGCGTGGGATGGCTTGCGTCAGGGCTTGCGGTAGAACTCGGTGTGCTCGGCAGGCAGGGGAGCGTTGCCGAGGATGAGGTCGGCGGCCTTCTCGGCCATCATCATCACCGGCGCGTAGATGTTGCCGTTGGTGACGTAGCGCATCGCGCTCGCGTCGCACACGCGCACGCCCTCCACGCCCCATACCTTCATCGTCAGCGGGTCGACCACGCTGTCGTCGTCCTCGGCACCCATCCGGCAGGTGCAGCTGGGGTGCAGCGCGGTCTCGCCGTCCTTGCGCACCCAGTCGAGGATCTGCTCGTCGGTCTCCACCGAGGGACCGGGTGAGATCTCGCCGCCGTCGTACTCCTGCATCGCCTGCTGCTGCAGGATGGTGCGCGAGGTGCGGATGGCTTCCACCCACTCACGACGGTCCTGGTCGGTGGAGAGGTAGTTGAAGCGCAGTGCCGGCTTCACCTTCGGATCGGTGGAGACGATCTTCACCGAGCCCTCCGAGTTCGAGTACATCGGGCCGATGTGCACCTGGTAGCCGTGGCCGCCGGCGGGCGCAGTGCCGTCGTAGCGCACCGCGATGGGCAGGAAGTGGAACATCAGGTTGGGGTACGCGACCTCGTCGTTGCTGCGCGCGAAGCCACCCGATTCGAAGTGGTTGCTCGCCCCCGGACCCTTGCGGAACAGCCACTGCAGCCCGATGAACGGACGCCGCCAGAACTGCAGGCTCGGCTGCAGCGACACCGGCTTGGTGCACGCGTGCTGCACGTAGACCTCGAGGTGGTCCTGCATGTGTTCGCCCACGGCGGGCAGGTGGTGCACCACCGGGATGCCCAGCGACCCGAGGTGCTCGGCGTCGCCGACGCCGCTGAGCTGCAGCAGCTGCGGCGTGTTGAACGCGCCGCCACACAGCACCACTTCCTTGGCGTGCGCGGTGCGCACCTTGCCCCGCACGCTGTACTCCACGCCGGTGGCCGTGGTGCCGTCGAACAGCACTCGGTGCGCCATGGCACGCGTGCGAATCGTGAGGTTGGGGCGCTTCTTCACCGGGTGCAGGTAGGCGCGCGCTGCGCTGAGGCGGCGGCCGCGATGCACGTTGCGGTCGAAGCGAGCGAAGCCCTCCTGGCGGAACCCGTTGACGTCGGAGGTGCGCGGGTAGCCGGCCTGCTCGGTGGCCGTGAGGAACGCATCGATGAGGGGGTTCTGGCTGGGGCCGCGCTCGACCACGAGCGGGCCGCGGTCGCCACGCCACTCGTCGCCGCCGGCCAGGCAGTTCTCCATCTTCTTGAAGTACGGCAGGCAGTGCGCGTAGTCCCACGTGTCCATGCCCTTGTCGGCGGCCCAGCGTTCGTAGTCCAGCGGGTTGCCGCGCTGGAAGATCATGCCGTTGATGCTGCTGCTGCCACCGAGCACCTTGCCGCGGGCGTGGTACACCTTGCGGCCGTTCATGTGCGGCTCGGGTTCGCTCTCGTACTTCCAGTCGTAGAAGCGGCTGCCGATGGGGAACATCAGCGCGGCGGGCATGTGGATGAACACGTCCCACCAGTAGTCGGGTCGTCCCGCTTCCAGCACCAGCACCGTCTTGGCGGGGTCGGCGCTGAGCCGGTTGGCCAGGGCCGATCCCGCGGAGCCGCCGCCGACCACGATGTAGTCGTATCGATCCACCGCGTGGTTCCTTCTCGCTCGTACCTTCTCGAACATCGCTGTCAATCCAATCGGATCTTGTCGGCCGTTGCTTTCACCAGTTCGCCGAGCTCCGCGGGGTCGCGCGTGCCGGGGAATCGCGACGCCGGACCGTACACGTGCAGTGCTGCCACCACGCGACCATCGGCGGTGCACACGGCAGCGGCCACCGAGTTGAGGCCTTCGGCGAACTCCTCCAACGCCCATGCGTACCCGAGTTGACGGGTGAGCCCGAGGCGCTGACCGAGCGACTCGTGGGAGGTGATCGTGTGCGGCGTGAACGCCTCCAGCGTGGTGGCCGCGACGCGTGCCGCAGCCGCGGTGTCGGCGGCGAGCACCACTTGGCCGGAGGGCACCGCGTACATCGGGATGCGATGACCGGTCCAGTCGCGCACCTGCAGTTCGCTGTCGGGCGTGAGCTGATCGAGGTAGAGCATGTCGGTGCCGTCGGGGATGGAGACACCAGCGGCTTCCCCGGTGGCGCTGGCCAGCTGCACCAGGTGCGGGCGGGCCAGCGAGATGAGGGAGCGGCCGGGTCGTGCCGCCGCCGCCAACTCGGTCATCGCCCAGCCGATTCGGTACTCGCCGCCGACCGACACCTGCTCCACCGCGCCCAACTCCTCCAGCGTGGAGAGCAGGCGCGAGACCGTGCTCTTGGGGAGGCCGACGCGCTCGGCGATGTCGGTGACACCGGCCGGCCCGGCCGCCAACGAGCGGAGCACGCTGAATGCGCGATCGATGGACTGCACGGTCGACATCAGCGGGACTCGCCTTCCTCGGCATACCACTGCAGGGTCTTCAGGAGATCGTCGGGCACCTCGACACCGTGCACCTCGGCGTTGGCGCGGCTGGCGAGGCGCCGATCGCCGGGCAGGCGGACTCCCGCTTCGGCCGCGAGCGCGCTGAACTCGTGCTCCAGCCGATCGAGGAAGCCGTCGCCGGCAGTCGCGGTGGGATCGATCGCGATGACGACCTGTCCGACGTCGGGCGGGCCACCTTCGTTGCCGCCGAAGCCGGACGCCTCGAACGAGAAGTGCGATGCGGCGACGCCGCCCGCCATCACGTCGACCAGCAGCGCGAGTGCGGAACCCTTGTGGCCGGCGGCGGGCGCCATCGAACCTGCCAGCGCGGCCGCGGCATCGGTGGTGGGGTTGCCGTCGCTGTCGAGCGCCCAGCCGAGCGGGATTGGTTCGCCCGCCTGCGCGGCCGCGTTCACCTTCACCCAGGCGACCGTGCTGGACGACAGGTCGGCCACCACCGGTGCGCCACTTGCTCGCGGTGCCGCCCACGCCAACGGATTGGTGCCGAAGAACGGGCGCGTGCCGCCGTGCGGGGCCATCAGCGACGAGGAGTTGGCGAACATCATCGCCACCAATCCCTGCCGTGCGAGCCGTTCGACGAACCAGCCGAGCACGCCGGCCGAGTACGAGTGCGTGATCGCCAGCACGCCGATGCCGTTCGCGCGGGTTGCGTCGGCGAGCGGCTGTTCGCCGACTTCGTATGCGGGATGGCAGAAGCCGAGCTGGGCATCGACGACCACGGTGGCGGGCCTCGGCGTGCTGACCGTCGGCACCGCGTTGCCGACGACCTTGCCGCAGATCACGTGCTCGCAATACGTCGGCAGGTAGCTGAGGCCGACCGTACGGATGCCATCGGCTTCGGCGTCGCGGATGCTGCGCGCCGTCGGCCCTGCCTGCAGCGGCGACGCGCCGCACGAGACGAGCGCGAGGCGGCTGAGCTCCTGCACCTCGTCGAGCGACAGCGTGGTGGTCATCTCAGGCCGGGAAGGCACCCAGCATGCGAGCGGCGGACAGAGTGTTCTCGAGCAGGCAGGCGATGGTCATCGGGCCCGTGCCGCGCGGCATGGGAGTGATGGCGCCGGCGATGGCCTGCACGGCATCGAAGTCGACGTCGCCGACGATGCCGGCCTCGGTGCGCGAGACGCCGACGTCGACCACCGCAGCGCCCGGCTTCACGTGATCGGCGGTGATCATCCGCGCCTGGCCGGCACACGCGACGATGATGTCGGCGGAGCGGCAGACGTCGATCATGTCGGCGGCGCTGGTGCGCGAGTGGGCGAGGGTGACCGTGCAGTCGATGCCCTTGCGGCCGAGCAGCAGCACCTGCGGCAGCCCGGTGAGCGTGCTACGACCGATGACGGTGGCCCGCTTGCCGGAGGTGGCGACGCCGTAACGCTCGAGCAGGCGCATCACGCCCAGCGGTGTGCAGCCGACGTGGCCGGGGAGTCCGCGCACGAGGCGGCCCATCGAACGCTCGGTGAGCCCGTCGACGTCCTTCTCCGGCGGGATGAGCGCGAGCACCGGCTCCGGGTCCAGGCCGTCGGGCAGCGGCAGCTGGCACAGGATGCCGTGCACACCAGGGTCGGCGACGAGCGCGGCGACCGCGTCTTCCACCTGGGCCTGGCTGGCGCTCTGCGGGAGACCGACGTGCTCCGACACCATGCCGGCCTCGCCGGCGAGCTTGCGCTTGTTGGCGACGTACACGTGGCTCGGCTTGTCGTCGCCGACGAGCACGGTGGCCAGGCACACCCGCGGCGAACCGGCCGCTTCGATGGTGGCGCGCAGTGAGGCGATGATCTCACCGCGCAGGCGGATGCCGTCCATCAGGATGGCCCCGCCCGGCGTGCGCTCGTAATTTGCGGTCATTGAAGTCCTCCACGATCTTGGAAGAGGTCGGCGAGCGACCGCCAGGGAGCCGTCGACACGGAGGGAGCAGCCGAAGCGCAGCGGAGGCCAGTCCCGACCATCAGGAGAGACCTTGGATCACGCCGTGCTCGTCGAAGTCGATGATGCTGGCGGCCGGTGCCGAGCCGAGACCGGGCATCGTGGTCATGTCGCCGCAGATCGGGTAGATGAAGCCGGCGCCCACGCTGGCACGCACCTCACGCACGTTGACAGTGTGTCCGGTGGGGGCGCCCTTCAACGATGCGTCGGCGCTGATGGAGAGGTGGGTCTTGGCGATGCAGACCGGCAGGTTGCCGAAGCCGTTCTTCTCGTAGCGGGCGAGCTGCGTGTTGGCCGCGGCGGTGTAGGTGACCGCGGCGGCGCCGTAGATCTTCGTGG
>CAZWCU010000243.1:4521-6074 GCA_964632715.1 uncultured Bifidobacterium sp. | reverse complement strand
GGGGGCCTCGGAGGACACGCGGATGTCGCCCGGGTCCGCCACGACCGCCCGCGACGGAGGCTTCACCGCGGTCGCCGACTGGGTCGAGACCCTCGCTCGCGCGGAGAAGAGCCACGCCGGCAAGTTCGCGCTCGGCCTGGAAGCGCTCTGAACCGCGTTCCTCAGAGACCGAAGTCCTGAGATGCCAAAGTCCTGAGATGATGGTCGGGAGCGGGCCGACCCGCCCGCTCCCGCACCACTCCCTCGTCGACCCTCCCGCCAGGTGGCCTCCGCAATGACCATCACGTACGACCCCAAGCATCCGAACTACCTCGACGAGGCCGACGTGCGCGGCGAGCTCACTCGGGTGTTCGACCTCTGTCACGGCTGCCGGCTGTGCTTCAAGTACTGCACGTCGTTCCCCACGCTGTTCGAGATGATCGACCGGCACGACGACCAGGATGCCGGCCGCCTCACCCCTGCACAGCAGGACCAGGTGGTCGACGAGTGCTTCCAGTGCAAGCTCTGCTACGTCAACTGCCCGTACATCCCCGAGCTGCACGAGTGGGCGCTCGACTTCCCGCGCCTGATGCTGCGCACCGATGCGATGCGTCACGCGAACGGCCAGGTGTCGGTGCGCGACCGGGTCACCGACTCGATCATGGGCCACACCGACCTCCTCGGCCGGGCAGCCACCGTGGCTGCACCGCTCGCCAACAAGATGCTGGGCGCGAAGCAGGGCGGCATCGTCCGCAAGGCCATCCAGGTGGCCACCGGCGTGTCGGCGGTCCGCGTGCTGCCCCCGTATGCGCGGCAGCGGTTCACCACGTGGTTCAAGAAGCGCCCGAAGCTGCGCATCGCCAAGCGTCAGGGCCGCGTGGCCGTGTTCCCCACCTGCCTCGTCGAGTACCAGGCCCCGCAGATCGGCCACGACCTCGTGCGCGTCTACGAGCGCAACGGCATCGAGTGCTCGCTGGCCGACGGCGTCGGCTGCTGTGGCGCGCCGTGGCTGCACAGCGGCGACCTCGAGCAGTTCACGAAGGTCGCGGAGAAGAACGTCGCTGCGCTCGCCAAGACCATCCGCAAGGGCAACGACATCGTGGTGCCGCAGCCCACGTGCGGCTACATCCTGAAGAAGGACTACATCGACTACGTCGGCGGCGCCGATGCCGAGCTGGTGGCCACCCACACGTACGACGCGGCCGAGTACCTGATGAAGGTGCACAAGGGCGAGGGCACCAACCTCGACACCGACTTCACCGGCTTCGTGCCGAACACGGTCGCCTACCACACGCCCTGCCACCTGAAGGCGCAGAACGTGGGGCTGAAGAGCCGCGACCTGATCAAGCTCACCGGCGCGAAGGTGAAGCTGGTGCAGCAGTGCAGTGGCATCGACGGCATGTGGGGTCTGCGAGCCGAGAACACCGACATCAGCATCCCCATCGCCGGCAAGCTGGCCGACGAGATCCGGCGCGCGGGTGGCGACGTGGTCGCCGGCGATTGCCACCTCGCGAACACGGCCATCAACGAGCAGACCGGCGAGGAGCCGTTGCACCCGCTGCAGCTCATCGCCC
>CAZWCU010000243.1:0-4511 GCA_964632715.1 uncultured Bifidobacterium sp. | reverse complement strand
CAACGCCGTTCGAACCGACTCGCTGACTCCGGACATCGCCCGCGCGTACGGCATCCCCGAGGAAGACGTGCGTCGATGAGCACCGGCACCTCGTCGCGGAAGCTCACGCTCGACGACATCGCCGACGCCCGCGCCTATGAACGTGAACGCGACGCGCTGCGCGCGCAGGTCATCGAGTTGAAGCGACGGCGCCGGGTGGAGGTGGGCACCGTCGTCACGCTCACCTTCGAGAACCGCGACACCATGCGCTACCAGATCCAGGAGATGGCGCGGGTCGAGCGCATCTTCACCGACGAGGCCATCCAGGAAGAGCTCGACGTCTACAACCCGCTCATCCCCGAGCCGGGTCAGCTGTGCGCCACGTTGTTCATCGAGCTCACCACCGACGAGCAGATGCGCGAGTGGCTGCCGAAGCTGGTCGGCATCGAGCGGTCGGTGGTGCTGCGCCTGCCCGACGGCAGCGAGGTGCGCTGCCTCGTGGATCCGCAGCACGCCAGTCAGCTCACCCGCGAGCACGTCACCGCCGCCGTCCACTACGTCACGTTCGCGCTCACCGCGCCACAGGTGGCGGCGTTCACGGACGGCACCGTCCTCGCCATCGACCATCCGGATTACCTGGAAGCCGTCGAGCTCGCGCCGCACACCATCGTCGAGTTGCGTCGCGATCTGGCCGACGACCTGGGCTGACCTGGCCACTCTCTGCAGCAAAGCGCGCAAAAAAGACACAAAGAGGGTCTGGCGCTGCGGCACGACTGAACGTAGATTCAGTGCCGCTGCGAGGGGTTCTCCTCGTCAGCCACTGACAACGGGGGACATTTTCGTGTCGGCCAAAGAGATCGTGTGGCGTCAGTTGGGGGCATGCAGGGGTCTGGAGCCCAGCATCTTCTATCCGGACGACGAGGACGAAGCACTCGAGGCAAAGGCTGTGTGCGCCGAATGCGGCGTACGGGTGGCCTGCTTGGAATATGCGCTGCAAGTACGAGAGAAGGCAGGCGTCTGGGGAGGCGCCACCGAACGCGAGCGTCGACGGCTGATTCGCCAACGACGTCGCACGGCCTGATCCAGCTCACTAGCCTCAGCGCCCATGAGTCGAATCGACGAACTGGGCGGATGGCCGGCACTGCTGACCGAGTTGCTGGAGCGGCGCGACCTGCCCGCGTCGCACGCGCGCGACGCGATGGCCACCATCCTCGCCGGTGAGGCGACGGCTGCCCAGTTGATCGGGTTCGTCGTCGCGCTGAAGGCGAAGGGCGAGACCCCGGAGGAGATCTCCGGGCTGCTCGACGCGGTGCTCGCCGCTGCCACGCTCGTGCCGCTGCCGCCCGAGTTGCAGGCCACGGCTGTCGACATCGTCGGCACCGGCGGCGACCGCAGTCACAGCATCAACGTCAGCACCATGGCCGCCATCGTCACCGCCGGCGCGGGTGTGCCGGTGTGCAAGCACGGCGCACGTGCGGCCAGCTCGAAGTGCGGCACGGCCGACGTGCTCGAGGAGCTGGGCGTCGCGGTCGAGCTGTCGCCGGAGGGCGTGCTGCGCTGCGTGCAGGATGCCGGCATCGGCTTCTGTCTGGCACCGCGGTACCACCCTGCGTTCCGGTTCGCGGCCCCCAGCCGGCGAGAGATCGGCATCCCCACGGTGTTCAACCTGCTCGGGCCGATGGCCAACCCAGGTCGCGTGAAGCGTCAGCTGATCGGCGTCGCCAACCCGGCGGTGGCCGAACGCATGCTCGCCTCGCTGCGGCTGCACGGGTCGCACCGCGCCTGGGTGGTGCACGGCAACGGGCTCGACGAGCTCACCACCACCGGCGTGTCCACCGTGCTCGCGCTCGACGACGACACGGTGCGCAGCTTCACCGTCGATCCGCTCGCACTGGGCCTCGCGCCCGCCATCATGGACGAGCTCACCGGCGGCACCCCCGACGTGAACGCGGCCGTGGTGCATCGCGTGATGGGCGGCGAGCACGGCGCGCATCGCAACATCGTGGTGCTCAACGCGGCGGCGGCGCTGGTGGTCGCCGGTGTGGCCGACTCCATCGAGGCCGGCCTGGTGGTCGCCGCCGACTCCATCGACTCCGGCAAGGCGGCCGCCACGCTGGCTCGCTTCGTCGAGGTGTCGCAGGCTGCGGCCGAGCAGTACGGGCACTGATGATCGTTCGCGTGCCGGCGTCGTCGGCGAACATGGGGCCGGGCTTCGATGCGCTCGGCATGGCGCTCACGTTGCACGCCGAGGTCGGTGCCGGGTCCATCACCGACGAGCGAGCGGTCGAGGGCGCGCAGCAGGTCGACGAGCACCACCCGGCCATGGTCGCGTTCCGTCGTCACGGTGGTGAGGGGCCGCTGTGGGTGCGCTCACCGATTCCCGCCGGTCGCGGCATGGGCTTCAGTGGTGCGGTGCGGGTGGGCGGCCTGGTCGCGGCGCACGCGCAACGTGTCGGCGCGGACCATCAGCTGTTGCAGGCCGCGCTGCCCGAGCTGCTCGCACTCGCCACCGAGTTGGAGGGCCACGCCGACAACGTGGCCGCGTCGCTGTACGGCGGCGTCGTGGCCACCGCCGGTGGGTTCGCGGTGAGCGTGCCGCTCTCGTTCGATCCTGCGATGGTGATGTGGGTGCCGTCGTTCGTCACCTCCACCGACCAGTCGCGCACCAGCCTCCCCGCCGAGGTGCCGCTGGCCGACGTGGTGTTCAACGTGGGGCGCACCGCCCTGCTGGTCGCCGCGCTGGCCGCCGGCGATGTGCCGGTGCTGCGTGCCGCCACCGAGGATCGCCTGCACCAGGACCGCCGTCTGCTCGCTGCGGAACCCTCACGAGTGGCGCTGCAGGCGGCGCTGGCCGCGGGAGCGTGGGCCGCCTGGCTCAGCGGCTCCGGCCCCACCGTGGCAGCGATGTGCGCCGTCGACGACGCCGAATCGCTCGCTGCCTCACTGCCGCCCGACGGCCACACCAAGATCCTGCGCATCGACCACGCCGGCGCCGTCATCGAACCCGCCTGAGCCCGCCCGCCGCGGTGCCCGGCCGTTCCGGTGACGTCGTGTGCGCTGTGTCCCGCTCAGCGAGACACAGCGCACACGAAGTGCGGGTGCCCGTCAGTCGGCCTCGAGCTCCGGCGGTGTCACCTCGGCCGGCTCGGGCGTGGGCAGGCTGAGCTCGTCGGCCTCCTCGATGAGCTCCGCGATCTGATCCGGAGCGTCAGCTGAACGCGGGTCGATCTCGGCGGCGTCCTGGTCGATGACCGCTTCGGCGGCGGTCGTTGTGGGCTGTGGGGTGTCGGTGGCCATGCCGGTCTGTACCCCCGGCTACGGATGTCGAACCGTCGTGCGAACCGCTCGCCGGGTGTGGCAGCGAGCGTCGTTGCCAAGTTGCGCGAATTGTCGCGCTGGGCGGACCGCATCGCGCACGAAGGGCGTCGTGTGCGCTGTCTCCCGCTGGGCGAGACACAGCGCACACGACGTGCTGTGAACTCAGGCGGCGGTGAGGCGGGTGACTTCTCGGACGGGGGTGGTGGGCCAGGTCCACTCGCCGCTGCAGGAGAGCAGGTGGGCGTGGAAGCTGGCGCGCTCGATGGCTCGGGCGAGGCAGAGCACCTCGTCGGCGGCGTGGCGGGGGAGGGGCGCCGGGAAGGCGGGCACGTCCGGTGGGGCGAGCTCGAGGCCGGTGGGCAGCTGGTCGAGTGCGTGCGCACTGTGCAGCACGCCGTCGCGGATGTGGAGCACGGTGTCGTGCAGCTGCACCTCCACGTCGGCTGCTGCGCGCAACTGGTCGCCGAGGCGCTGCCGGTTGATGACCGTGGCGAACGCGTTGGCACGGTCGCGCATGGCAGCCGCGGCTTCGTAGCGGCGCTCGGCGGCGAGCACACCGACCTTGGCCCACAGCGGGTCCAGCACCAACTGTGGCGCGCTGGTGAACGCCGCCACCACCTGCGCCACGATCCGCCAGTACGTGGCTTCGTCGGCAGTGCCGCTGCACGGGCACATGGCCACACCCAGCCGCGCGCCGGTGCACGGCTCGGCCCCGACGGGTGGCTTGTACGAGCGACCGATGCGCGTGGTGCAGCGACGGATGGGCAGCGCCGACTGCACCGCTTCGATCACCGTCGCGGCCATCGCCCGCGACGTGATCGGGCCGATGTGCAGACCGCTCGCTGCGGGCTCGGTGGTGATGACCAGCCGCGGCCACGCTTCGTCGGTGGTGAGTCGCACGTAGCAGTACTTCTGCCAGGTGGTGCCGACGCGGTTGTAGCGCGGGTTCAGCCGGTGCAGGTAGCGCAGTTCCAGCACCTCGGCACTGACCGGGTCGTGCGTGGCGGTGTGCGCGAGTCGCTGGGTCTCGCGAAGCACCGGGCCGATCTTGCGGCGGTCGTCGCTGCCGAAGTAGCTGCGCACGCGCTGGCGCAGGTTGGTGGCCTTGCCCACGTAGAGCACCTCGTCGTTGCCGACGGGGAAGCGGTACCCGCCGGGGGGGCGCGGCAGGTGATGGGCGCGCCTCGGCTTCCGCGCCTGCGGGTGCCTGCCCC
>CAZWCU010000242.1:0-6123 GCA_964632715.1 uncultured Bifidobacterium sp. | reverse complement strand
CTGCTCGCCCAACTCGAAGCTCGCGCCGGGCTGAAGAAGCCGTTGCTCATCCACGCCATCCTCGAGACCGCCCGCGGTGTCGCCAACGTGGAAGCCATCTGCGGCGCGTCGCCACGCATGCAGGGACTGTGCCTCGGGCCCGCCGACCTCGCGGCCAACCGCCGGATGAAGACCACCCGCGTCGGCGGTGGCCACCCCGACTACCTGGTGCGCGCCGACCCGCCGATGGGCGCCGACGGCCCCGAGTACACCGCCAGCCGCACCACCTACCAGCAGGACCTCTGGCACTACACGATCGCCCGCATGGTCGACGCGTGCGCAACCTACGGCCTGCTGCCGTTCTACGGACCGTTCGGCGACATCAAGGACACCGTCGCCTGCGAGGACCAGTTCCGCAACGCCTACCTGCTCGGCTGCGTCGGTGCGTGGAGCCTGCACCCTGCGCAGATCGAGATCGCCAAGCGCGTGTTCAGCCCGCGGCCCGCCGACGTGGCGCAGGCGCAGCGCGTCATCGACGCGATGGGCGACGGCACCGGCGCCATCATGCTCGACGGCAAGATGGAGGACGACGCCTCGGTGAAGCAGTGCCGCGTGGTCGTGCAACTCGCACACGAACTGGCCGCACGCGACCCCGAGCTCGCCGCCTCCTACGGATTCTGAGGATCACTGCCATGACCGACCTCCGCCCCCGCCGATCCGTGCTGTACATGCCCGCCGCCAACGAGCGCGCGCTCGAGAAGGCGAAGACCATCGCGGCAGACGCCATCATCTTCGACCTCGAAGACGCGGTCGCACCCGACGCCAAGGAAGCCGCCCGCGCCAACGCAGCCGCGGCCGCGTCGTCGGGCGAGTACGGCTCGCGCGAGCTCACCATCCGCTGCAACGGACTCGACACGCAGTGGGGTGTCGACGACCTCATCGCCGCCGCCCACTCCGGCGCCTCCGCGGTCGTCATCCCCAAGGTGTCGTCGGTGGCCGCGCTCGACCAGGTGTCGGATCGTCTGGTCGCCGCCGGCGCACCCGCGGAGATGACCATCTGGGCGATGATCGAGACGCCCACCGCCATCCTCGACGTGCGCGCGATCGCCGCGCACTGGCGAGTGAGCGTGCTCGTGATGGGCACCAACGACCTCGCCCGCGAGATCCGCTCCACGCTCGGCGCGGCCGCTCGCTATCCGCTGGTGCCGCACCTCGCCACCGCGCTGCTCGCCGCCCGCGAGGCCGACAAGGTGATCCTCGACGGCGTGTTCAACGACGTGAAGGACCTCGACGCGTTCCGGGTGGAATGCGAGCAGGGCTTCGAGATGGGCTTCGACGGCAAGACGCTCATCCACCCCGGCCAGGTCGACATCTGCAACGAGGTTTGGGCGCCCAGCGAGGCCGACATCGAGCACGCCCGCGGGCTCATTGCCGCCTTCGACGAGGGCCTCGCCGCGGGCAAGGGCGTGGTCACCTACAACGGGCGGATGATCGAGAACCTGCACGTGGCCAACGCGCAGCGCACGCTCGCCGTCGCCGACGCCATCGCCGCCCTCGGCTGAGGGCTCTGAAACCCACCCAAGTCGGCGATGAGATTCGGTATCACCGCATCTGAGCGCCGATAGTGGTGCTACAGGCTGGTGCGGAACAGGGCGAGGGTGCGATCCCAGGCTTCGGCGGATGCTTCCGCTGAGTAGACCTCGGGGCGGGCGTCGTTGAAGAACGCATGGTGCGTGCCCGCGTGGATGTGCATGGTGACGTCCTTGCCCAGATCGCGCAGCTTCGCCTCCAACGCACGAGTGGCCTCGGGGCCGGCGAAGTCGTCGTGCTCTGCGTACTCGCCGACGATGGTGGCCGAGATGGCCGCCCAGTCGGGTTGCGCGGTGGCCCACGGGATGACGCCGTAGTACGGCGCGACCGCGGCGACCGCATCGGGCCGCTGTGACGCAACGACGAGCGCGAGCCCGCCGCCCATGCAGTACCCGACCACGCCGACCTTCGGTGACCCCGAACGCTCCTGCAGCAGCGTGATGGCGCCGCTCAGGTCCTTGCCGGCCTGGTCGAGGTTGAGCGCCATCATCAACTTGCCGGCACCGTCGGGCTCGGTGCTCGACGACCCGTGGTACAGGTCGGGCGCGAGCGCGGTGAAGCCGGCGGCAGCGAAGCGGTCGACCACGTCGGTGATGTGCGGCACCAGGCCCCACCACTCCTGGATGACGAGCACACCCGGGCCGCTGCCCGCGAGGTACCCGTCGCACGTGTGACCATTGCTCTTGAACGTGACCATCTCACCCATGAGGCGGACTGTAGTCGTGGACTCAGGGACGGATCGCGTTGAGCGCGGCCATCGCCGAACCACGTGCCCCCGCCATGTCGAGATCCGACACGACGACGAACTCGGCCACCTCACGCTGCTCGGCGCGCAGCAGCGTGTGCTCCTCCACCAGCGCGAGGAACCAGTCGCGGAAGTGGGCCTCGGCCTCCACCACTCCCCCGCCCACGAAGTACGCGTCGGGGTCGGTGAAGTTGGCGGCGATGGTGAACATGCGACCGATGGCCATCGCCTGCTGTTCGAAGATCTTCAGGGCCATCTCGTCGCCGCGCTGCGCGTAGCCGCGAACGTCCTTGGCCGCGTCGTTGATCGGCAACGCGGCCAGCGGATGACCCGGGTACTGAGTGAGCCAGAACGGCAGCAGGTTGTTCTGGATGCCGCTGAGCGACGCAACGCTCTCCAGGTCGCCGGCGAACCCGCAGTTGCAGCGCGGCACGGGTTGCCCTGGCGCGAGCAGGTCGTGCACCGGGATGTGCACGTGCCCGAGCTCGCCCGCCATGCCCGACGCGCCGCGCACGACGGCGCCCATCTCGATGACGCCGCCGCCGAGCCCGGTGCCGACGATGGCCGCGATGGACGAGCGACGCGAGGCCTCGAGCCCGTAGTGCTGCTGGTGGGCGTAGAGCGCCGCTGCGTTGCCGTCGTTGTTGTAGATGACCGGCAGGTGGAGCGCGGCCTCCACGGCGGCGCGCACGTCGAAGCCCCACCACACCTGTTGCGCGAAGTTGGTGGACCCACGCCGGGAGATGACCCCAGCGGCGCTGGCCGGACCGGGCGTGTCGAGACCCACGGCCAGCACCGTGCGATCGGCAGCTCCGGCGGCGTCGAGCACGGTCGCCACCACCTGCACGATTGCCTCGATGGCCGCCGTCGGGCCTTCGTTCACCCGGCTGGGCACCTCGACCATGCGATCGACCAGGAACTGCCCGTCGTCGGCCAGCACGGTGGCGTTGGTCTTCGTGCCACCCACATCGATACCGACCACGACCGTCATCCTCGGCAGGCTAACCGGGGTGACAGCAGGCCACCCTCACGCTCGTGGCTGCATCTCCACCCAGGTGCCGTCGTTCATCGAGTTGGGATCGAAGTTGGGGTCGCTCACGGCCAGGTACTCGCCGTTCTCGTTGACGAAGTAGCGGTCCCAGCTGAGCGGCAACTGCACCACGGTGCCGTTCACCGGATCGTCGAAGCCTTCGACACCACCGACGGTCTCGCGCCACAGCTGGTTCTGACGGTCCTGCGACGCCATCCGATCGTCGAACACCTGCTGCTGCAGCGCCTGGCTCTCGGCCCGGTACTGCGCGAGCAGCTCGCCGAAGGCGACGGTGTTGGCCATCTGCTGTTGGATGCCCTGGTAGAAGAGCTGCTGCACCAGCCGGTAGTTCGCCTCCCATTCCACCGTCGACAGCCGGCTAGCGATCACCGTCGACACCAGCGACTGCTGCCGATCGAGCTCGCCCTTCGGCGCTGCGGCGGCCGTGGCGTAGTTCACGTACCAGCTCACCGGATCGGTGCCGGAGTACAGCAGCGCGAACGTGACGTCCTGCTCCCAGACGATGCCGCCGACCTCGAACTCGTAGCGGATGGTCCACGCTCCCGCGGTGGCCGGGCCCCCGAAGCGGGCGACGAACTCGTCGGCCAGCGCCGGCAGCTCGACGCGACGCGTCACCGTCGACTGCTGCAGGTGCGCCAGGGCGCCGCCCATCCAGAACTCACGGACGAACTGCTCCGGGTCGGCGATGGGCGCCACGTAGGCCTTGCCCTGGTAGTTGCCGCCGATGGGCACCTCGAAACCGGCGGGAGGAGTGAAGTACATGAAGTCCTGGATCGGCAGCCAATCGACCTGCAGGCCCGTCGCGGGATCCACGACCGTGGTGTGGTGTTGCGCGAGGCGCGACCAGAACGGCTGCCATTCCACCTCACCGGACGCGTTCCACCCTTCGGGGACGAGCACGGTGAAGGCGGCGATGCCGTTGCTCATCGGATCGACCACCGTGAACGGTGAGAAGCGGACACTCTCGGCGGCAGGGGCCGGCGCGGGCGGCGGGGTGGTCGGGATCGGCGCTGGGGCAGGAACGACGGTGGTGGAGGTGGGCACCGGTGACGGGTCGACGATGGTGACACGGTTCGAATCCGACTGGCGAACGAGCGGCGCGTCACTGGAACCGCCGCATGCGGACGCGACGATCGCGAATCCGAGCAACGCTGCCGCGCTCGAGGTTCTGCGGGTGAACATCGGCTGGTGTGCTCGCTCGGTCGTCATGGCGTTCCTTCGGGATCGGAGAGGTGTCACCGCTTCCGATGTATGCACACCCTAGGAAGTTCCGCCACCGGCGACGAGCGGCCCGATCTTTGTGCTGGAACAAAGACCACTCTGTACGCCATCCGATGTGACAACTACCATGGGCCCATGACCGTGCTCGACACCAACCCCGCAGACGCGTTCGCCAACGATCGCAAGCATGTCTTCCACTCGTGGAGCGCGCAGGGTGCCCTGAACCCGGCCGTCGTCACGCGCGCCGAAGGCAGCCACTTCTGGACCGAGGACGGCAGCAAGTTCCTCGACTTCTCCAGTCAGCTGGTCAACGTCAACATCGGTCACCAGCACCCCAAGCTCGTCGCGGCCATCAAGGAGTACGCCGACAAGCTGTGCACGGTCGCTCCGTTCCACGCCAACGACGCACGCAGCGAGGCCGCCCGCCTCATCGTGGAAGTGGCCGGCACCGGCAGCACCAAGACCGCCGACGACCCCACGCGCCTCGACATGGTGTTCTTCACCAACGGCGGCGCCGAGGCCACCGAGAACGCGGTGCGCATGGCGCGCCTGCACACCGGCCGCAACAAGATCCTCAACCACTACCGCAGCTACCACGGCGCCACCAACGGCGCCATCACGCTCACCGGCGACCCGCGTCGCTGGCCCAGCGAGCCGGGCATGCCCGGCGTGGTGAAGTTCTGGGGGCCGTACCCGTACCGCAGTGCGTTCCACAGCACCAGCGAAGCGGAAGAGACCGAGCGCGCACTGCAGCACCTCGACGACGTGCTGATGGTGGAGGGCGCGCACACGGTCGCCGCCATCATCCTCGAGACCGTGGTCGGCACCAACGGCATCCTGGTGCCGCCGCCCGGCTACCTGCAGGGCATCCGCGACCGCTGCGACCAGCACGGCATCGTGATGATCTGCGACGAGGTGATGTCGGGCTTCGGACGCTGCGGCGAGTGGTTCGCCTTCCAGAACTGGGGCGTGCAACCCGACCTGGTGTGCTTCGCCAAGGGCGCCAACAGCGGCTATCTGCCCCTCGGTGGCGTGGTCATCAGCCGTGCCATCGCCGACAGCTTCAAGGACAAGGCGTTCCCCGGCGGCCTCACGTACAGCGGCCACCCGCTCGCGTGTGCCTCTGCAGTGGCGAGCATCAACATCTTCAAGGAGGAAGGCATCATCGAGCACGCTCGCTCGCTCGGTGCCGACGTCATCGCGCCCGGCCTCGCCAAGCTGCAGGCCAACCACCCCAGCGTCGGCGACGTCCGCGGCCTCGGCGTGTTCTGGGCCATCGAACTGGTGAAGGACCGCGCCACCCGCGAGCCGCTGGTGCCGTACAACGCGGCCGGCGCCGATGCGAAGCCGATGGCCGACCTGGCCGCGGCCTGCAAGGCGCGTGGCCTGTGGCCGTTCACCCACTTCAACCGCGTGCACGTGGTGCCGCCGTGCAACACGTCGGCTGCGTTGGTGGAGGAAGGGCTCGCCGTGCTCGACGACGTGCTCAGCCTCGCCGACCAGCACTACACCGGCTGACCCGACCGACCTGCCGACG
>CAZWCU010000241.1:0-6156 GCA_964632715.1 uncultured Bifidobacterium sp. | reverse complement strand
ACATGAACATCACCAGCGGGTTCCGTCGGACGAGGAGCCCGACGGCGCCGATGCTGAAGAGCATCGAGCCGAGCACCAGGTACCAGGCGGGCGTCACCTCGGCGACCGCGATCACGGCTCCACCTCCTCGAGCACGGGCTCCTCGAGCTCCGGGTCCGCGGCGTCGGCCATGGCGGCTCGGTCGGCCGCCGCGGCGCGCTCGGCGATGGCGGCGGCCACGAGCGGGTCGTCGACGAGCTCGGCCCGCTTCACCTTGCGGGCCAGCACGACGGCGCCGACCACGGCGATCACGAGGAGGACCGAGGTGACCTCGAAGGCGAACAGGTAGTCGGTGAAGAGCGACTCGCCGAGCTGGTCGATGTCGGCCACGCCGTCGTCCACCTGCTCGGCGGCGTCGGCCGGTCGGGCGCCGGTGGCCTCGCCGTCGGTGGAGGCGAGGGCGAGGAGCGGCAGGGCGAGGATGCCGAGGCCCACGACGATCGCCGCGATGCGGTGGCCACGGAGCGGCTCGACGGTGAGGTCCTCGGCCCGGTCGACGCCGAGCAGCATCAGCACGAAGAGGAACAGCACCACGATGGCGCCGGCGTAGACGATCACCTGGACGGCGGCCAGGAAGTGCGCCTCCTGGGCGACGAACAGCACCGCGATCCCGAAGAGGGTGGCGACGAGGGAGAGGGCGGCGTGCACCGGGTTGCTGTTCAGCACGACGCCGAGGGCACCCCCGAGGCAGATCGCCCCAGCCGCTGCGAAGACGAGGAGCTCGACCATCAGTGGTGCCCCCCGCCCGGCTCGTGGTCGTCGGCGTGGTCGTGATCCTCGGTCTGGTCGTGGTCGTCGTGCACCTGGTCGACCGGCGCCGGGCGCTGGCCCTGCTCGGGCGGCTTGACGCCGAAGCCCAGCTCGCCGGACCACGCCACCACGCCCTCGTAGGCGGCCGAGCCGGACGGGGCGGTGGCGCGCACCCAAGCGGAGCTGTGCTCGTCGATGAGCGCCGCGTCGCTCCAGTCCTCCCAGGGCAGGCGCTGGGGCCGGCCGTCGTCGCCGACGAGCAGCTCGCTCTTCGTGTAGATGGCGTCCTGGCGGTTGGTGAAGGAGAACTCGAACAGCTTCGACTCGGTGATGGCCTCCGTCGGGCAGGCCTCCACGCAGAGGTCGCAGTGGATGCACCGCAGGTAGTTGATCTCGTAGACGAAGCCGTAGCGCTCGCCTGGCGACACCGGGTCGTCGGGCGGGTTGTCGGCGCCCCGCACGTAGATGCACTTGGCAGGGCAGACGCCGGCGCAGAGCTCGCAGCCGATGCACTTCTCCATGCCGTCCTCGTAGCGGTTGAGGACGTGGCGGCCGTGGAGGCGTTCGGGCTTGTCGATCTTCTCGTCGCGCCCTTCCACCTCCTTGCCCTTCTTGGAGATGCGGCCGCCGGAGTAGGCCGTGGTGACGCGCTCGCCACCGAACATCCGGTGCTGCTTCAGCGTGACGAGGAATCCGTCGAGGTAACCCATCAGAACATCGCCCCCTCTCGTTCACGGTTGCGGGCACTGACCTTGTTGGCGAGTCGCAGCAGCGCGGCGCACGCGGCCATCACGACCAGACCAGCCGCGCCGGCGGCGATGCGCTCGGCGCGCGACCAACCCGAGTCGCTGCCCACCCGGAACAGTGCGATGAGCATGAACCAGCCGAGCGAGACGGGGATGAGCAGCTTCCAGCCGAGGTTCATCAGCTGGTCGTAGCGCAGGCGAGGCAGCGTGGCTCGGAACCACACGTAGATGTACAGGAACACCATCACCTTCAACAGCATCCACACCGTGCCGCTGAACGGCCCCAGGATGGAGAGGATGTTGGAGTTGCCGAGCACCTTCACCGGCTGCGGGCCACCGAAGAACAAGGTGACGATGACGCCGCTCATCGTGATGGTGTTCATGAACTCGGCCAGGAAGAACAGTGCGAAGCGGATGCTGCTGTACTCCGTGTTGAAGCCGCCGACGAGCTCCTGCTCGGCTTCGACGAGGTCGAACGGCGGTCGGTTGAGCTCGGCGGTGGCCGCCATGAGGAAGATGACGAACGGCAGCACACCGGTGGCGATGACGTGCCAGCGGGTGATGCTGCTCTGCGCGGTGACGATGCCGTTGGTGCTGAGCGTGCCGGCGATGAGGATGACGGTGGCGAGGCTGAGGCCGAGTGCCGCTTCGTAGCTGACCATCTGTGCCGAGGCTCGCACCGAGCCGAGCAGCGGGTACTTCGAGCCCGAGCTCCATCCGGCCAGCATGATGCCGTACACCGCGACGCTGCTGAGCGCCAGCAGCAGCAACACGCCGACCGGCGGGTCGAACAGCTGCAGCTTGGTGGTCTTGCCGAGGATGGTGACCGTGCCGTCCTTGCCGTTGCTGAAATCGCCACCGAGTGGGATGACGCTCCACACGAGGAAGGCCGGCACGAACGCCAGGTACGGCGCCAGCTTGAACACGAACCGGCTGCTCTTCTCCGGGATCAGGTCTTCCTTGAAGAACAGCTTGATGCCGTCGGCAAGGGTCTGCAGCAGCCCGTTGGGGCCGGCCTTGTTGGGGCCCATGCGGTTCTGCATGTACGCGATGACCTTGCGCTCGAACCACACCATCAGCATCGTGCCGACGAGACCGACGACGAAGACGACGAGCACCTTGATGAGCACCACCACGATGGCGGTGAAGTCGAGATCGTCGAGCAGTGGATCGAGGCCGAGCATCAGATGTTCTCGATTCGGACGTCGTTGACCGCGGCGAAGCAGTCGATGAGGTCGCCCACGTTGGGCCCGGGGTTGTTGAACGGCACCCAGGCAGTGCCACGCAGCACGGACTCGTCGGCCACCACCGCGAAGACCACCGTGGCGCGAGGCCCGATGACCTTCACCTCGGTGCCGGCGGTGGTGCCCACGCGCTCGATGTCGAGCGGGTGCAGGTGCACCGCCGACCCGCGCGGCAGGTGCGCCAGCGACGGCGAGTTGGCCGTGCCGGTGGCCTGGTCGTACATCGTGCGGCTGACCACCAGGCGGAAGTCGTAGGCGTTGCGGTCGGGCAGGTCGACCGGCACCACGTTCATCGGGTCGATGGCCGAGGGCACACCGGCCACCACACCATCGGTGCTCGCGGCAAGTGCCTCGGTGGTGACCTCGGCATAGCCGTCGACCAGGTTGGCGATGTCGGCGGTGATGGCCTCGACGGTGTCGTACCCCAGGTCGCCGCCGAGCGCGAGTGCGAGCTCGCCGGCGATCATCCAGTCGGCGCGGCTGTTGCCCGCGGGCGTGACCTGGCGGGCGAGCGTCGAGACGCGCCCTTCGATGTTGGTGGTGGTGCCCGACTTCTCGGCGTACGCGCTGGCCGCGAGCACCACGTGGGCGAGCGACGACGAGGCGGTGAGGAACGAGTCGACGGCGATGATGCGTCGGGCACCGGCGAGCCCGCGGCGAGCCAGGTCGGTGTCGGGGAAGTCGGCGAGCGGGTCGGCGCCGACGAGCACCAGGCACTCGATCTTTCCGTCGGCGGCCGCCTGCAGCGTGCTGCGCGTGTCGAGTCCGCCGGGGCCCGGGCGCATGCCCACCTGCAGTGCGCCGACCACGTTGCCGCGTCGGAACGCCGGCAGCACCAGCGCGCCCGGCACGGCGGCGAGCACTTCCCGCAGCGCGGCGACGGTGGCGGCCGACGACTCGGCGAGGTTCGCCCGACCGGCCACGACGACCACGTCGCCACTGGCGAGCTGCGCGGCGATCGCCGGGTCGGCGAGTGCCTGCTGCACCGCGGCCACCTGCGTGCCGGGTTCGTACCCGATGGTGCGCCAGGCGTAGGGGCTGAGGCCAGTGCGCTTGGGCGTGAACTCGATGATGCGACTCCACCGCTTCTCCGCGGCCTCACGGAGGCGCAGGTACAGCACCGGCAGCTCTTCCTTGAGATCCGGGCCGAGCAGCACGATCGTCTTCGCATGCGCCGCCTGGTCGATGGTGGCGCGAGCCTGGCCGAGCAGACCGGCCGGCAGGCCGTCGCCCATCTGCGCGTACACGTTGGGCGTGCCGACCACCTCGTGCCCGAGCCGTGCCCAGGCGAAGGCATCCTCGTTGCTGCCGCGCGCGCCGCCGAGCACGGCGATGCTGTTCGCCCCGCCCGCGGCCGTGGCCTCGGTGATCAGCGCTGCGGCGGCGGCCAGAGCAGCGTTCCACGACGACGGCTGCAGTTCCTCGCCGTCACGCACGAGCGGCTGGAGGACTCGGTCGCCGCTCTTCACCGACTCGAAGTTGAAGCGACCGCGGTCGCACAGCCAACCGTGGTTGACGGGTTCACTGTCGACACCCATGTAGCGCAGCACTTCGTCGCGGCTGCTCTGCACCACGGTGCGGCAGCCGACGGCGCACGTGGTGCACGTGCTCTCCTGCTGGCTGAGATCCCACGGGCGAGCCTTGAAGCGGTACGGCTTGGCGGTGAGCGCGCCGACGGGGCAGATCTGCACGGTGTTGCCGCTGAAGTAGCTGCTGAACGGCTCGTCGGGGTAGGTGGTGATGTGCGTGTTGTTGCCGCGCCCGTTGAAGTGGATGAGCGGGTCGCCGGCCACCTCGTCGGCGAAGCGGGTGCAGCGGTCGCACAGGATGCAGCGCTCGCGGTCGAGCAGCACGATGTCGCTGATCGCGATGGGCTTCTCGTAGTGCCGCTTCTCCTCGACGTACCGGCTCTCGCCAGGGCCGTTGCTGAGCGTCTGGTCCTGCAGCGGGCACTCACCGCCCTTGTCGCACACCGGGCAGTCCAGTGGGTGGTTGGCGAGCAGCAGCTCGAGCACGCCTTCCTGCATGCGCTTGGTGGTCTCGGACTGCGTGTCGACCTTCATGTCGGGCGCCACCGGCACCATGCACGACACGGTGACCGCGGGCCCGCGGCCGGAGTCGCACTCGACCAGGCACATGCGGCACTTGCCCACCGAGGTCATCCGCTCGTGGTAGCAGAAGCGCGGGATGTACTCGCCGGCGTCGGCGGCAGCTTCGATGACCAGCTGGCCCTTGCGGGCGACGTGCGGCACACCGTTGACGGTGATGTGCACCGCGTTCGGGTCGACGGGCGGCGCCTCGACCGTGTCGTCAGTGGTGTCGGGATCGATGGTGGTCATCAGTGGGCTCCCACCGCTTCGATGCTGACAGGGATGCGCTTGCGTTCGGTGATCTTCGCCTCGAACTCGTCGCGGAACAGCGTGACCGCCGAGTGCACGGCCGTGTAGGCGGACGGCCCGACGAAGCAGATGGTGGTCATCTTGAACGGGAACGGCTTGGCCTCGAGTCCGACGCGCTCGCTGGCGGCGTGCGGGAAGACACCGGGGCAGATGGCCTGGCCGATCTCGAACAGCTGGTCGAGGTCGTCGTGCGAGCCGCGGCCGTCTGCCAGTCGCTGCATGATGCGCTCGAGCCACGTGCCACCCTCACGGCACGGCGTGCACTGGCCGCAGCTCTCGGCTGCGTAGAAGTGCACGAGCGTGAGCGCAGCCTTCGGGATGTCGGTGGTGTGGTCCATCACCATCACGGCTCCCGACCCGAGCATCGAGCCGGCGGCGCCGACCAACTTGCTCTCGAACGGCAGGTCGAGCTGGTCGGGGGTGAACCAGGGAGCGGAACCGCCACCGGGCACGAACGCCTTCAACTCGTTGTCGTCGCGGATGCCCTGACAGAACTCGTCGCCGTAGAGCAGGTCGCGGAACGTGGTGGTGCCGTTGATGATCTCGTAGACACCCGGCCGCTTGACGTGGCCGCTGACGGCCACCATGCGCGTGCCCGGGCTGGTGGCGGTGCCGATGGCGGTGTACGCCTCGGCACCGTTGACCGCGAGCCACGGGAGGTTCGACAGGGTCTCGACGTTGTTGACGATGGTGGGCTGACCGTAGAGGCCGATGGCGGCAGGGAAGAACGGCGGCTTCAGTCGCGGTTCGCCGCGCTTGCCCTCCAGGCTCTCGATGAGTGCGGTCTCCTCGCCCACGACATACGCGCCCGCGCCCCAGTGCAGCACGATGTCGACACTGAACTGCGAGCCGAGGATGTTGCGACCGATGTAGCCCGCGGCGTAGGCCCCGTTGAGCGCGGTTGCCACGCGTTCGTGTGCCAGCGGCCTCTCGCCGCGGATGTAGCGGAAGACCTGCGCGAGCCCCGCCCACTACCCC
>CAZWCU010000240.1:3170-6363 GCA_964632715.1 uncultured Bifidobacterium sp. | reverse complement strand
CGTCGACGGAACGGTCGACTCGACCGTGGGCGCAACCGTGGCCGGCGAGCTGGTCGGAACCGGAACGGTGGTCGCGGGCACCACGCGCGGGTCGCCGTCGTCGTTGGCCCACACCAGCACGCCCACCAGTGCGGCCGCGGCGGCGATGCCGGCGCCCGCCATGTACCACCCAGTGCGATCGTTGCGCCGACCGGCGGTCACCCGGGTCTCCTCGAGTGCGGGCAGCGCCGGTGCGGGGGGTGCACCGGCCACCGCCGAGGCGACCATCGATCGGATCTTTTCGTCGAGTTGCTGGTCGTTCATTGCAGGATCCTCCGCAGTTGTTCGCGGGCACGTGCCAACTGCTTGCGCACGCTGCCCTCGCTGACGTCGAGCACGCCCGCGATCTGCGCGGGCGTGAGGTCGTCCCAATAGGTCAGGTAGACGACGGCTCGCTGTTGTGTGCTCAGCTCGGCGAGCGCACGCTGTGCGTCGAGCGAGAGCGCGGTCTGGTCGGTCGACACCGGCGACGCGGTGCGCACCTCACGGAGGTGCCGGCGGGCATCGCTGCGCTTCACCGAGTGCGCCCGATTGAGCACGGCGCGGTAGAGGTACGCGCGCTGGTTCGTCACCTGCGGCCAGCCGGGCGATCGGAACGCCTGCATCACCGCGTCGATCATCACGTCGGGCGCATCGTCGGGGCCGACGAGCGCGGTCGCATAGCGCACGAGCTCGTCGGCGTGTCGCCGGTACACCTCGGTCGGGTCAGCCACTGCTGTCATCATCACCCATGTGACGCCGCCGGTCGATCGAACGGGTGACACGCGACTTGGCGAAGCTTTTCATCACGGATGTCGTGATGAAAAGCTTCCTGAAGTCGGGCGGCCGCGTCTCAGCGGTGCTGGCGACCGAGCCAGATCTGGTACCAGCGCGCAGCGTCGGTGGCGTGGCGCAGGATCTCGCCGCTCATCAGCCGCGCATCGTCGGCCGACTGCATCGACTCCATCCGCTGGCACGCGCGCCCCAGGTTGTCGGCGCCGAGCAGCAGCGCGCTGCTCTTCAGCGTGTGTGCGGCCCGCTTGGCCGAGGCCACGTCGCCGTCGGCCGCTGCTTCCGCGAGCGCGGTGCGCCGGCCGTGCAGCTCGCCGAGAAACGTGCGCACGAGGTCGACCACCACCGCCGGGTCGCCGAGATCGGCGGCGAGGCTGTCGAGCACAGAGGCGTCGACCGTGTCGGGCAGCTCGCCGACGGTGGGCACGTGCTGCACCCACCGGCGCAGCGCTTCGCCGAGCACGGCCAGGCTCACCGGCTTGGGCAGGAAATCGTCCATGCCGGCCAGCTCGCACGCGCGCCGATCGGCAGCGGTGGCGGCCGCGGTGACACCGATGATCACCGAGCGGTGTCCGCTGACGGCCTCGAGCTCGCGGATCTGCCGGGTGGCTTCCGGGCCGTCGATGCCGGGGAGCTGGTAGTCCATCAGGATCAGGTCCGGCCCGTTGCCGGCGGCGACCATCTCGACCGCCGCTTCACCGGTGCCGACCACCACGGCCTGCAGCCCGAGGCGCGCGAGTTGGCTGGCGGCGAGCATCTGGTTGACGGCGTTGTCGTCGACCACCAGCACGGCCTGCCCGGCGGCGGCGAGCGGCGGCACGGCCGTGATCTGCGGGTCGGGCGGATCGCAGGCGACCGCCGGAATCGTGACGGTGAAGGTGGAGCCGGCACCGAGCCGGCTCTCGACCGTGATGCTGCCGTCCATCAGCTCGACCAGCTGGCGCACGATGGTGAGACCGAGCCCGGCGCCGCTGCCGTCGCCGGCGTTGCGGCCGGTGGTGAACGCCTCGAACACGGTGTCCAGTTCGTCGTCGTCGATGCCGTTGCCGGTGTCGATCACCTGGAAGCGCAACCCGCCGTCGATCGGAGCCACGCGCAGCACCACCTCGCCGTCGGGAGTGAACTTCACCGCGTTGCCGACGAGGTTGCTGAGCACTTGCCGAAGGCGCGCGCCGTCGGCCTCCACTGCGACCGGCGTGTCGGGGCTCACCTCAGCGCGCACGCTCGTCTGCTGCGCGCGGAGTCCGAGTGCGGCCATCGCGATGACGTCGTCGATGAGTGGCAGCAGCACGACCGGCTGCCGCACGAGCGCGACGGCGCCGACACCGAGGCGCGACGACTCGAGCAGGTCGTCGATGACCGTGGTGAGCCCCTCGATCTGCCTCCGCAAGGTGTGCGCCAGAGTGGACGCGTCGTCGGAGAGACCGGCGGAGGTGGTGAGCAGCTCCGCCAGCCCGCACATCGCGTGCAACGGATTGCGCAGCTCGTGGCTGACGGTGGCGATGAGCCGCGTGCGCAGCGCGGCTTCCGCGAGCGCGGCGTCGCGGTTGTCGGCCAGGTCGCGCATCAGCTCCTTCATCTCGGAGATGTTGCGCGAGGTGACCACGATGCCCGAGACGTCGGGGTCGTGCAGCAGGTTCACCGCGTGCACCTGCACCGGCTGGTACGTGTCGTCGGCGGCGCGCACCTGGAACTCGCCGGTGATGACGGCACCGGGGTTCGACACGACCTCCTCGCGCAGCGCGAGCACGCGCACGGCGTCGTCGGGATGGAGCAGGTCGAAGATGGTGCGGTCGGCCCAGAACTCCGAGGGGTAGCCGAGGATCGGCTTGTACCTGCCCGACGTCTCGATGAGCACACCGTTCTCGTCGATGAGCGAGATGGTGTCGTCGATGTTCTCGATCAGCTTCTGGATGCGGTGCGCATCGAATCGTGCGGCCTCGGTGATGGGCACCGCGGTGCTGAACAGCGCCACCGGTTCCCCGTCGCGCATGAGGGCACGCAGCGAAAGACGCACGAGCTGCTCGCCGCCACCGGGGCGCTGCGAGGGCTGGATGCTGATGTACTCCTCGGTGTCGCCGCGGGCGAGCTGGCCGAGCACGGTGGAGGTGTAGCCGCGATCACCGGGGTCGATCATCGCTTCGAACGGCAGGCCGATCAGGTCGTCGGGGGAGAGCTCGAACACCGACGCGTACTCACGGCTGCCCGCGACACCGTGACCGGAGAGGTCGAACAGCGACCACGCCACCGGAGCCTGCAGCAACGCCTCCGCCAGGAGCTGTGCGTCGATCTTGCGCTCAACACCCACTGGTGCATTGTGCCCCAACGCCGCCACGCGGGTGGCGACCCTGTCGTTCAGTGAGTCGGTCGAGCGAGTGTCGGG
>CAZWCU010000240.1:0-3070 GCA_964632715.1 uncultured Bifidobacterium sp. | reverse complement strand
GCGGGGATGATGCTGACGGTGGTGCCGGCCGGCGTGGCGGTGGAGAGCCCGTCGAGGTAGCGCACGTCGTCGTCGGCCACGAACAGGTTGACGAACTTGCGCAGCGCGCCCGACTCGTCGAGCAGGCGGTCGTTGAAACCCGGGTGCGCCGCGTCGAGGTTGGCGATCACTTCGGCGAGCGTGTCGCCCTCCACCTGCACGGTGGACGAGCCGCCCGCCAGGGGACGCAACGTGGTGGGGATTCGAACGGTCACAGCCATGCGCTAAACGCTACCAACTCGGTCGGGATTTCAACGCCGACGACCAGCAGTGGAGTGGCCCGGCTCGGCTCGTGCCGTCGCAGTTAGCCTGGCCCGAATGCGAGTGCTGGCTGCGGTCGACAAGTTCAAGGGCACCGCCAGCGCCGCGCAGGTGGCTGCGGCCATCGGCCATGCCTGCTGGGAGCTCGGTCACGAGTGCGTCGAGCAACCGGTGGCCGACGGTGGCGAAGGCACGCTCGAGGCACTCGGTGGCGCGAACCGCACGAGCACCGTCACCGGTCCGCTCGGCGACGCGGTGCAGGCCGAGTGGCGCTTCCACCGGGGCGTGGCGGTCATCGAGATGGCGCGCGCGTCGGGACTGACACTGGTCGGCGGCGCCGAGGGCAACGATGCGATGGCGGCCACCACCACCGGCACCGGCGAGCTGATCGACCAGGCGCTCGACCTGGGTGCGAAGAAGATCGTCGTGTGCCTCGGCGGTTCGGCCACCACGGATGGCGGCCTCGGCTGCGTGCGTGCCATCACCGCGCCGCACCGGCTGCGCGGGGTCACGCTGCTGGTGGCGTGCGACGTGCAGACGTTGTTCACCGATGCGGCGCCGGTGTTCGCACCGCAGAAGGGTGCCTCGCCGGCGCAGGTCGACATGCTGCGCGGTCGCCTCGAGCGTGTCGCGCAGATGTACCAGGAGCAGTTCGGGGTCGATGTGCGCGCGGTGCCGGGCAGCGGCGCGGCCGGTGGTCTCGCCGGTGGACTGGTGGCGCTCGGTGGTTCGCTGTTGCCGGGTTTCGATCTGGTGGCCGACGAGGTGGACCTGCACGACAAGATCGAGGCCGCGGACCTGGTGATCACCGGCGAGGGCTACCTCGACGAGCAGAGCTTCGAGGGCAAGGTGGTCGGCGGCGTGCAGGCGATGGCCGAGGCCAGCGGCCGGCCGGTGCTCGCGGTGGTGGGCGACAGTGCCCTCGAGATCCGCCATCGCATCGTGCACCGATCGCTCGTCGAGCTGTTCGGCGGCGAACGAGCGATGAACGAACCGTTGTGGTGCATCGAACACGCAGCGAAGGATCTACTGCGCGCGTTCCCGAGCTGATCTTCGTTCGTTCGTGAACCACTAGGTTCCACGCATGCCCGACGAGTCACGCCCGCCTGCCGATCTCGCCATCGTCAACTGCACCGCACTGCTCGCGGCCACCGGCGACCGCACCACGTTCGCGCCGGGCAGCACCATCGAGATCACCAACGGGCGGTTCTCCAACATCGACCCCAACCCGTCGGAGTCGCCTCGTGCGCGGGAGGTCATCGATGCGCGCGGGATGGTGGCCATGCCCGGGCTGATCAACACGCACTGCCACGCCGCGATGACGTTCCTGCGCGGTGCCGCCGAAGACGTCGCGGTGTCGCGATGGTTCAACGACTACATCTGGCCGATGGAGGTGAACGTCGGCGAGCGCGACGTGTACCTGGGCACTCTCGTCGCAGTGGCGGAGATGATCGAGTGCGGTGTCACCACGTTCGCCGACCACTACTTCTTCATGGACCACGCCGCGCAGGCGGTGGCCGACACGGGCGTGCGAGCCAACCTCGGCTCGGCGTTCTTCAGCTCGCAGGGTCCCGAGGGGCTGGCGGAGTCGATCGCGTTCGCGGAACGGTGGAACGGTGGCGCCGATGGTCGCATCACCACATCGATCGCACCGCACGCGCCGTACACGGTGCACGACGACGATCTGCGCGCCGCCGCGAAGGCGGCCTCGGCACTCGGGGTGCGAGTGCACACGCACGCGTCGGAGGACACCGCGCAGGCCACGCTCAGCCTGCACGCTCGCGGCCTCACGCCCATCCAGGTGCTGCAGGAGACCGGTGTGCTCGATGCCGGTGTCATCATCGCCCACGGCAACGGCATCCTCGGCAGCGACATCCCGCTGCTGGGCCAGTACCGCGATCGTGTGGGCGTCACGCACGGGCCGAAGGGCTACCTGAAGTTCGCGATGGGCGAGCTGACGCCCATCGCCGCGCTGCGTGCCGCCGGCGTGCCGGTGGGCTACTGCACCGATGGTGCTGCGTCGAACAACACGCTCGACATCTTCGAGAACATGCGCATCACCGCGCTCACCCAGAAGCAGATCCGCAACGACGCCACGTGGTTCAAGAGTGCCATGGCGCTCGAGATGGCGGGGCCGGAGTCGGCCGCCGTGCTGGGCATGCGCGGGCAGATCGGCGAGCTGTCGGTGGGCGCGTGCGCCGACGTGATCCTCGTGGATGTCAGCGGCTTCCACTGCCAGCCCGTGCACGACCTCGCGGCTGCGTTGGTCTACTCCGTGCAACCCAGCGACGTGCGCACCACCATCGTCGACGGTCGTGTGCTGATGCGCGATCGTCAGCTGCTCACCATCAACCGCGATGCGCTGCTGGCCGAGTTCCGGCTCCGCGCCCGCGAGATCACTGACCGCTCGCACGGCCGGAGCATCCAGGACTACACGTCGTAGCGCGTCAGGTGGTGGTGGGCGGCGTGGTGGTGCCGGTGGTGGGCACGCCCAGAATCTCGTCGAGCGTCTTGCCCGCGAAGTCGTTGCCGAGCATCAGGATGACCCCGCTGCCCTCGGCCCAGACGCCGGCCTGCCCCTCGCCGTTCACGGGCACCGGCAAGCCTTGCGCCTTCGACGTGATGCCGAGGTAGGCGGCCAGCGAGTCGGCCATCGGCTTCGCCGCCGGGTCGGAGGCGTTGTAGAGGATCTCGCTGACGTCGAGCTTGGGCGTGACGGTGGCGCTGACGGCGTCGGCCATCGTGAAGCCCTTGGTGGCGAGCACCGAGG
>CAZWCU010000239.1:0-6373 GCA_964632715.1 uncultured Bifidobacterium sp. | reverse complement strand
CGGCTGGCACTCGGATGGTCGGCTGGCACTCGGATGGTCGGCTGGCACTCGGATGACGGGGCTCGCTGGACGATCGACGCGGTCCGGGCAGTCCAGGTCTTGGCGATTCATTTCGGTCAGCGACAGGATTCCCTGCACCAAGTGCAGCAAATCTTGTCGTTGAGCTGGAAGAAGTGTCCGGCCCGCCGAGCACGTCGATCGAACGAGAACCGCCGGGCGCCCGAACTCGAGTCACGACGCGAACGAGCCCCTGCGACGGATCGCAGGGGCTCGTCAGTACGGAGCAGTGGTGGTCAGCGGCCGCTGTAGGTGGACGACGACCGGCGGCTGCGGCCGCGCGGGGTGGCCGGGCGAGGTGCTGCCGGGCGACCGTCGGCGGTGACGCGGGCCGGGCGGCCGGCATCGGAGACCGCGGCGGCGCGAGGAGCGCCGGAACGCTGCGACTGACCGTTGCGAGCACCTTGGGCGTGACGAGCAGCCTGGCCGGGACGCGGCCCCTGGCGCGGGTTGGGCTGGTTGCGCTCGGCCATCGGCTGGCTCTGCGCGTGCGTGATGCGACGAGCCGGCTGGGCGGGCCCGGCCAGATCCTCGAGCACGGGGTGGTTCGCGTGCACGGCGGTGGTGTGGATCGGCTTGATGCCGGCGGCGCGGGTCATCGAGGCGACGTCGCGGCGCTGGTCCGGGGTCATGATCGTGACCACGAGGCCTTCGGCGCCGGCGCGGGCGGTGCGGCCCGAACGGTGCAGGAACGCCTTGTGCTCGGCCGGCGGGTCCACGTGCACGACCAGACGGATGTCGTCGACGTGGATGCCGCGAGCGGCGATGTCGGTGGCCACGAGCACCTTCACCTGACCCGACGAGAAGTCGGCCAGGTTGCGCTCGCGAGCGTTCTGCGAGAGGTTGCCGTGCAGTTCGACGGCCGGGATGCCCGACTGGCCGAGCTGCTTGACCAGCTTCTTCGCACCGTGCTTGGTACGGGTGAACAGCAGGCTGCGGTCGGCGCCGGCGGCCAGGCGGGTGACCACGCCGAGCTTGTCGCCGAGGGCCGTCTCCACCAGGTGGTGGGTCATCGCTTCCACCGGCGAATCGGCCGGATCGAGGGCGTGCGTGACCGGGTTGACCATGTAGCGGTCGATGATGACCTTGACGTCGTTGTCGAGCGTGGCCGAGAACAGCAGTCGCTGACCGCCCTTGGGGGTGCGGTCCATGATGCGCTTGACGCCGGGCAGGAAGCCCATGTCGGCCATGTGGTCGGCTTCGTCGAGCACGGCGACCTGCACGCGGTCGAGGCGGCAGTGGCCCTGCTGCATGAGGTCTTCCAGGCGACCGGGGCAGGCGACGACGATGTCGACACCCTGACGCAGCGCGTTGGTCTGGTTGCCGAAACCGACGCCGCCGTATACGACGGTGTGGCGCAGGCCCATCGCCTTGGCGAGCGGGGCGATGGTGGCGGCGACCTGGTTGGCCAGTTCGCGGGTGGGGACGAGGACGAGGCCGCGGGGCGAGCCCGGGCGGGCCTTCTCGCCACTCTTCGAGAGGGCGACGACGAGGGGGATGGCGAAGGCGATGGTCTTGCCACTGCCGGTCTTGCCGCGACCGAGGAGGTCCTTGCCGGCGAGCGAGTCGGCCAGGGTGACGGCCTGGATGGGGAACGGTGCCGTGACGCCGTCGGCTGCCAGTGCAGCGACGATCGGGGCGGGCACGCCCAGGGACGCGAACGAACGCGTGGGCTGAGGGGATGACATGGGGGTATTGAGGCTCTCTGTGAAGGGTTGGCCGTGGATGCACTCACACTGCGTTGGACCGTCATTCAGACTTGGGCCAACAACCGCTGCACTCGACCTCTGCGACAACCGTGTCGCAGCAGGTGACAAGCCTATCGTGCCGGCACCCCGACCGGGCTGATGGTCTGGGAGAAGGGGTAGGGTCGCGCGCATGCAGATCTCGTTGGAGGGGAAGGTCGCGCTCGTCACCGGCGCGTCGAGGGGTATCGGCAAGGCCATCGCGGCCACGATGTCGGAGGCGGGTGCGAAGGTGATGCTCACCTCGCGCAAGCTGGAAGGGTTGCAGGCAGCGGCCGCCGAGATGAGCGGCGACACCGCGGTGTTCGCGGCAAACGCCGGCGACGTCGCCTCGGCCGACGAGTGCGTGCGCGCCACCATCGAGCGTTTCGGTGGGCTCGACATCCTGGTGAACAACGCGGCCACCAACCCTTACTTCGGCCCCACCCTCGGTGTCGACGAAGCACGCTTCGACAAGACGTTCGGCGTCAACCTCCGCGGTCCGCTGTTCTGGTGCCAGGCCGCATGGGAGCAGGCGATGAAGGCCAACGCGCTCGACGGCCGCCCCGGCGTGATGATCAACATCGCATCGGTCGGCGGGCTGCGCGCCGAAGGTGGGCTGGGCGTGTACAACCTCACCAAGGCGGCACTCATCCACATGACCCGCCAACTCGCCGGCGAGCTCGGACCCACCCGCGTGGTGGGCATCGCGCCCGGCCTGGTGCAGACCGACTTCGCGGCCTTCCTGGTCGAGAACTTCGGCGACAAGTTGGCCGCCGAACTGCCACTGCGCCGCCTCGGTGAGCCGCAGGACATCGCCAACCTGGCGGTGTTCCTCGCGTCCGACGCCGCGTCGTGGATCACCGGCGAGACCTACGTGATCGACGGAGGCGCAGGCGTCCGCAGCACGGGCTGATGGTACGGTCGGTCGCGTGCGCGTTGCCCGCCCCATCGCCGTGCTCGTCGGGTTGTGCTGCTTCGCCGCGGCCTGCACCGACCTGTCGCCGAGCAAGGAACGCGCCAGCGAGGTGTATGCCACCATCATCCGTTCGTTCGCCGAGGACTCCGACGGAGAGCCGCCGCTGAAGGTGTTCATCGAGCCTCGTGGCGAGGGTTCGTCGATCAACGTCGACGTGCAGGCGGAGGTGATCACCGCGGTGGAGGACGTGGCCGAGGTGCGATTCATCGATGCCCGCGACGAGGCGCTGGAGGACACCGGCGACGGGGTGCTCGTGGTGCGCGACGGCGGCATCCTGCTCGCGTTCGGGCCGGTTCCGAACGATGCGGCCGACGTGACCGTCGAAGTCGATCAGTACCTCGACGGCACGTCGGTGCGCACCCACCGCTTCGTGATGCGGCGCAGTGGCGAGGTGTGGCTCATGGACGGCTCGTCATCGGTGGACGAGACCATCACTCCCGACCAGCCGTAGCGTCGTCGCTCGCGGCCTCGAACCGCTCCACGGCCTGCTGCGCCGCGGCCAGCATCTGGTCGACGAGACCGGTGGTCGCGGGAGTGCCGGACAGCACCGCATCACCCTGCTGCTCGAGCACGGGCCATTCGTCGGGTGGTTCGATCGGCCGCTGCGCGAGCGCGGAGCGGATGGCTGCATGAGCCGTCACGATGGCGAGTCGACGAGCGCCCTGCTGGCCCTGCAGCGTCGCCTCGTCGAGGAGCGCTCGGGGGAGCTCCAACGACGACGAGTAGCTGGAGTTGCCCAGCAGCAAGGCGCCCGCGCCGCGGCGCAGCGACAAGCTGCCGCGTGAGGCGTAGGTGAGGCCGCTCACCAGCAGCACGATGGCGACCACCAGGATGCCGGTCTTCGGGCTGGGCGTGAGCATCACGGCCAGCACCGCGCCAGTGACGTTGGAGAGCTGGAAGCGCAGTTCGTTGGCCGACACGGCGCGACCGCGCGCGATGTCGGGCACCTGTGCGTAGAGCGCGTCCATCGTGCGAGTGGCCACGCTGCTGCCGAGGCCGATCGTGAACGCCACCACGACGATGCCGAAGTTGCCGGCGGCCACCACGCTCAGCACCGTGACGACACCCGGCACCAGCAGGACGAGCGCCACCACTTGGTCGGCACCCAGCCGGCGGTGCAGCGCGCCGGTGATCAGCGTGCCGAGGAACGAGCCGATGCCGGCCGCGGCCAGCGCGACGACGAACACCCACGCACCCACGCCGCCGCGCTTGATCGCGAACGCGAGCAGGTACGCGAGCGCGCCGGAGGATGCCCGGATGCCGCACACCGCGATGCCGGCGCGGCGCACCTGCTGCGGGACGGCGATGCGCATGCCGGGCGCAGCATGCGGCACGACCTCCACAGCGACCGGCACACGGTGAGCGGCGATGGCTGCCGCGATGAAGACCGGCGCGGCGAGCAGCGGCACCTGCTCCGCGCCCACCAGGCCGAGGATCGCGCCGCCGAGGACGGTGCCGAATCCACCGGCCACTGTTCCGACGCGGCTGAGGTGGCCGCTCGCGTCGGCGAGTCGATCGGACTCCGGGACCAGGTTCGGCAGCATCGCGGTGCGCGCCAGTGCGTAGGCCTTGCGGCTGAGCAGCACGATGAACACGAGCGGGTAGAACGCAGGTGACTTCAGTGAGCTGACCAACAGCAACGCGGTCACTGCGCGAACCAGTTGCGTCGACACCATCGTGGCTCGGAAGCCGGCGCGGGTGCGCTCGAGCAGCGGCGCGAGCAAGGGCGCGATGACGGCCAAGGGCGCCACGGTGAGCACCAGATAGAGCAGGATTCGATCGCGGGACGACTCCAACGACACGCTGAAGAACAGCGATCCGAGCAGCGACAGGTTGATCAGGCCATCGGCGATGTCGTCGAGCGCGTGCGCGACGGAGAGCTCGCGAACCGCTGCGGGGCCGATGACGGCCCGTCGCGTTCGTTGCATCCACCCGTCGAGGAGCCGGGGCGCCGGCACGTCCGTTGACACGATGCAAGTATTGTCGCACCGCTCGCCGTCGTTCAGCCCGCCCAGCAGCGATCGCGGCGTCCATACTTCCGGTCGTGAGCGACTCGCAGATCCCAGGCGTCGATCTCGGCGTCCTGCAGGAATGGATGGACCTTCGTTCGTTGGGCCGCGGTCCGTTGATCGACGCGGAACTGATCGCCGGTGGCACGCAGAACGTGCTGCTGCGGTTCCGACGCGGCGACCGGACGTACGTGCTGCGTCGGCCGCCGCTGCACAAGCGTGCCAACAGCGACGGGACCATGCGCCGCGAGGCGCGCGTGCTCGCCGCGCTGGCGGGCAGCGCCGTGCCGCATCCGGGCCTCATCGCCGCCGAAGGCGACCCGGAGGTGATGGGCGCCGCGTTCTACCTGATGGAGGCGATCGACGGGTTCAACGTGACGCTCGGGCTCCCGGAGCCGTTCGCCTCCGACACGAGCTGGCAGCACGCGATGGGGTTGTCGATGGCCGATGCCATTGCGGCGCTGGCGGCCGTCGATCACGTGGCCGTCGGGTTGAGCGACCTCGGTCGCTTCGACGGCTGGGCGCAGCGGCAGGTGGGCCGCTGGCAGAAGCAGCTCGACGGCTACTCCGAGCTGCCCGGCTACGACGGGCCCGACCTGCCCGGCGTGCACGAGGTGGGGGAGTGGCTCGCCGCACACCTGCCCTCCGACGCGCAGCCGGGCATCATCCACGGCGACTTCCACTTCGGCAACGTGCTCATCAGCCACGACCGTCCCCAACTCGCGGCCATCGTCGACTGGGAGCTGGTCACGATCGGCGACCCGTTGCTCGACCTCGGTCATCTGCTGGCCACGTGGCCCCGTGCCGACGGCGAAGGAATCGGTGTCGGCGCCGCTGCGCTCGGCCTCCCCACGCTCGACGAAGTGATCGCGCGTTACGCCGCACAGTCGCCGCGGTCGCTGGACCACCTCGCTTGGTACCGCGTGCTCGCGTGCTACCGACTGGGGCTGATCCTCGAAGGCACCCACGCCCGCGCGTGCGCAGGCCTCGCGCCGAAGGAGACCGGCGACCTCCTGCACGCCCACACCGTGAGCCTGTTGGAGCAAGCGCTCACCCTGATCGCGTGACCTAACGCGGCAGGCCGTCGATGTTGAGCGTGGTGCCGGTGGTGTAGCTGCTGGCGCTGCTGGCGAAGTAGAGCGCGGCGCCGACAATCTCGTGCGGCTCGCCGCCGCGGCCGAGGGCGAACGCGTGCTTGGCCCGTGCGTTGAACGCGTCGAGGTCCCATGCCTTCGAGATGTCCGTCAGGAACGGGCCGGGCACGATGCAGTTCACGCGCACCGACGGGCCGTAGGCGGCGGCGAGGCTCTGCGTGAGCGAGTTGATGCCGGCCTTGGCCGCGCCGTACGGCGCCTCGGTGGGACTGGGCCGCTGGCTGGCCACCGACGACACGTTGATGATGGAGCCACCTTCGCCGGCAGCCATGCGCGCGCCGATGAGGCTGGCGAGCCGGAAGGGCCCTTTCAGGTTGACCGCGATGACCTTGTCGAACAGCTCTTCGGTCACCTGCTCGAGGCTGGGGTACAGCGGCGACATGCCGGCGTTGTTGACCAGGATGTCGACCGTGCCGAACTCCGCGTACGCCGCGTCGGCGAGGCGATCTG
>CAZWCU010000238.1:0-6403 GCA_964632715.1 uncultured Bifidobacterium sp. | reverse complement strand
GCGGGGGGGGGTGGTGGGGGGCGGCGGGGGGGGGATGGGTGGGGGATGTGGGATTGAAGGGGGGGGAAGGGGTTGAGTTGGGGGGTGGTTGGGGGCCAGAATGGGGGCTTGTGGGGATCACGGGCTCGCGCCGCCGTGGTCAGCGTTCCCACGAGGCAGGTGCTCAGGCAGTGGAAGGTGGTGACGCGACGTGTTGTTCGTCGGGGCGTATGAACGCCAGCTCGACGACAAAGGCCGGCTGGCCCTGCCGGCCACGTTCCGCGACCGCATCGGTGAGCACTGCTACCTGGCCAAGGGCCTCGACAAGTGCGTCACCGTCGTCCCCGCCGCCACCTTCGAAGCCGAAGCCGATCTGCTCGCCGCTCGCGTGCGCAACGGCGAGGTGAGCCGCAACCAGCTGCGTGCCCTCGCGTCCTCGGCCATCCTCGCCTCGCTCGACAAGCAGGGCCGGGTGATCGTCGACGAGCAGCTGCGGGCGTACGCCGACCTGCACCCCGGCGCACCCGTCACCGTCGCCGGCAGCTCCGACCGCCTGGAGCTGTGGGCGCCCGAACGCTTCCAGACCGTCAACGTCGAGGGCACCGGCGACCTGGCCGGCGTCACGTGAGCCGCACGACCTGCACCCCGCATCCCCGACCCGATCCGAGCACAGCGAAGGAGGCTGAGGCAGCACCACTGCACCGCAGCAACACACCGCCGTCACCCGAGGCATCACCCGACACACCACGTCACACGATCTTCCGCCCATCTGCAGCCTTCCGGCAAGCACGATGGACAGCCCTCACTCCGCCCGCTGCCGTTTCGCACGACCGGGGAGACATCCCGGCGGCACTCGCGAACCGGGGGGCTGCAGATGGACGGACGATCGCAGCAACCGCCCGATGAGCGCAGCACCGTTCCACCACCTGCCGGTGATGGCCGACGAGATCGTCGGACTGTTCGAGCAGGTGCCACCGGGATTCGTGCTCGACGCCACGCTGGGGGGAGGGGGCCACGCCGAGCTGCTGCTCGACCGTTGGCCGCACCTGGGAGTGCTGGGACTCGACCGTGACGAACACGCACTTGCGGCAGCGCAGGCGCGACTGGCTCGGTTCGGTGATCGGTTGCGTGTGTATCACTGCAGGTTCGACCGCCTCGATGACGCCATGGAAGCATTCTCGATCCACACCCTGTCCGGTGCTCTGTTCGACCTCGGCGTCAGCTCGCCGCAGCTCGACGTGGCCGAACGCGGCTTCAGCTATCGCAACGATGCGCCGCTCGACATGCGCATGGACCAGAGTCAGCTGTGGTCTGCCGCCGACGTGGTGAACGGCTACCCGGCCGACCAGCTCGCACGCGTCATCCAGCAGTACGGCGACGAGCGCTTCGCGCGCCGCATCGCCACCGCCATCGTGGCCGCGCGACCGATCGAGTCCACCGCGACGCTCGCCGAAGTGATCGTGTCGGCCATCCCGGCACCGGCGCGCCGCACCGGCGGCCACCCCGCGAAGCGCACGTTCCAGGCCATCCGCATCGAGGTCAACGGCGAGCTCGACGCACTGCCCGAAGCGCTCGACACCGCCATCGAGCGCACCGCGCCCGGCGGTCGCATCGCGGTGCTCTCGTACCACTCCGGCGAGGACCGCATCGTCAAGGAACGCATGCGTTCGGCCGCCACCGGCGACTGCCTGTGCCCGCCCGAGTTGCCGTGCGTGTGCGACGCCGTGCAGACCGTGCGCCTCGTTCGCGGCGTGCCCAAGACCCCGTCGAAGGCCGAGCAGGCCGACAACCGACGCGCCAGCAGCGCTCGTCTCCGCGTCGTCGAACGCATCGTCGACTCGCCCACCCGCGGGAGGCGATGACGATGGCCATGGCGGCTCGCAGCGAGCGAGCGATGACGGTGCGCAGCAGAGTGCACGGAGGCGGTGCAGCCGAGGCGCGCGCGATGGTGAAGCGCACCGCATCGGTGGCGCACATCACCCCTCGGCCGACCCTGGTGGTGGTGCCCCGTCGCCGTCGTGCGGCCCGGCTCATCGCCGTCGGCTGCACAGTCGTGTTCGGGCTGATGCTCGGCGCCGCCGCGTTCCAGACGCAGCTCGCCGGCCGCCAGCTCACGCTCGACTCACTCGACCGCAACATCCGCGGCGCGCACGAGCAGTACGACGTACTGCGTCGTGAACGCGCCGAGCTGCGCTCGCCCGGCCGCCTGGCCGCCGAAGCGATCAACCTCGGCATGGTGCCGGCCAGCCAGACGGAGTTCGTCACGGTCGATCCCGACGTGGTCGCCGTGGTGCAGCGCGCGGGCGGCACCGACAGCGGCGCCGGCGGCGACGCCACCGCCGACGAGGAGTTCGAGCAGTACGCCGACGTGAAGGCTCAGGCCGGAGGAGCACCATGAGCATCGACCTCCCGCCGCGCCGCAAGGGCGCGACGCCCGGCGCGCGCACGCACGGCCGCACGCACAGCCGGCCGCACGAGCGCACGCCCTCTCGTCCCGCCGGCGCCACGGCTGCGCCGACATCGCGCACGCCCACAACTCGACGGCCGGCCACCCGGCAGCCCGCAACCCGGCAGCCCGCAACACGGCAGTCCGCAACACGGCAGCCCGCCACCCGCCATCCGCGCAGTGTCACCACCAAGGCCCCGACGCAACGCCCGGCGTTGCAGAAGCGCGTCCGGAAGCCGAAGCGCGGCCGTTCGCCGGCGATGACCATGAACTTCCGCGCCGGCGACTCCCGTCGCCGGTTGCTCGCGGTGTTCGTGGTCAGCATGCTGTTGTTCCTGGCAGTGGTGGCGCGCGTCGCGTTCCTGCAGACCGCGGGCAGCGATTCGTTGCTCGCCGCCGGCAAGGCGCAGCGAGTGTCCGAGGCCGTGCTCATCGCGCCGCGCGGCACCATCTTCGCCCGCGACGGTGGTGAGCTGGTGCTCAGCGTGCCCAGCAGCACCATCTACGCGAACCCGAAGCTGATCACCGACCCGGTCGGCGTGGCGTCGGTGCTGGGCACGATGCTGCAGTTGACGCCGGCCAAGCAGCAGTCGCTGCTCGAATCGTTCACGGCCAAGACGAAGAGCTTCGTCTACGTGGTGCGTCAGATCGACGACGACCTCGCCGACTCGGTGATGGCGCTGAACCTCGCGGGCGTCGACGTGGTGCGCGAGGACAAGCGGATCATGCCCAGTGGCTCGGTCGGGCGCAGCCTGCTGGGCCGCACCGACATCGACGGCATCGGCATCGCCGGTCTCGAGATGCAGTACGACGACGTGCTCACCGGCACCAACGGCGAACGCGTCCGCGAACACGATGCCAAAGGTCGCTCCATCCCCGGCTCGGGTGCCACCACCACCGAGCCCGTGCCCGGCGACGACCTGGTGCTGACGATCGACCGCTCGCTGCAGTTCCAAGTGGAGCAAGCGCTGCTCGCTCGCGTGGAGGAACTCGCGGCGAAGGGCGGGGCAGTGGTCGTGATGGATACGCAGACCGGCGAGATCTACGCGATCGCGAACGTGAAGCGCGGCGACGATGGCGTGGTCACCGTCACCTCCGCGAACCTCGCCGCGGTCGAAGTGTTCGAGCCCGGATCCGTCGCGAAGGTGTTCAGCCTGTCCGCGGTGGTCGACACGGCCGCAGCCACGCCCGACACCAGCATCTCGGTGCCCGGCCGGATGGTGTTCGGCGAGGACACCGAGTGGGAGCAGACCATCAAGGACGCGGAGCCGCACGACACGATGCCGATGACGCTGCGCGAGATCATCGTGCACTCCTCCAACATCGGCACGCTGCTGATGACCGACAAGGTCGGGACGGAACGCTTCGGTGAGTACCTGCATCAGTTCGGATTCGGCGAGAAGACCGCGCTCGAGTTCCCCGACGAGAGCGCCGGCTACCTCAACCCGGCCGAGGAGTGGCAGGGCACCGAGAAGGTCACCACCAGCTACGGGTACGGCTACTCCGTCACCGCGCTGCAGCTGGCCGCGGCCGTCAACACGGTGGCCAACGGCGGCACCTACGTGGAGCCGAAGCTGGTGAAGGCCGTCATCGGGGCCGACGGCGAAGTGGTCGACACCCCGGCGTCGGACACGCGCCAGGTGCTGCAGCCCGCGAGCGCGACGACGATGACCGACATGCTCACCGACGTGGTGTGCGACGGCACCGGCAAGGACGCGCGGATCGACGGCATCTCGGTGGCCGGCAAGACCGGCACCGCGTACAAGACGCAGGAGGGTGGCGGCTACGGCGCCGACGGCAACCGCGCCTACCGCGCCTCGTTCGTCGGCTTCTTCCCCGCGCAGGCACCCGAGGTCACCATCCTCGTCACCATCGACGAGCCCGACCCCACCTCCAACGACCGCTTCGGTGGCAAGGCAGCGGCGCCGCTGTTCTCCACCATCGCGACCGCAGCCATCCACGAGCTGCAGATCATGCCCACGCCGGGCGACACCGGCTGCCCGGCCGGGTGACCCGATGACTCGCGTGCTCGGTGAACTCGTGGCCGACGCAGGACTGCACGACGCAGTGCTGCGCGGCGCGCCGACCGACCCTGCCGGGCCGACGGTGACCGGCATCGTCTACGACTCGCGCGCAGTGGTGCCGGGCTCGTGGTACTGCTGCCTGCGCGGCGCCACCAGCGACGGCCACACGTTCGCCGAGCGCGCGGTGGCCGACGGTGCCGTCGCACTGCTCGTCGACCACGAACTCGACCTGCCCGTGCCGCCGCTCGTCGTCGCCGACACCCGCATCGCGATGGGGTCGCTGTCGTCGGCCTTCTTCGGGCATCCGTCGCGGTCGCTGGTGGTGGTCGGCGTCACCGGCACCAACGGCAAGACCACCACCACCAGTCTCATCGCCGCCGTCCTCGAGCACGCCGGCATGCCGTGCGGCGTGATCGGCACTCTCACCGGCAAGCACACCACGCCCGAAGCGCCCGACCTGCAGGCACAGCTCGCGCAGTTCGTCGCCGACGGTCGCGTCGCGGTGGTGATGGAGGTCAGCTCGCATGCGCTCGCACTGCATCGCGTGGTCGGCACCCACTTCGCGTTGGCGGTGTTCACCAACCTCGGACGCGACCACCTCGACCTGCACGGCACGGTGGAGCGCTACTTCGCGGCGAAGGCCTCCCTGTTCACGCCCGCCCTCGCGGCACGCGGCATCGCCAACGTCGACGAGCCGCGCGGGCAGCCGCTGGTCGACGCGGCCGGCATCCCGATGACCGGCTTCTCCGCCGCCGACATGGACGACCTCGCGGTCACGCCCACGCGCCACGAATACGACTGGCGCGGGCAGCACGTGACGGTGGGCATCGGTGGCGCGTTCAACGCGATGAACAGCCTGGCGGCGGCGACCGCGGCTGCCGAGTTGGGCATCGAGCCGAGTGTCATCGCCGCCGGACTGCATTCGGCACCCCCGGTGCCGGGCCGGTTCGAGCCGGTGCGTGCCGGCCAGGCGTTCGACGTGATCGTCGACTACGCGCACACGCCCGATGGGCTCAGTGAAGCACTGCGCGCCGCACGGGCGGCCTCCGGAGCCGGACGGGTGATCGCGGTGTTCGGATGCGGCGGCGATCGCGACCGCGAGAAGCGCCCGGAGATGGGTGCGGTGGCCGCAGAGTTGGCCGATCGGGTGGTCGTCACCTCCGACAACCCGCGCTCGGAGGACCCGCTCGAGATCATCAATGCCGTGATTCAGGGGGTACCTGCCGACTACCGTGACCTTGTTGTGAGTGAGCCCGACCGTCGCCAAGCCTTCTCGGCGGCATTCCAGATGGCGCGACCCGGCGACGTGGTCGTGATCGCCGGCAAGGGCCACGAGACGACGCAGACCATTGGCACCACCGTCGTCGAGTTCGACGACCGAGCGGTGGCCACGACGCTGTTGGAGAGCGCACGATGATCGCTGTCATGATCGCCGGATCGGCAGCGATGTTCGTGTCGCTCGTCGTCACCCGCTACCTCATCGTCTTCTTCCGGGAGCGTGGAGTCGGCCAGCCGATCCTCGGCAAGGAGGACAACGGCCCCGAGCACCACATGAAGAAGCAGGGCACCCCCACGATGGGCGGCCTCGCCATCGTCGTGTCGGCCCTGTTCGGCTGGCTGATCGCCCACCTCCGACCCGGCCTCGCACTGTCCGACCAGGCGCTGATCATGTGGGTCGGCATCCTGGTGATGGCAGCGATGGGTTTCCTCGACGACTACATCAAGGTGCGCAAGCGCCACAACCGCGGCATCTTCTGGAAGAAGAAGGGCTACATCACCCTGGGCCTGTCCATGCTGATCGCGTGGTTGCTGGTGGGAACCACCGGTGTCAGCCAGACCGTGTCGTTCACCCGCGCCAGCGTGCCGGGCTGGAACCTGCCGTGGCCGGCATGGGTGGGACTCGCAGGCATCACCATCTGGAGCACGTCCAACGCGGGGAACGGCACCGCCGGGG
>CAZWCU010000237.1:0-6485 GCA_964632715.1 uncultured Bifidobacterium sp. | reverse complement strand
GCATCTTCACGAAGGCCGCCGACGTCGGCGCCGACCTCGTCGGCAAGGTCGAGGCAGGCATCCCCGAGGACGACCCGCGCAACCCGGCCACCATCGCCGACAACGTGGGCGACAACGTCGGCGACTGCGCCGGCATGGCCGCCGACCTGTTCGAGAGCTACGAGGTCACCCTCGTCGCCTCCATCATCCTCGGCGTCGCGGCGTTCAACTCCATCGGCGCCAACCCTGCGCTCGGCCTCATCTTCCCGCTGGCCGCTCGCGCCATCGGCGTGGTGGCCTCCATCATCGGCATCTTCTTCGTGAAGGCGAAGGAGGGCGAGACCAACGCCCTGAAGCCGATCAACAAGGGCTTCCTGGTCGCCGGTGTGCTCACCACGCTCGGCACGCTCGTGCTGTCGCTCGTCTACGTCGGCAACGACTACGACAACGCCGGTTGGAAGTGCTTCGGCGCCGTGTTCATCGGCCTCGTGCTGGCACAGGGCATCAGCCGCCTCACCGAGTACTACACGGCCACGCACCACAAGCCGGTGCAGGAGATCGCAGCGGCCGCCGAGACCGGGCCTGCCACCACCGTGCTCGCCGGCACCGCCAGCGGCATGGAGAGCGCCGTGTACGCGGTCATCGCCATCGCCATCGCCATCGCTGCGGCGATGACCCTGGGCGGCGGCAACCTGCAGTTCTCGTTCTACCTGGTCGCACTCTGCGGCATGGGCATGCTGGCCACCACCGGCATCATCGTGTCGGAAGACACCTTCGGCCCCGTCAGCGACAACGCCGCCGGCATCGCCGAGATGTCGGGCGAGTTCCACGGCGAGCCGCAGAAGATCATGGTCAGCCTCGACGCCGTCGGCAACACCACCAAGGCCGTCACCAAGGGCTACGCCATCGGCTCCGCGGTCATCGCCGCGGTGGCGCTGTTCGCCAGCTTCATCGAGACCGCCGGTGCAGAGCTCGGGCTCGCGGAACAGGCCGACCGCCTGCGCGGCGTGTTCGACCTTCCCGAGTTGCAGATCAACGTGGCCGACCCGAAGATCTTCATCGGTCTCCTCATCGGTGGCGCTGTGCCGTTCCTGTTCAGCGCACTCGCCATTCGCGCCGTCGGTCGCACCGCCGGCGTGGTGGTGCAGGAAGTGCGCAAGCAGTTCGCCGACGGCAAGATCATGAAGGGCGAGAAGCAGCCCGAGTACGGCCCCGTCATCGACATCTGCACCGAAGCCTCGCTGCGTGAGCTCGCCACCCCGGCACTGCTCGCCGTGCTCACCCCGGTGGTCATCGGCTTCGGCATCAACTTCCTCGCACTCGGCGCGTTCCTGGCCGCGGTCATCCTCGTCGGCCAGCTGATGGCCAACTACCTGTCGAACGCAGGTGGCGCGTGGGACAACGCGAAGAAGTACATCGAGGACGGTCACCACGGTGGCAAGGGCAGCGACCCGTATCGTGCCGCGGTCATCGCCGACACCGTCGGCGACCCGTTCAAGGACACCGCCGGCCCGGCCCTCAACCCGTTGATCAAGGTGATGAACCTCGTCTCGTTGCTCATCCTGCCGGCCATCATCAGCCTGCGCGACAACGACGGCGCCCGGTTCAGCATCGCGGCGGCCGCACTCGTGGTGCTCATCGGTGCCATCGTGTTCAGCAGCCGTCAGCCGTCGGGCATGACCGCCGAGACGTCACCGGCCGCCACCGCGGTCCGGTAACGCACCGGTCACCACACCACTGCACATCGAGAGAGGCCCGGGCTCGCGCCCGGGCCTTTCCGCGTCTGGCCGCTAACGTGGGCAACCATGCTCGGACTCCTGGACTTCGCGAACAAATGGGTGGAGAAGGGCGGCCTGTTCGTCCTGGCCATCATCATCTTCGCCGAATCGGGTCTGCTGGTCGGCTTCTTCCTGCCGGGCGACTCACTGCTGTTCTTCGCCGGCTTCCTGTCGTCCGACGCAGGTGGCAACCTGCTGCCGGCGCTGCCGTGGGTGGCGCTCACCTGTGCGCTGGCGGCCATCCTGGGCGACCAGGTGGGCTACATGATCGGCGCCAAGTTCGGCCCGAAGGTGTTCGATCGGCCGAAGAGCCGGTTCTTCAACCCGGAGTACGTGGTGAAGGCCGAAGCGTTCTTCGCCAAGCACGGCTCGAAGACCATCGTGCTCGCTCGCTTCGTGCCCATCGTCCGCACGTTCGTGCCCACGGTGGCCGGCGCCAGCAACATGCACTACCGCACGTTCGTCACCTACAACATCATCGGTGGCGTGTTGTGGGGGGCCGGCATCACCACGCTCGGCTACTTCCTCGGCGAGATCGAAGTGGTGAAGAACAACATCGAGATCGCGGCCTTCGTCATCGTCGGCGTGTCGGTGCTGCCGATCGCCATCGAACTGTTCCGCCACCGTCGCGCGGCGAAGGCGGCTGCGGCGGCGACGCCCGTCGACTGAACTGGTCGAGTCGCGCTCAGCCGGGCGCGACGAAGTCGATCAGCTGCTCCACCGCGCCCACCAGCTCCGGCCGCAGGTCGGCGTAGGTGTGCACCTTGTTGCGCAGCATCGGCCAGAAGCCGCGCACGTCGGTGCCCAGCGCCGCGCACATCCCTTCCTTCCACGGCTGCCCGCGCGGCCCGTTGGGCCACTGCTGCAGGCCCATCACCCGCGGCCACACCCCGGCCCACACGTCGACGAACGGGTGGCCGGTGACCAACACGTGCGGACCGGACACCTGCTGTGCGAGCCGCTGCTCCTTGCTGCCGGCGACGAGGTGGTCGACGAGGATGCCCAGCTTGCGGTCGCTGCTCGGCTGGAACTCGTGCACCATCGCGACCACGTCGTCGAGACCGTGCATCGGCTCGACCACGATGCCCAGTTCGCGCAGGTCGTCGCCCCACACGTGCTCCACCAGCTCCGCGTCGTGCTTGCCCTCCACCCAGATGCGGCTGGCCACGGCGAGGCGAGCGCGCCCCTTGGCGGGGGCGGCCACCGAGCCGCTGGCCGTCTGCGTGGCGGTGCGTGCTGGTGCGACCGTGGGCCGCACCAGCGTGACCGGCTTGCCCTCGATCAGGAAGCCGCCGGGCTTGAACACGAACTCGCGGTCGCGTCCGTTGCGGTCGCGCAGGGTGACCGCCCGCGCATCGGCCTTCACCACGTCGCCGCAGAACCCGCTGGCGCGATCCTCCACCACCAGCCCGACGGTGGCGGGTACGACTCGGTACTGCCGAGCTCGCTGCCGGTCGAAGTCGTCGAGGATGTCGCCGCCGTAGCTCATGATGCATCCACGGTAGGCGGTGGCGTGATCCGGCTACCGTCACCGTCGATGACTTCGCCGACCGTGCCCGAGGAGCTGCTCGGTTGCTGGCAACGGCAGTGGATCCAGTACGCCGACGGCAGCCGCGACGACACCAGCGTCGTCGTCTGGCTGCAGCTGCCCTCACGCATGGCCGACATCCGGCTGTCGGCCGAGGCCCTGTCGCTCGCCGGTCGAACCGGCTTCGCCGACTGCACGCCTGCCGACCTGCTCGTGCTGGCAGCGAACGACTCGAGTGCTGGGACCACGGTGTGCTCGCCGTTCCAGTGCGGCGACGACGGCGTGCGCAGGGCGACCGCCGAGTGGTCGTCGACGATCGGGTTCCAGGAGGTATCGAGGTTCCCCGAGCCGGGCCTGCTGGAACTCAACGCCGACGGCGACGTGATGATCGAGCGAGCACCGAGCGGCGCGTACGTGGAGGAGTGGCGCCTGCTGCCCGGCACCCGCGGGCCGCTGGACTGCACCCTGCTTCCCGATGGGTCCAGCTGGTACCGCGCCGGCGAGGTGGGCGTGCTCGTGCACGACAGGCGGCGCGCCGAGGCCCCGCTCGAGTGCGAGTTCTCGTTCGCGCGGCGTTCGGGTGAGTCGTGGGTGATCGACGCATCGACGCTGCCATGGCGGGTGGGCGCCGCGATCACCTGAGCCGCTGCGAGTGCGGTCGGTAGAGTCGCCCCGTGGCGCAGAACATCTACGACGACCCCGGCTTCTTCGATGGCTACTCCGCGTTGCCGCGCTCGGTGAAGGGTCTCGACGGTGCGGCCGAGTGGCCGGTGCTGCTGACGATGCTGCCCTCCATGGTCGACCGCGCGGTGGTCGACCTCGGGTGCGGGTTCGGCTGGTTCTGCCGCTGGGCGGCCGACGCGGGCGCGTCGACGGTGCTCGGCGTCGATCTCTCCGAGAACATGCTCGCCCGCGCCCGGCGCGACACCACCGACCCGCGGATCAGCTACGAGCAGTGCGACCTCGACCAGCTCGAGTTGCCCGCTGCGCAGTTCGACTTCGCGTACAGCTCGCTCACCCTGCACTACCTCACCGACCTGCCGCGGCTGTTCCGCACGGTGCACCAGTCGCTGCGACCCGGCGCCGAGTTCGTGTTCTCCGCGGAGCACCCCATCTGCACGGCGCCGTCGAACCCGCAGTTCGTCGCCGGGCCGAAGGGCAACCAGTTCTGGCCGGTCGACGGCTACCTGCGCGAAGGCGCACGAACCACCCACTGGCTGGCACCCGGTGTGGTGAAGCAGCACCGCACCATCGCCACCTACCTCACCGATCTGCTGAACGCCGGCTTCGAGCTCACCTCGCTCGTGGAGTGGGGGCCGAGTGCAGAACAGATCCGGCAGGTGCCCGAGTGGGAGGTCGAGCTCGAACGTCCCTACTTCTTGTTGGTGGGCGCACGCCGCGCCTGAGAGGGACCAGCTACGCGAAGCGGCCGAGGAATCCGGTGGACGAGAGCACCTGCAGCACGCCCTGCTGATCGTGGCGGCGGTACGGCGCCCACAACTGGTCGTCGCCGGCGGGCATCGCCAGCGCTGTCGGCCGGTACGGCACGCCCCACACGTGCACGCGATGGGCTGGGCCCACGAACGCGAGCACGCCCTCGGTGAGCTCGATGCGCACATCGACCTCGCCGGTCTGCTGGTAGCCGTGTGCGATGTCGGCGGGCGGCGCAGCGGCGTACCACTCGATGTCGAACGTGACCGGCACCGGTGTGCCGTACGGCCGGCGCATCGCGTCGAGCGGGTCGTCGAGCAGCACGCCGTGCGCCTCGTTGCCCAGGCTCCACTGCTGGTGCGGCACGTCGCACGAATGGTCGGCCCACATCTCCGGCGGCTTGATCTCCAGCCCCTCACGCAGACCGCGGCCGTCGAGCTCCTCGACGTAGAGGTAGGGCGCTCCGGTGCGCACTAGGCCCGCCCAGTAGTCGAACCGGTTCCCGCGCAGCTCCAGCCCGACGAACACACCGGTCGTGGCCCGGTGGCTCGCGTCCGCGGTCGCGTCGATCGACCAGCCCCACCACCACCATGCCTCCACCGCGACATCGGCGTGGCGCAGTTCGTCGGCATTGGTCGGCACGTGCGCCAGACTATGGGCGTGATCCGTTATCTCAGCCTCGAGTGGCTCGACGCCCTCACCGACGAGGTGAGCGCCAGCGCCACGCTGCAGCAGCTCGCCACCGAGCACACCATCGGGGTCACCCAGGTGGTCACCGACGGGCCCGAAGGCACCGTGGTCTACCACCTGCAGGTGGCCGACGGCGTCGCCACCTTCGGACCGGGCAGCGCCTTCCCCGAGGACGTGCGCATGGAGCAGACCTGGGACACCGCCGTCGGCGTCGCCACCGGCTCGCTGAACGCGCAGGAGGCGTTCATCAAGGGCCGCATCCTGCTCACCGGCAGTCAGCAGAAGCTGGTCGAGGCGCAACCGGTGTTCGGGGCCCTCGACGCCGTGTTCACCAGCGTGCGCGAGCGCACCGAGCACCGCTGAACCGGAGGCGGCGCCGTGCCCGAGCTTCCCGAGGTGCAAGCACACGCCGAGCGTCTCACCGACCTGTACCGGGGCGCGGTGCTGCAGAAGTTCGTGCCGTTCAACTTCACCGCTCTGAAGACCGCCACGCCGCAGCCCTCCGCCGCGTACGGGACGCCACTGCTGGGTGTCGGTCGGCGAGGCAAGTACCTGCTGCTCGACTTCGGGCCGATCCACTTCGTCATCCACCTCATGCAGGGCGGCCGGCTGCTCGTCGACACCGCACAGTCGGCGAAGCCGCGCAACGGGCAGGCACGCTTCGTGTTCGAGAACTGTCCGGCACTGCTGCTCACCGAAGCCGGCAAGGAGCGCCGCGCCGGCGTGTGGTGCGTGGCCACCGATGCGCTCGGTGGGCCACCGCTCGATCGGCTCGGCCCAGAGACACTCGAGTACACGCCTGCCACGCTGGCGGCCGCGTTCGCCCGCGACAACATGCGCGTGCACGGCTTCCTGCGCAACCAGCACCACATCGCCGGGCTCGGCCGCATGCTGGCCAACGAGGTGTGCCACCGCGCGCAGCTGTCACCGTTCGCGATGACCGGCAAGCTGGGTGCCGAGGGTGCCGCGAAGGTGGTCGCCGCCATTCATGAAGCGGTCGACGACGGCCTCACGTACGAGCGCACCCGCACCGACATGAGCTCGTCGGCCGATCGGCCCGGGCGAGTGCACAACCGCGT
>CAZWCU010000236.1:0-6553 GCA_964632715.1 uncultured Bifidobacterium sp. | reverse complement strand
CGAACGCCTCGGCCAAATGAAGGGCGCGCTGATGAAGCTGGGCCAGATGGCCAGCTACGTCGACGACGCGCTGCCGGCTCCGTTGCGCGAGGCGCTCGCCCAGCTGCAGTCGAACGCACCACCGATGAGCGCGGCACTCGCCGCACAGGTCATCGAGACCGAGTTCGGCGCGCCGCCCGACCAGCTGTTCGTCGAGTGGGACCCACAGCCCATCGCGGCCGCCAGTATCGGCCAGGTGCACCGCGCCGTCATCGTCGATCCCGCCACCGGCCAGGAGCGCGCGGTGGCCGTGAAGGTGCAGTACCCCGGTGTTGCCGACGCGGTGGAGGCCGACCTGCGCAACGCCGACCTGCTCGGCATGCTGCTGCAGCAGGGTTTCGGAGGTCTCGACCCCGACGAGATGGTCGCCGAGATCAAGGAGCGCCTCGCCGAGGAGCTCGACTACCGGCTGGAGGCCCGCAACCAGCAGCTGTTCGCCGACTACTACCGCGGGCACCCGTTCATCCACGTGCCCGAGGTGTTCCCCACCTTCAGCGGAGCGCACGTCATCACCAGCGAGCTCGTCGACGGGTGCACGTGGCAGGAGATGCTGGAGTGGCCGCAGGAGCACCGCGACCGAGTCGGCGAGGTGATCTTCCGGTTCGTGTTCCGCAGCCTGTACGGCATGCACGCCTTCAACGGCGACCCGCACCCCGGCAACTACCTCTTCCACCGTGACGGGCGGGTCACGTTCCTCGACTTCGGACTGGTGAAGCACTTCGACGACACGGAGATGAACGCGTTCATCGCGATGGTGAAGGCCGCCGCCTACGACCACGACGTGGCCGCGTTCCGCGACGTGGTGGAACGCGCCGGCATGTTGCGTCCGGGCTGCCCGAGCCCCGACGACGAGGTGGGCGAGTACTTCAGCCAGTTCTACGAGAGCGTCCGCGACGACCGAGAGGTCACCTGGAGCAGCGAATACTCCAGTCGCATCGTGCGCCACACCTTCGACCGCACCAGCCCCATCGCGCAGTACGCCACCGTGCCGAAGGCGTTCGTGTTCATCCAACGCATCAACCTCGGGCTCTACGCACTGCTCGGCGAGCTGCGCGCCACCGGCAACTACCGCCGCATCGCGGAGGAGCTGTGGCCGTTCGTCGGTGGCCCACCGAGCACCGACCTCGCGGTCGCCGAACAGCCCTGGCTGCAGCGCCGCTGACCCGCAGTCACGTTCAGGAGGCGAGCACCACGTACTCCGGATCGTTCTCGAACCGCACCACCGTGGCGGCCGCACCGTCGGCCAGCAGCTCGACCACCCGCGCGCGACGGCGACCGCTGAACTCCCCAGGTCGCGTGACCGGTGCCGGCGCGGCAGGTCGCCACTCGACGGTGACCAGCACGGCGGCATCGAAGTCGGCGACCCGCAGCGCGTCGGGATGGCGCACCACTCGCTCGCGATCCTCGGCCTCCGCGATGAACGACACGCGAGCGGCCGCCGGATCACCGCGGCCGAGGCCGTCGGGATCGATCACCTCCAGTCCGTACAACCGGCTGCCACGCAGGCAGAAGCCCACGGAGTCGTGCAGGCGGGTCTCGAACCAGCGGGCCATCAACAGCGGGAGTGCATCGTCGTCCATGCCATCACTGGGCACACCCAGTCAGCAGGACCGGCAAAATCAGCGTGCGAGCGACATCCCCACGGACCGCGCCGCGGCCTGCACCGCCGGCCCGAACTGCTCGGCCGGCTGCCGGCTGAGCCGCTCGACCGGTCCGCTCAGGCTCACCGCAGCGACCACCACGCCCGCGCGGTTCACGACTGCGGCGCTCACCGACGCAACGCCTGCCTCGCGCTCCTCCACGCTGTCGGCGAGAGGGGGCCCACCGTCGGCGAGCACACGGCCGGCGGAGCCCAGGCCGAGCGGCAGCAGCGCGCCCTCCGGCACGATCCAGCGCAGCGCGTGGGCGGACTGCAGCGAGACCACGCAGCGACGATGGTCGCCCTCGCGCACGTAGAGCTGCACGCTCTCGCCGGTGGAGTCGCGCAGCGCTGCCAGTGCCGGTGCCGCCACCTCGGCGAGCGGGAACGCCTCGGTGGCGGCGCGACCGAGGTGGATCAGCTCGAACCCGAGGCAGAACCGGCCCTGCGGATCGCGCCGCACCAGATGGTGCGCTTCCAGTGCCACTGCCAGTCGGTGTGCCGTGGCTCGCGGCAGCCCGGTGGCCGTCTGCAACTGCTGCAGGTCGTGCGGGCCCGCGGCGAGCGCCTGCAGGATGACCACCGCCTTGTCGATCACCCCGACGCCGCTGAGCGAGCTGTCCAGCTGGTTCATGTCGGGAAGGGTATCCCACGTGTTGGGACACCTGGCGCGTCCTGCTCCCCGTCGATGCTCGCCCTCGTGACCCAGCGCGCGCCTACTCTCACACTGTGCACTCTTCGGCCGCATGGCGTGGCGACTCGACGACTCGACGCGCGACACGATGACCAGCCGATTCGGCACCGCCTACCGCCGGCTGTTCGCCGCCAACGCCCTGTCCGCCGTCGGCACCGGCATGACCGTGTCGGCCGTCCCGCTGCTCGCGTCCATCACGCCGCCGAGCGAGTTGCTGCTGGGCGTGATCGCCGCCGCGGGGCTGCTGCCGGGGGTGCTGCTCGCTGTGCCCGCGGGAGTGCTGGCCGATCGCTACGACCGAGGGCGAATGCTCGTCGTCGCCGACCTGGGACGTGCCGCGGTGATGATCGTCGGCGCCATCGCGCTGTTGATCGGCGACCTCCCCGGCATCGTGCTCGCCGCCATCACGTTCCTGATCGGCGCCGGCGACACGCTGTTCGTGACTGCCGCCCAGAGCGCACTGCCCTCATTCGTCGCTCCCGCGCACCTCGACGACGCCAACGGTCACCTGCAGGCCGCCGACAACGTCGGCAGCGAGTTCATCGGTCCGCCGGTGGGATCGCTGCTGTTCCGCATCGGCACGTGGATCCCGTTCGCGGCCGACGCGGTCTCGTACGCGGTGTCGGCAGCGTTGCTGTTGCGCCTCCCGCGCACATCGCCGCCGCCATCCACCGAGCTCTCCCCGCGACCGACGATGGCGCCGGCCTGGGCCTACTTCCGATCCACCCGGGCACTCGTCGTGCTGGCCGGGTCGATGTTGATGCTCTCGCTGTGCGGCTCGGCCGTCCTCGCGATGCTCGTCCTCCTCGTCCGCGAGCGGCTCGACCTCGACGCAGGCTGGTTCGGCCCCGCGCTCACGGTCGTCGCGTGCGGCGCGACGGTGGCCGGCGTGGTGGCGGGCAGGTTGCGTGCGCGGGTGCCGGCGCGGTGGGCGATCGCCGGCGCGGTGGCACTGAACGCGTGCACCTACATCGCCCTCGGCACCACCCGCTGGTGGCCGGTGGCGGTGGTGGCGCTGTTCGTCTGGGGCTTCGCGGTCACGATGGGCAACATCACGTCGGTGGGCATTCGCCAGCGAGTGATCCCCGGCGAGCTGATCGGGCGCGTGATGGGCATCTTCCGCGCCGCGCTCGGCGCGGGTGGCGTGATCGGCGCACTCGGCGGCGGCGTGCTCGGTCGGGCGACGTCGGCGGGAACGGTGGCCGTGGTGGCCGGCATGCTGCAGTTCCCGGTGGTGGTCGCGTTGCTGATCGGACTGCCGCGCGGCCTCGGCGACGTGCCTCAGGTGGGCGCGCCGGAACCGATCCGCTGAGCCAGCCGTTCGAGCTCGACATCGAGCTGCGCGACGCCTTCGCCGATCCACGCATCGCCGTCGAACCCGAGCACGCGTGTGAACTCATCGGCACCGATGCCGCCCGCCGCGACTGCCGCCGCGATCCGCCGCTCGCCGTCGGCGCCGTGGCGCGCCTGCATCGCCAGCGCGAGCAGCGTGGCCCACACGTACGAGCAGGCGTGGCCCGGGTCGGTGGCCAGCGCCGGCAACCGCGCCCATCCGGAGGCGACGAGGTCGGGCACGACGGCATCGCCCCACAGCTCGCGATGCGACGACAACCACGCCTCGTTCAACGAGTCGACCGACACCGAGCCGTTCGTGGCCACCAGCGAGTACACGCGGTCCTCGAAGGCGCTCACCGCGGCCGACACGAACAGCTCCTCCACCAGCGTGTCGCCGAGGGCCAATGCCAGGGCGACATCTCCGTCGGCCCGCGCGCCGGTGACCAGCGACGACCAGCACGCCACCGTCTCGCCGACCAGTGCGCCGGGAGGTTCCGCGCTGCGGGCCTCGAGCGCGTGCATCGCGTGGCCCGTCTCGTGGGCCACCATCAGCCCACCGCGAGGCGTCGGTCGGTGAGCGACCGTGGCCGAGATGCGTCCGTCGGCTTCGATGACGACCTGGTTGTCGGCACCGGGGACGATGCGGGCAGCGGCCGCCCGCGCTGCCCCGGCCAACGGTGGCGCGGCGCCGGCGATGCCGATCGCCGCGGCAGCGGCGTGCTCGGCCAACGACGCGGGCGGCGCCGCGAGACCGACTCGCCGATCGTGGTACTGGCCACCGACGAGCGCCGACCGCACGGCCCACCACCGGCGAGCCGACGGGTGTGCGCCACGCACCGCGTCGCGCACCAGCGCGAGGGTCGATGCGCTGGTGCCCTGCACGATGGCGAACCGGGTGCGCCAGTCGGCGATGCCGCGCTGCGCGTCGTCGGCGAGGTGGCACGCGGCCAGTGCTCCGAGCACGGCGGCGGTGACAGGCGCCCGGCGATCGGTGGCCCGGTGCGCCGCGATGTCGGCCTGACGTCGTTGCTGCGCGTCGTCGGCATCGAGGTCGCGCAGCGCGGCATCCGCGAGGTCGAGGCAGGTGTCGGGCGACTCCTCGAGCGCGCGGAGCGCGTGCAGTTGCTCGGCGACGATCGATCGGTTGCGAGCGGCGAGTGCGACCTCCTCCGCGTCGGAGAGCAGGTGCGGGGCGAAGCGCGCCCACTGGGCGAGCTGCGCGGCCATGCCGGCCAGCGCGGGGTGCGCGAGTGCCTCAGGAGCAGACGCGACGGTACGCGCCGCGCGGCGTTGCGCGGCTTCGCGTCGTGGATCGCCCGGCGGGAAGCGATCGGCGGCGCGGAGGTGATCGATCACCTGTTGTGCAGGCGAGCTGCGCCCGCCCCGCGAGGAACGGGTCATGCAGTCATCTTGGCGCGAGACGCGCCGGCGACCTGACTCAGGTCCAGCGGGTGCCGGTCCAGCGGGTGCCGGTCCAGCGGGTACCGGTCCAACGGGTACCGGTCCAACGGGTACCGGTCCAACGGGTACCGGTCCAGCGAGTGCCCGGGCTGGCGGCGGTCTCGGTGCGGGTGGTGTGGACGAGCAAGCTATCCATGGTGGTGTCCTCCTGAGTGACGTACGTGATTCGGCAACGTGAGCACCGGTCTCAAGTCAGGAAACCGGCTGTTTCACCACTCTGCGCGGTGAACATACGAACTTCTTGCCCAAAGGTTTGCAGATGCACACCATTCCGCGTAACCTCGGTGGTTCGGGATTGAATTCTCACATGTTGAGACACCGATCGACGGCGGTGATCCGCCACGAAGGAGAGAGATGTCGCCCCCCAGAACGCCGGCCGAACCCACGACACTGGCCGAGAAGGTGTGGGACCGCCACGTCGTGCACGCCGCCCCCGGCGAGCCAGATCTGCTCTACATCGACCTGCACCTCGTGCACGAGGTCACCAGCCCGCAGGCGTTCGACGGTCTGCGGCTCACCGGTCGCCCCGTGCGCCGGCCCGACCTGACGGTCGCCACCGAAGACCACAACGTGCCCACCGCGAACATCGACCAGCCGATCGCCGATCCCATCTCGGCACGGCAGGTCGAGGTGCTGCGCGAGAACACTGCCGAGTTCGGCATCGTCAACTTCCCGATGGGCCACCCGGGGCAGGGCATCGTGCACGTCATCGCACCCGAGCAAGGGCGCACCCTGCCGGGCATGACGGTCGTGTGCGGCGACAGCCACACCGCGACGCACGGCGCCTTCGGCGCGCTGGCGTTCGGCATCGGCACCAGCGAGGTGGAGCACGTGCTCGCCACCCAGACGCTGCCGCAGACCCGGCCCAAGTGGATGGCCGTCACCGTCGAGGGCGACGCACCGGCCGACGTCACGGCCAAGGACATCATCCTGGCGATCATAGGCGTCATCGGCACCGGCGGCGGCATCGGTCACGTCATCGAGTACCGCGGGTCGGCCATCCGCGCGCTGTCGATGGAGGGCCGCATGACCCTGTGCAACATGAGCATCGAAGCCGGCGCGAAGGCGGGCCTGGTCGCACCAGACGAGACCACGTTCGACTACTTGAAGGGTCGCGAGCACGCACCGTCCGGCGAGCAGTGGGAGGCCGCTGTTGCCGACTGGCGCACACTCGTCACCGACGAGGGCGCGGTGTTCGACAAGGAGGTCGTCATCGACGCCACCTCATTGCGCCCGCAGGTGAGCTGGGGCACCAACCCGGGTCAGGTCATCTCCATCGACGGGGTCATCCCCGCGCCGGCCGATGCACCCGACGAGCAGAGCCGCGACACCATTGCGCGTGCGCTCGAGTACATGGGTCTAGAGGGTGGCACCCGCATGCGCGA
>CAZWCU010000235.1:0-6556 GCA_964632715.1 uncultured Bifidobacterium sp. | reverse complement strand
CACTGGGACGAAGGTGACGGCCGCACGCACACCCTCCGCTCGAAGGAAGACGCCGACGACTACCGCTACTTCCTCGAACCGGACCTGGTGCCGCTGGTTCCGTCGCCCGAGTGGATCCAGCGCGTGCACGACGCGCTGCCGATGCTGCCGGCCGCACGGCGCACCCGTCTGGCCGCTGCCACCGGACAGCCCGCCGGCAGTGAAGCCGTCACCGCGGTCGTGGAACGCGGTCAGGACGACTACGTCCTCGCGGTCGCCGCGGCCGGCGGCGACGTCGCACGTGCGCTCGTGCACGTGAAGGAGGCGTTCGCCGAGTCGCCCGACGTGCCCGCCGGCGACCTCGCTGCGCTCACGCTGCTCGAGACCGGCGGCAAGCTCACCGCCACCCAGGTCAAGGCCGTGCTCGCCGACCTGGTGGCCAACGGCGGTGGCGACCCCGCGGCCATCGCGGCCGCCAAGGGCTTCGAAGCCATCGACACCGGCGCGCTGGAAGGCTTCGTCGACGAGGCCATTGCCGCCGACCCCGATGCGTGGGCCAAGTTCTGCGCCGGCGACGGCAAGGCGATGGGAGCGCTCGTCGGCCTGGTGATGAAGGCGAGCAAGGGCAAGGCCGACGGCAAGCTGGTGACGGCCCTGCTGCAACAGAAGCGCGGTTAGAGCACCTCGGCCAGGGTGACCTGCTGACGCAGCCACACGGTGGCATCGGTCACCGACATCGGCCGGGCGATGTAGAAGCCCTGTGCCCACGGGCAGCCGAGCGCCTGCAGCGCGGTGAGCTTCTCGATGCTGTCGACGCCTTCGGCCACCACCTTCAGTCCCAGCGAATCACCCAACCGCAGCAGCAGTTCGACGATGGTGTGGTCGAGCGGGTTCTCGCACATGCCGGCCACGAACACGCCGTCGATCTTGAGCGTGTCGACGGTGAGCTGGTGCAGGTAGCTCATCGACGAGTAGCCCGTGCCGAAGTCGTCGATGGCCACCTTGATGCCGCGGCTGCGCAGGTCGTCGACCACGGCCGCGGCGCGGGCGACGTCGGCCACGAGGTGCGTCTCGGTGATCTCGAGATCGATCATCGCCGGGTCGACTTCGGCGCGTTCACAGAGGCGCTGCAGCAGCGGGCTGAGCGTGCCCTCCATGATGTGGCGCCCGGAGATGTTCACCGCGATGCGCAGGTGCGAGGTGAGCGGTTCGTCCTGCCACTCGCGCAGCACGCCCACCGCCTGTTCGAGCACCCAGGCATCGAGGTCGAGGATGACGCCGGTCCGTTCGGCGATGGGGATGAACTCGTTGGGTCCCACCTCGCCGATGCCCGGCCGGTTCCAGCGCAACAGCGCCTCGGCGCCGACCGGCTCCTTGCTGGCGATGTCGATGATCGGTTGCAGCTTGATGCTGAACTGGCCGCTGACGATGCCGTGGCGCATGGTGAGCGCCATGTCGGCGCGGTCCTCGATCTCTCGCGCGAGCTGTTCGTCGTAGACCTCGACGCGTCCGCGTCCGCTCTGCTTGGCGTGGTACACCGCGGAGTCGGCTTGCGCGATGTTGTCGAGCGGGTCGCGGCTGCCGTCGACGATGGACACACCCGCCGACGCCGAGATGGTGAACAGCTGACCGCTCGTGCCGGTGCACGGCGCCGACACGACCTCGATCAGCCGGTGGGCGAGCTCGGTGGCCTGTTCCTGATCGGCGACCTGGTCCATCAGCACGATGAACTCGTCGCCGCCGATGCGGGCGACGAGGTGACCGGGGCACGCGGCTTTCAGACGCGCCCCGATCTCGCCGAGGATGCGGTCGCCTTCGCCGTGGCCCTGTGTGTCGTTGACGCTCTTGAAGCCGTCGAGGTCGAGGAACACGATGGCGCTGCGGCGCTCGTCGAGTCGTGCGGCCATCGCCATGCGTGCGAGGTGCTCGAGTGCTGCGGCGCGGTTGGCGAGGCCGGTGAGCGAGTCGGTGCGTGCCTGCTCGTTGGCCGCGGCCTCCGACGCATGCAGCTTGGAGGTGACCGCGGCGAGGTGGCTCACCGACTGGCGCAACGTGTCGCCCAGCGGGCCGGGCAGCGTCCGGTCGATCTCGGTGTCGCCCAGCGCCAGCCGCCGCACCTGCGCGTCGTAGGCGCGCAGGGTGGTGACCATCTCGTTGAACGTGCGCATCACCACTCGGATGTCGGTGGGTCCGGTGGGCTTCACCGGTGCGAGCGCGAGGTCGCCCTCACCGACCTGGCGCGAGTGGCGGACGAGCCGGCGCAGCGGTCGCAGGATGGACAGCAGGATGAGTCCGAGCAGCACCAGGCTGATGCCGAGCACGGCGACCATCACCCGGATGGCGTCGCGGCGGTCGGCGTCGGCCTGCGCGCGGATCGCCCCCGCCCGTTGCACCTGCTCCTCGAGGAACGAGTTGCCGTACGACTGGAGCGCGGTCAACCGGTCGAACGAGGCGATGAGCACGTCGATGATCGCAGTGAGCGTGCTGGTGTCGTCGATGACGTTGATGCCCGAGTCGTCGACCAGCGTGAGCGCCTCGACGAGCGTGGGCAGAGCTTCGTCGACCGCGGCGAACGCCGGTGAGGCCACCAACTCGTCGAACTCGGTGAGGCGCTGGCCGTCGAGCAACGAGCGCAACCGGTCGAGCGACTCCTCGAACGCGCCGGTGGCCACCATCGCCTCCAGCACCAGTGAGCGCTCGCCGCCCGCGATGCTGGCGTCGGCGACCAGGCGCAGGTTCGTGGTCGCGGACTGCAGCGTGGAGAGGAACTGCTCGGACTCGGCGCCGATGCCGGCGAGCTCGCTGGTGGTGGCGGCCTCCTGCAGCACCTGGCGGGTCTGTTCGCTGATGTCGTCGACGAAGGAGACCAGCCGGTCGAAGACCGCGTTGACCGAGTCGGGCCGCTGCGCCTGCGCGTCGAACTCGGCGCGCACGTCCGCGAGCTCGGACTCGATGCTGGCGATCTCCTCGCCGATGGTGACGCCGGACGGCAGGCGAACCGCGCCTGACGACGCGGAGAGTGCCGCCAGCGCCTCGTCGAGTTGGGCGCGCGACTCGCTGACGAAGCCGACGAAGTCGATGCCCAGCGTGTCGTCGAGCTCGATGCGGTCGAGGCCCCACACCTCCGCCTCTGCGACGCCGGCGGTGGCGGTGAACTCGATGTAGAGCGGCACGATCAGCTGGCCGGTGTGCTGCAACAGCGAGACCTGTTCGCTCACCCGGGCCGCGGAGTCCTCCGCTTCCCGCTGTGCGTCGAGCTCGCGATAGGCGAACACCTGCAGACCGATCATCGGCACGAGCAGCACGGTGAGCAACCGTGCGGCGAGGGAACGAGGGCCGAAGCGGCCCACACGGCCCGATGCGCGCCGACGTGCCGCGCTCGCACCGCCCTTCACTCCTCTGGTGCTCGACACACGCCAAAACTACCCGGTCGTGTCGCAGCTCAACCGTCCTCGGCAGCCGGGCCTCGCCGATAGCGTCGAGCGACGTGCCCAACGCCTCGCTGACCCCGTTCCGGTCGCGGGGGTTCCGGCTCATCTGGGCCGGCGCACTGGTGTCCAACATCGGCACCTGGATGGAGACGGTCGCGCTCGGCTACTACGTGGCCGACACCACCGGCAAGGCCAGTTGGTCGGCGGTCGTGGCCGCGGCGGGCTTCCTGCCGGGCGCCATCGTCGGCCCGGTGGGCTCGGCCATGGCGGATCGCCTGCGCCGGCGCCGGATCATGTTCGTGGGCAGCGTGCTGTCGGGGCTGATCGCGGCGGCGCTCGCACTGTGGGTGGGTGCCGGCGACGCCACGCCACTGGGCATCGCGGCAATGGCGTTTCTCGCCGGTTGCGTGTCGATGTTCACCTTCCCGTCGTTCCAGACCACACTGCCCACGCTGGTGCCACGCGACCAGCTCGTTGCTGCGGTGGGACTCTCCAACGCGCAGTGGAACATCGGTCGCGTCATCGGGCCGGCGTTCGCCGCGCTCGCCATCGCGGCGGGCGGCATCGGGCTGGCGCTGTGGATCAACGCGGCCAGCTACCTCGCAGTGTGCATCGCGCTCGCGTTGGTGAAGTTCCATCAACCACCGGGCGACCGTCGTCCGGTGTTCGGCGCGCTCGCCGACGGCTTCCGATTCGCCCGGGCGTCGCCGTCGATGCGTTCGATGCTGGTGCTGATGGTCGCCACCATCGCAATCGCCTCGCCCTTCATCGCGTTCGTGCCGCAGATGGCCACCAACGTGCTCGGCGGCGGCTCGGGGGCCACGTCGTTGCTGGTGACCGCGCAAGGCGTTGGCGCAGTGGCCGCGGCGTTCACGCTCGGCACGGTCACGCAGCGGTTCGGCCTCGCCACGGTGATGCTGCTGGCGGTGGCAGCCCTCAGCCCTGCCCTGGTGATCTACGGCGTGGCGCCCACGCTGTGGTTGGCGGCCCCGGCGCTCGCCCTCGTCGGCCTCGCCTACGGCTACGCGTTCACCGCGTTCTCGGGCGTCGCGCAGGAAGCCGCGCCCGACGAGATGCGCGGCCGGGTGCTGGCGGTGAACTCCTTCGTGCTGGGCGTTCTCTACCCGGTGGGCTCGCTCGTGCAGGGCCAACTGGCCGACGAGGTGGGCCTGCGCTGGGTGACGGCCGGCTCCGGCCTCCTGCTGCTGGCGGTGGTCGCCGTGCGTGCCGCTCGTTCGCCGGGAACGGACAGGAAGCGGTTGCCGGCTGCGCAGTAGGCTCGGCCTCATGTCTGCAGAGAACGGCACCCCCGTCGATGTGAAACCCCGCAGCCGCGACGTCACCGACGGCTTCCAGAAGGCGCCGGCGCGCGCCATGCTGCGCGCCGTCGGGATGACCGACGACGACTGGGAGAAGCCGCAGGTGGCGATCGCGTCCACCTGGAACGAGGTCACTCCCTGCAACATGACCCTGCGCAAGCTGGCCGACTTCGCCAAGGACGGCGTGCGTGCCGCGGGCGGCTTCCCGATGGAGTTCGGCACCATCACGGTCAGCGACGGCATCAGCATGGGCCACGAGGGCATGCGTGCGTCGTTGGTCTCCAGAGAAGTCATCACCGACTCGGTCGAGTGCGTCATGCATGCGGAGCGACTCGACGCGTTCGTCGGTCTGGCCGGTTGCGACAAGAGCATCCCCGCGATGCTCATGGCCGCGGCGCGGCTCGACCTGCCCAGCGTGTTCGTCTACAACGGCAGCATCATGCCCGGCAGCCATCATGGTGAGGCCACCGACATCACCAGCGTGTTCGAAGCCGTCGGCGCCTGCGCGCTGGGCAAGATCACCGAGGAGGAGCTCGGCGAGATCGAGCGCACCGCCTGCCCCGGTGAAGGTGCGTGCGGTGGCATGTTCACGGCCAACACGATGAGCAGCATCGCCGAGGCGATCGGCATGTCGCTGCCCGGAACCGCCTCCCCGCCGGCGATCGACGGTCGCCGCGAGAGCGATGCGCGGATGGCCGGCGAAGCCATCGTCAACCTGCTGCGCCTGGGCATCACGCCGCGCATGATCATGACCAAGAAGGCGTTCGAGAACGCCATCGCCGTCACGTCCGCGTTGGGCGGCAGCACCAACGCCGTGCTCCACCTGCTCGCCATCGCCAACGAGGCAGGTGTCGAGCTCGAACTGGAGGACTTCAACCGCATCGCGGCCAAGGTGCCGCACATCGCCGACATGAAGCCCGGCGGCAAGTTCCACATGAGCGACCTCGACGCGGTGGGTGGCGTGCCGGTGGTGCTCAAGCATCTGCTCGATCACGGGCTGCTGCACGGCGACTGCCTCACCGTCACCGGCAAGACCATGGCCGAGAACCTGGCCGACATCGATCCGCCGGCGCCCGACGGCGTGGTGGTGCACCCCATCGACAAGCCGCTCCACAGTGAAGGCGGCATCGAGGTGCTCACCGGGTCGCTGGCGCCGCAGGGTGTCGTGGTGAAGGTGGCAGGCCTCAGCGCCGAGCAGAAGCAGTTCGTCGGCACCGCCCGCGTGTTCGACGGCGAGGACGGCGCGATGGCCGCCATCCTCAGCGGCAGCATCGAGCCCGGCACCGTGCTGGTCATCCGCTACGAAGGCCCCAAGGGCGGGCCGGGCATGCGCGAGATGCTGGCCATCACCGGTGCATTGAAGGGCGCCGGCCGCGGCGCCGACTGCGCGCTCATCACCGACGGCCGCTTCAGCGGTGGCACGTGGGGCTTCTGCATCGGTCACGTGGCGCCGGAGGCCACCGACGGCGGCCCCATCGCGTTCGTGTACGACGGCGACCAGATCTCCATCGACGTGCACGCACTCACACTCGACCTGCTGGTGGCCGACCACGACATCGCCCGTCGCCGCGCCAGCTGGCAGCCGCTGGCGCCGCGCTACACGACGGGTGTGCTGGGCAAGTACGCCAAGCTCGTGCAGGGCGCCGAGACCGGCGCCATCACCAACACGCTGTAGCACGGCGCCGAGGGCTGCAGAGTTCTTTCAGCTCAACGACAGGTTTCCCTGCACTTGCTGCAGGGAAACCTGTCGCTGACTGCACCGACATGCCATGACCCGGACCGCGACGGGCATGACGACCGTGGTCCGCGCAAGTGGGCGCGGCTCGT
>CAZWCU010000234.1:0-6634 GCA_964632715.1 uncultured Bifidobacterium sp. | reverse complement strand
AAGTGCTCAGGCGCGACGTGCGGCCGACCGCGTTCGTGCAGTTCCGCTCGCCCGGCGGGCGGAAGTGCTCGGACGCTCGAGGATGCTGGGGGCGCGAACTTCGGCCCGCGTTCGTGCACTTTTGCTCGCCCAGCGGGCGGAAGTGCTCGGACGCTCGAGGATGCTGGGGGCGCGACGGGTGGCGCTCGTACACTCGCCGGATGATTCCGGCCGCGCTCCCCCTCCGGAGGCATCGATGAGCAACGAGAAGGTGGCTGCCGCGCTCGCGGCGGTGACCGCGGCGCTGCCGGTGGCCGAGGAGCGTCCGGGTCAGCAGCAGATGGCGCAGGCCGTCGCCGACGCCATCGCCTCCAAGAAGCACCTGGTCGTGCAGGCGGGCACCGGCACCGGCAAGACGCTCGCGTACCTGGTCCCGGCCATCGTCACCGGCCAACGCGTGGTGGTCGCCACGGCGACGAAGGCGTTGCAGGACCAGCTCGCGGCGAAGGACCTGCCGTTCCTGCAGGAGCACCTCGGCGTGCCGTTCGAGTGGGCGGTGCTGAAGGGCCGCAGCAACTACGTGTGCATGCAGCGCGTGCGCGAGCTGCAGGCCGCGTCCACCGGCCAGCTCGAGCTGGAGGAGTTCGCGGCCACCACGCGGGTGGAGATCAACCGGCTGGTCGAGTGGTCGGGCACCACCGACACGGGCGACCAGGCATCGCTCACCTGGGCGCCCGCCGACCGCTCGTGGCAGGCCGTCAGCGTCGGCAGCGACGAGTGCCCGGGCGCCACTCGGTGCCCGATGGGTGCTGTCTGCTTCGCCGAATCGGCACGGCAACGCGCATCGGTGGCCGACGTGGTGGTGGTGAACATGCACCTCTACGGACTGCACGTGGGCAGCGGCGGCATGCTGCTGCCCGAGCACGACGTGGTCGTCATGGACGAAGCGCACCAGCTGGAAGACATCATGAGCGACACGGTCGGCCTGCAGGTGGCCGGCGGTCGCTTCACCACGCTCACCGCGGCGCTCAAGCGCATCATCGAAGATCCGCAGCTCATCGGTGCGGTGGCCGAGTCGTCGCTCCTGGTGCGCGACGCGCTGGTGCCGTTCCTCGGCCAGCGGCTGTCGTGGCCGTTCCCCGCGCCGGTGCACGACATGCTCGTCGACGTGCGTGGTCGCGTGCAGAAGGCGCTCACCGCGTTGGGCAACATCGAGTCGACCGTCGACGATGCGAAGGCGCGCAAGATGCGCGGCCAGCAACTCGCCACGCGCCTGCAGGAGAGCATCGACCTCGCGCTCGACAACCGCGCCGGCTACGTGGCGTTCGTGAGCGGTGGCCCCGACTACCCGCGTCTCGAGATCGCGCCGCTGGAAGTGGGCAACGTGCTCAACAACGGCATCTGGTCGCAGCACACCGCCATCCTCGCCAGCGCCACCATCCCCGCATCACTGGGCGAGCGCGTCGGCCTGCCGCCGAGCGGCTACACCGACATCGACGTCGGCAGCCCGTTCGACTACGAGCACCACGCGATGCTCTACTGCGCGCTGCACATGCCCGACCCGCGCTCCCCCGCCTACGGGCCGGCGGTGCACGAGGAGCTGGCCGCGCTCATCACGGCCGCCGGCGGACGCACGCTGGCGCTGTTCACCAGCTGGAAGGCGATGGACGCAGCGGCTGAAGCGGTGCGGGCGAAGGTCGAGGTGCCGATCCTCACTCAACGCGACCTGCCCAAGACCGCGCTGGTGAAGGCGTTCAGCGAGGACGAGCAGTCGTGCCTGTTCGCGACCGCCGGCTTCTTCCAGGGCGTCGACATCCCGGGCCGCACGCTCAGCCTGGTGGTCATCGACCGCATCCCGTTCCCTCGCCCGGACGACCCGTTGCTCTCAGCTCGGCGCGAGCTGTTGGGGTCGGCAGCGTTCGGTCAGATCGATCTGCCGCGCGCGGCGATGCTCCTCGCGCAGGCCACCGGTCGTCTGATCCGTACCGCCCACGATCGTGGTGTCGTGGCGGTGATGGACCCGCGGCTGGGCAAGGCGAACTATCGCTGGGACATCGTGAAGGCGCTGCCGCCGATGAAGCGCACTCGGCACCGCGCCGAGGCGGAAGCGTTCCTGCGCGAGATCACGACGACGTAGCCCGCTCCTGCGCGCCGAGGAACTCCACCACCGCGGCCGCCACGGCCGCCGGTTGCTCGGGCAGCAGCGCGTGGCCGGCGCCGTCGATCTCGACCAGCGTGGCGATGGTCGGGTGCATCGCCACGTAGCGGCGGCCGTTCTCCGGCACCGCGCACACGTCCTGCAAGCCCTGCACGACCAGGACGCGATCGGCCGCCGCGCTCGTCCACTCCCCCGGCGGGGTGGCCACCACAGCCGCGTGCTGGATGGCCGCGGTGGCCGGCAGCCATCCGTCCGTCCACACCGCGGGATCGTTGCCCGGAGCGAAGAACACCCGCCGGGCGTGCTCGAGGCGCGCGTCGATCGGCAGCGAGAGGTCGAAGCACGCGAGCAACGAGCCGGCGATCGCCGGGTCCATCGGCACCAGCCCGCCGGCCGCGAGCATCGTCAGCGTGGCCACTCGTTCTGGATGATCGGCGACGACACAGCGGGCCAGTCGCTGCCCGAACGCATGACCGACCAGGTGCACCCGACTCCAACCGTGCTCGTCGATGGCAGCAACGACCAGGTCGGCGAGGTCGTGCAACGTGGAACCGGCCGGAACTGCCGACGGTGGTTGCAGCGCGAGCGCCTCGAACCCGGCGGAGCGCAGCGCGGCGACCAACTCGTCGAAGTCGCGGGCACCGCGGCCCAGCGACGGCACAGCACCACCGGCAACGTCATGGCCCGCACCGTACCGCGCACGAATTCTCCCTTCGGTCGGGCAGGTGCACTGCGTACGCTCGCCGCGTGACCGCCAAGTGGACCGAGGACGCACGACTGGTCGCCACGTACGACGTGGAGTGCGCGGGCCGGCACGACCACGACTTCTACCTCGATCGCATCCGGGTGCTGGGAGCGAACGCCGTCGTCGACCTCGGTTGCGGCACCGGCGTGTTCGCCACCGCAGCTTCCGACCTCGCCGCCGAGGTGGTCGGCGTCGACCCGTCGCCCGCGATGATCGACGCGGCCCGGACGCACGACTCCGGCGGCCGCGTGACATGGCTGATCGGCACGGCGGCGGCACTGCCCGGCGACAGCGCCGACCTGATCGTGATGATGGGTCACGTTGCGCAGTACTTCGTCGACGACGACGAGTGGCAGCAGACGTTGTCCGAGTGCCATCGCGCGCTGAGACCCGGCGGGCACCTCACGTTCGAGTCGCGCAATCCGGCCGTCCGCGAGTGGGAGCGGTGGACGAAGGACAAGACCTACGCGCGTCTACCGCACCCCGACGGCGGATGGTTCGAGTCGTGGGGTGAAGTGGTCGAGCTGAGCGGCGATCCGGATGCGCCGATCGAGACACACGAGGGGCACACCCTCCTGCCGAACGGCGAGCACGTCGTCGCACAGGAGACGCTGCGGTTCCGCGGGCTCGACGAGATCACGTCGGCGCTCGACGCCGCGGGCTTCCAGGTGGAGTCCGTGCTCGGCAACTGGGACGGTTCGCCCCTGCTGCCCGACTCGCCGGAATTCATCCTCCTCGCCCGCCGCTAGCGCTCACGCCCCGACCATCCGAGGCTTTCCTCCAGCTGGGGCCCTTCCGAGGCTCACGTCCAGGGTTTCCACGCGGAAACCCTCGGAGGGCACCCATCTGGAGGAAAGCCTCGGACAGGGGTGGGGCTACAGTCGGCCGGGTGGGGGAACTGGTCCATTGCACCGTCGAGCGCGGCGTCGCCACCATCACGCTCGACTCGCCGGCGAATCGCAACGCACTGTCGCGCCAGCTGGTCACCGAACTGAACCTGGCACTCGATCGGGCCGAGCAGCCCGACGTGCGCGCGGTGGTCCTCACGCACACCGCACCCGTGTTCTGCGCGGGCGCCGACCTCAAGGAACGGGCCACGGCCGAGCCCGGCTCGCAGGCCGCGGGCAACCCGATGGCGAGCGCCATCGAGCGGCTGGGCACCATGGCCGCGCCCACCATCGCCGCGGTCGACGGCCTGGTGCGCGCCGGCGGCGTGGGCATCATGGCCGCGTGCGACCTGGTGGTGGTGAACAGCACGGTCACCTTCGCGTTCACCGAGGTGCGCATCGGCGTTGCACCGGCCATCATCAGCGTTCCCATCCTCGCTCGCTGCGGCTGGAGCAAGTTGGCCGCACCGTTCCTCACCGGCGAGACGTTCGATGCCGCCGTCGCGAAGGACATGGGGCTGGTCACACACGTCACCGACGACGTGGCCGCCACCGTCGCAGGTCTCGTCGCCGGCATCCTCGCCGGCGCGCCCGGCGCGGTCGCGGCCACCAAGCGAGTGCTCCGCCAGGCGCAACCGACCATGGCCGAGATGGCCACGCTCAGCGAGGCGCTGTTCCGCTCCGACGAGGCCGCGGAGGGCATGCGTGCGTTCGCCGAGAAGCGGCCACCGAACTGGGCTGCCGGAGGACGTGGCTGACGTGCCAGTGCTCCCCGATCGCGTGAACCCGAACAGCGAGGCGTACCAGGCCAACCGCGAGGCGTTGCTCGCACAGCTGACCGCGCACGACGAGCAGCTGCGGCTGGTGAACCTCGGTGGCGGCGAGAAGTACATCGCCCGTCACCGCCAGCGCGGCAAGATGCTCGTGCGCGAACGCATCGAAGCGTTGCTCGATCAGGACTCGCCGTTCCTCGAGCTGTCGCCGCTCGCCGCGTGGGGCAGTCAGTTCCCCGTGGGAGCGGGCGCCGTCGCCGGCATCGGTGTGGTGGAAGGCGTCGAGTGCATGATCACCGGCAGCGACCCCACCATGCGCGGCGGCGCGAGCAACCCGTACACGCTGAAGAAGAACCTGCGCACCAACGAGATCATCCGCGAGAACCGTCTGCCCACCATCGCGCTCACGGAGTCCGGCGGCGCCGACCTGCCGACGCAGAGCGAGATCTTCATCCCCGGTGGCCGCGGGTTCCGCGACATCACCAACGCCAGTGCGGCCGGCATCCCACAGGTGAGCATCGTGTTCGGCAACTCCACCGCCGGCGGCGCGTACGTTCCGGGCATGAGCGACTACGTGGTGATGATCAAGGAGCGATCGAAGGTGTTCCTCGGCGGCCCGCCGTTGGTGAAGATGGCCACCGGCGAGGACAGCGACGACGAGAGCCTCGGCGGCGCGGAGATGCATGCACGCATCAGCGGACTGGCCGACTACTTCGCGGTCGACGAGCTCGACGCCATCCGACTCGGCCGGCAGATCATCAAGCGCATCAACCACCGCAAGTCGGGGCCAGGTGCCCGTGGCGCCGGCCGTCCACCCAAGTACGACCCCGAGCAGTTGCTGGGCATTCCGAGCGCCGATCCGAAGGTGCCGTTCGACCCGCGCGACGTGGTGGCGCGCATCGTCGACGACAGCGACTTCGACGAGTTCAAGCCGCTCTACGGCACCTCGCTCGTCACCGGGTTCGCAGAGCTGCACGGGTACCCGATCGGCATCCTCGCCAACCACCACGGCGTGCTCTTCAGCGAGGAGAGCGAGAAGGCTGCACAGTTCATCCAGCTCGCCAACCAGATCGACACGCCGCTCGTCTTCCTGCAGAACACCACCGGCTACATGGTGGGCAAGGAGTTCGAGCAGCGCGGCATCATCAAGGACGGCTCGAAGATGATCAACGCGGTCAGCAACAGCTGCGTGCCGCACCTCACCATCAACATGGCCGCCTCGTACGGCGCCGGCAACTACGGCATGTGCGGGCGTGCGTTCGGACCCCGCTTCCTGTTCGCATGGCCCAACGCGAAGAGCGCAGTGATGGGCCCCGCTCAGCTGGCCGGCGTGATGAGCATCGTCGGGCGCGAGTCCGCGGCCAGCATGGGCAAGCCGTTCGACGAGGAAGCCGACGCCGCGATGCGGGCGATGATCGAGGACCAGATCGAGCGCGAGTCGCTGGCGATGTTCATGAGCGGCAAGCTGTACGACGACTGCATCATCGACCCGCGCGACACGCGCACCGTGCTCGGCATGTGCCTCAGCGTCATCGACAACCAACCGATCGCCGGCACACGCGGCTACGGCGTGTTCAGGATGTGAGCGAGATGACCACCATTCGCTCCGTGCTCGTGGCCAATCGCGGCGAGATCGCGCGCCGGATCTTCCGCACCTGTCGAGAGCAGGCGCTCGACACCGTCGCAGTGTTCAGCGATGCCGATGCAGGCGCCGCGTTCGTCCGCGAGGCGCGCACCGCAGTTCGCCTGCCGGGCACGGCGTCGGCCGACACCTACCTGCGCGGCGACCTAGTCATCGCCGCGGCACTGCGTGCCGGCGCCGACGCCATCCACCCCGGTTACGGCTTCCTCTCCGAGAACGCCGCCTTCGCGCAGCAGGTCATCGACGCCGGCTTGGTGTGGGTCGGCCCACCACCGTCGGCCATCGCAGCCATGGGCTCGAAGATCGAGGCGAAGGCGCTGATGCGCTCGCACGGGGTGCCGGTGGCTCCCGACAACACCGTCGAGTCGATCGAAGAGGTGGGGTTGCCCGCCCTCGTGAAGGCATCGGCCGGAGGCGGCGGGCGTGGCATGCGCATCGTGCGCAGCGCCG
>CAZWCU010000233.1:0-6661 GCA_964632715.1 uncultured Bifidobacterium sp. | reverse complement strand
CGACAGCTCACGTCATTGATATCAGCATTGTACGAGTGATATCATGGAGGGCATGAAACAGTTGCTCCTCCGAGTCCCCGACGAGCTCCACGAGCGACTGGCTCGCCGCGCGGTCGCGGAGGGCATGAGCGTGAACGCGCTCGCCACCGGGGTGCTCGACGTCGCAGTCACCGATGCAGGTGGCACGCCGAAGACGAGGCTGCGGGCAAGGGCCACGGCGCTCGGACTGTCGGCACCGACGGCACTCGCGGCGTTCGCTCCGCCGATAGCGGAGGTGCATGCGCTGTTGTCGGGTCTGACTCTCAGTGCCGATGATCTGCTGGACGAGCAGCGAGACCCCGGTTGAGGATCGCCTACGTCGATTCGTCGGTGATCGTTCGCCGGTATCTGCCTGCCGACGCTGGCCACCGCGACGCCGTCGAGCTGTTCGCCGAGCCCGAGACTGCCACCGTCAGCTCGACGCTCGCCCGCATCGAGGTGTCCGGCGCGCTGGTGCGTGCTGCTCGGCACGCCGGCATCGACCCGTCCCTGCTCCTGAATCGATTCGAGCAGGACATCGCCGGAGGCGATCCGTTGATCGTGGCGCCGGAGCACGCGGCAGTCGAGTCCGCTGCCCTCGACCTCGTGCGCCGGCACGGCATCCGTGCGCTCGACGCACTGCACGTGGCCGCCGCTCTCATCGTGCTCGCCGAGCTGGTCGGTCCCGGTGATGTTGCGGTGTTCATCTCCCGCGACGCTGCGCAGGCAGCAGCTGCAACCGCAAGTGGACTCGCGACGGCTTGACCGCGAGCCGGCCGACTCGGATGGGCCGACGAACGGCCTGCGCCTGAACTGCCTCTAGCCTGGGCGCATGGCCCAGCACTTCTACGTCGAGACTTTGGGCTGCCCCAAGAACCAGGTCGACAGCGACAAGCTCATCGGCACGCTGCTCGCCGACGGCATGACCGCCACCGACGACCCCGGCCTCGCCGACCTGGTGGTGGTGAACACCTGTGCGTTCATCGACGAGGCGCGCAAGGAGAGCATCGACACCATCCTGGCGCTCGACGATCGGCGCAAGAGTGGGGGCCGGCTGGTGGTCACCGGGTGCATGGCCGAGCGCTACGGCAGCGAACTCGCGGAGGCGCTGCCCGAGGTCGACCAGGTCGCCGGCTTCGGTGTGCCGGTGAACCTGCTGTCCACCCGTCCCGGCAAGAAGTCGATCGCGGTGTCGGCCGCGCCCATCCCCACGCTGGATCTGCTCAACCTGCCGCGGCCGAAGTCGTCGAGTCCGTGGGCGTACGTGAAGATCGCCGAAGGCTGCGACCGCAGTTGCGGGTTCTGCGCCATCCCGTCGTTCCGTGGCCCGCAGCGCAGCCGCGACATCGCATCGATCCTCGGCGAGGTCGAGCAGCTCGAAGCGCAGGAGATCGTGCTGGTCGCGCAAGACCTGGCGAGCTACGGCAAGGATCGCCCCGACGAGCTCGGTGCCGGCTCGATCGTGCCGCTGGTGCGCGCGGTCGCCGAGCACGCAGCCTGGACGCGTCTGCTCTACCTGTACCCGAGCGACCTGAGTGACGAGCTGATCGACGCCATCTGCTCCACCGGCGTGCCGTACTTCGACCTGTCGCTGCAGCACGTGAGCAAGCCGTTGCTGCGTCGCATGCGCCGCTGGGGCGACGGCGATCGGTTCCTGCGGCGCATCGCCGACATCCGCGACCGCGAGCCCACTGCCGCGTTCCGCAGCAACTTCATCGTCGGTTACCCCGGTGAGACCGAGGAGGACCACGACCAGCTGCTGGCCTTCGTCGAGGAGGCACAGCTCGACTGGTGCGGCTTCTTCGCGTACAGCCCGGAGGACGGCACCTACGCGATGGGTCTCGACGGAGCGGTCGACACGCACCTGATGCACGAGCGGCTCGCGGAGCTGCGCGAGATGCAGGACGACATCACGGCGCGCCGTCGCGACGACCTCATCGGCGACGTGCTGACGGTGCTGGTCGACTCGGCGGGCGAGGCGCGCAGCACACGCGAGGCTCCCGAGATCGACGGCATCATCGAAGTGCCCGCGCATCTGACCGTGGGTGAGTTCCACCAGGTGCGTATCGTCGACGCGATGGGTCCCGACCTCACTGCCGAGTCCGTGTGATGCCGGTCGATCCGTCGGCGGTGAAGACCTGGGCGAACCTGGTCACGGTGGCACGGGTGCTCATCGCGCCGCTGATGCTGGTGCTCATCCCCGACGAGCCCGGTGGCGCGTGGGCGGCGTTCGGGTTGTGGTTCCTGCTGTGCTCCAGCGACGGCGTCGACGGCTACCTGGCTCGCCGGCACGGTGCCACCAACCTCGGCGCGTTCCTCGACCCGCTCGCCGACAAGATCCTCGTCCTCGGCGCGATGGCCATCCTGGTCGCCAACGACACGTTCTGGATCGTGCCGGTGGTCATCACCGTCGCACGCGAGCTGCTGATCAGCCTGTACCGCACGTTCGTCGGTGCTCGCGGTGTCAGCGTGCCGGCCAGCAAGATCGCGAAGTGGAAGACCTTCGTGCAGCAGCTGGCCGTCGGCTTCGCCATCATGCCGCCCACCGCGCTCGACGCGAAGTGGCTGTGGAACGGTCTGCTGTGGATCTCGGTGGCGCTCGCGCTCATCAGTGGCGGGCAGTACGTGTACCGCGCGATGAAGGCCGACCCACTGCCGGCGCCCGCACCCGACGCCGACTTCTCGCTGTGAGCTGCCATGCGTTGTGACGTCGTCGCCATCGGTACCGAGTTGCTGCTCGGCCAGATCACCGACACCAACAGTCAGTGGATCGGCGAACAGCTGGCCGCGGCGGGCATCGACTCCCTGCTGCAGGTGAAGGTGGGCGACAACCTCGGGCGGATGGAGACCGTGCTGCGTCGCGTGCTGGCCGACGCCGATGCCGTCATCGTGTGCGGCGGGCTGGGACCGACGCACGACGACCTCACCCGCGAGGCCATCGCAGCGGTGATGGGCGCCGAGCTGCAGCCCGACCAGGCAGTGGCCGATGTGATTCGCCAGATGTTCGAGTCGCGTGGTCGCCGGATGGCAGAGAACAACCTCCGCCAGGCACTGGTGCCGGTGGGTGCGGCCATCATCCCGCAGACGCGCGGCACGGCCCCCGGGCTCATCTGTCCGCTGGTGCTCGATGGTGCGGCGAAGGTCATCTATGCCGTGCCCGGCGTGCCGCACGAGATGAAGGACATGGTGCAGCGCGCGGTGCTGCCCGACCTGCTCGCGCGTGCCGGTGAGGCGAACGTCATCGTCAGTCGCACGCTGCGCACGTGGGGCGAGAGCGAGAGCGGGCTCAACGAGCGACTCGATCCCATCATCGACCGGCTGGAGACACTGGGCAATCCGACGTTGGCGTTCCTGGCCAGCGGGTGGGAGGGCATCAAGGTGCGCCTCACGGCGAAGGCGGCCACCGAGGCCGATGCGCAGGTGCTGCTCGCCACCTGGGAGGCCGAGGTGCGTTCACTCATCGACGACCTCGTGTTCGGGATCGACGAGGAGACGATGGAGTCGGTGGTGCTGCAGCTGCTGCGCGAACGCGACTGGTCGCTCGGGCTGGCCGAGTCGGTCACCGGTGGGCTGGTCGCCGGGCGGATCACCAATGTGCCCGGTGCCAGTGAGGTGTTCCGCGGCAGCATCGTCAGCTACGCGAGCGAGGTGAAGTTCGACCTGCTCGGCGTGCCGCACGGGCCGGTGGTCAGCGAGGCCGCGGCCGCGGCGATGGCGAGAGGCGCGCAGCGTGTGCTGCACAGCCATGTGGCGCTCGCGCTCACCGGTGTCGCAGGCCCTGCCGAGCAGGACGGCATGCCGGTCGGCACGCTCTGCGTGGGCATCGCGATCGGCGACCAGGTGCACATGCGCACGCTGCGCCTGCCGGGCCAGCGCGACCAGATGCGCCAGATGAGCGTGATCAGCGCGCTCGATCTCCTCCGTCGCACGTTGCTCGCCCTCTAGGCTGCACACCGCGCCTCCGTAGCTCAACGGATAGAGCAGCGGGTTTCTACCCCGTTGGTTGGGAGTTCGAGTCTCTCCGGAGGCACCGGGAACAGTGTTTCGATTGCCGCGGTCGCGGCTACAGACGTGCCGACAACATCGGTGCTCGATCTCCGACCGTGCCGCATCGGAAACGTGACGCGCGTTAGTCTCGCAACACAGAGTGACCGATATCGACGAATTGATGAAAGATGTTGGATCAACAATTCAATCAAAGGGTGCGTGCTAACATGCCGAGCGTGACGGGAATCCACGATCGTCGACGCGCCCTCACGAAGGGGCAGCGCACACGAGAGCGTCTGCTGCGAGCGGCGATCGATCGGTTCGGCAGTCAGGGGTACCGCTCCACGTCGGTCAGCCAGCTCAGCCGCGACGCGGGGCTCACCCCGGCCGCGGCCTACGCGTACTTCGACGACAAGGAGTCGTTCTGGAAGGCGGCCATCCAGGCCGATCTCGACCTGTTGCGCAGCGAGGTGCTGGCCGGCATCGCGCACAGCGAGCGTCCCATCGCCGACATGATGCTGTCGCTGATCGACGGTGTCCAGCGGCATCCGCTGGCGCATCGCGTGATGGTCGAGGGCTCCGCGGCAGACCTGCAGCTGGTGCTCGCACATCGGTTGTTCGCCAGCACCACACGGCAGATCGAGCAGGGTCTCGTGGCCCGCCAGGCCGATGGTCGCCTGTCGAGCTCGGTGCCCGCCGATCAACTCGCTCTGGGCATGGAGACCATCGCGTTCTCGATGGTGCTCTCGCTGGTGCGGGCCGGCGTGGAGAGCGAGCGGCATCGGATCGAGGCCGTGGTGGCGTTGCTGCACGCTGCAGCGGGTGGGCCGCCGACGCCCGACGAACGTCGCCGCTGACAGCGGTCGACTCTCAAGATTGTCGCGAGAAGACTCCAGATCTCGCTCGGTCGAGCCGATGAATGGTTCGTGCAAGAAGAGGTTCCCGGCCGGCGCCGACGAGTGGACCTGATGAGCGCGTCCTGGTCGGTGGTGTGCATCGACCTCGCGATGGTGGTGTGCCTGGTGTCGATCGCCAAGGCGTTGAGCGATCTCGCGGATTCGCCGACCGCACGCTGGGTGTGGTTCGTCGGCTTGTCGTCGGTGTTCGTGTTCGTGTTCGTGGCGCTGCCCTTGCGATCGATGCTGCTGCGCCAACAGCGCGGGCTGCAGCACGCGACGCAGATCGCGCGGCAGCAGGCGGTGACCGATCCGCTGACGGGCCTGCTCAACCGGCGCAGCCTCGACGACGTGGTGCGCAGTCTGCTGAGCGAGTCGGTGCCGTTCTCGGTGTCGATCTGCGACCTCGACCGGTTCAAGCAGCTCAACGACTCGCACGGCCACGACGTGGGCGACCGCGCGCTGCGCGTGTTCGCCACGGCGCTGCGGTCGGTGGTGCGCAACGGCGACTTCGTCGCCCGTGTGGGTGGCGAGGAGTTCGTGATCATCCTGCCCGACGCGTCGAAGCACATCGGGTACGGCGTGCTCGAACGAGCTCGACGCGAACTGGGTGCGCGCCTCGTCCACGAGATGCTGCCCGAGTTCACCTTCAGCGCCGGTGTCGCCGACACCAGCGAGGGCGAGCACTGGGACGAACTGCTGCGGATGGCCGACCAGCGGCTGCTGGCCGCCAAGCGCAGCGGCCGCAACCAGGTGCTGGTCACCAGCAACGGGTGAGCAGGCGCCACACGATCGGCGGGGGGAAATCGTCATTTTCGGCCTACCCTGGAGCAGTCCCCAGGGGGCGCTGGAACGTTGCGCCTACACCTACATGCGCGAGGTCAACACTTGAAGTTCAAGAAGGGCGACACCGTCATCTACCCGCAGCACGGTGCATGCATCGTCGTCGGCACCAAGAAGATGGAGGCCTTCGGCAGTACGCAGGAGTACCTCATCCTGAAGACGGTCATCAATGAGATGACGCTGTCGGTGCCCACGCTGAAGGCCAGTGAAGTGGGTGTCCGTCCGCCGGTGAACCCGGAGGAGCTGGAAGACCTCGTGGCCGTGCTCAGCAAGCCCGATCCGCGCGTGCCCTCCAACTGGAGCCGGCGGTTCAAGAACCACCAGGAGAAGCTGAAGAGCGGCGACGTGTATCAGGTGGCGGAAGTGGTCCGCAACCTTGCTGCCCGCAACCGCGACGCCTCGTTGTCGGCTGCCGAGCGCACCATGTACGACCGTGCGCGCATCAACCTCATCAGCGAGATCGCTCCTGCGTTGAAGGTGAGCGCCGAAGAAGCCGAGCGCTACCTCGACGAAGCACTCGCCAAGGGTGTGCTGAAGCCTGCGAAGGAACCGGCCAAGAAGAAGGCCTGATCGGCCGGTTGCGCCTGGCGCGATGTCGCGCCGTCTAGCCTCCGTCGCATGACGGCACCAGGCATGCTCACCCGCGACGAACTCGAGACCTTGATCCGCAATGGTCAGGTCGACACGGTGTTGATGGTGTTCCCCGACCTGCAAGGCAGGTTGGTGGGCAAGCGCACCACTGGGCGTTTCTTCCTGCAGAGCGTCGCCGACGCCGGCACGTAGAACTGCGACTACCTCATCGCCTGCGACATGGACAACAACCCGGTGCCGGGCTATCGCTTCACCAGCTACGAGCAGGGGTACGGCGACATGCTCGCCAAGGCCGACTGGAGCACCGTCCGCCTGATCCCGTGGGT
>CAZWCU010000232.1:0-6662 GCA_964632715.1 uncultured Bifidobacterium sp. | reverse complement strand
GTCTCCCCTTCACCATACACGAGCTTCCGATTCGGCCCGGCATCGGGCCGGTTCGCCCCGCCGGGCGCGACAGGTAGCGCGCGAGGGTGAGACTGCCGGAGGTGAAACTGCCGTTCACCGCCGCGACTACGCTCGGGGCTTGCGATGCCGGCGCGTGCGACCGGGTCGCGCCGGCGAGTACCCGCGGTTGCGCGCCTCGACCAGCGTGTCGGGCCCGAAGCTGAGGCCGACGTCGTTCGCGACGATCTCGTCGATGATCGCCGGGTCGTCCCAGGAGTCCAGGTCGTAGACGAGTTGGGTGCGCTTGTCGCCCAGGAAGCGGGAGTGCTCGAAGCGGGAGGGGCGGTCCATGTCGTCCGACGCTACTCGCGCACCGCTCGCGGCGCGAAGATCTGGCAGCAACACTGTCACCAGCGATCAGGAGCCCCACATGATCCCCACCACCACCATCGACACGCTCGAGGGTTGCTGGCACACGCTCAGCGGGTTGGGCGCCACCCTCACCGAGGCGCAGTGGAAGACCGCCACCGACCTGCCCGGATGGACCGTCCAGGACAACCTGTCGCACCTCATCGGGGTCGAGCGCGCGCTGCACGGCCTGCCGGCCCCGTCGCATCGCATCGCGGCGCCCGACCACGTGCGCAACCCGATCGGCGAGATGAACGAGCACGAGGTCGACAGCCGCCGTGCGCTCACCGGCGGCGAGGTGCTGGTCGAGTGGAACGATCTCGTCCGAGACCGGATCGCCGAGCTGCGCGGTGGCGACGACGAGTACTTCGCCCGCGAGATGATGACCCCCACCGGTCCGGGCACGCTGGCCGACTTCCTGCACATCCGGGTGCTCGACTGCTGGCTGCACGAACAGGACATGCGCCGTGCGGTCGGCGTGCCGGGCAACATGGCGAGCGCGGCGGCCGAGCACACCATCGACCGGCTCATCCGCACCGTGCCGATCGTGGTCGGCAAGCGCGCGGGCACATCCGAGGGTGGGTCGGTCGTGATCGACATCACCGGTGGCGTGCAGCGGCACCTCGTGTGTGAGGTGCAGAACGGGCGGGCCGCGCTCGTCGACTCCCCCACTTCCGAGCCGATCGTCACCATCGGCCTCGACGCCGAAGCGTTCGTGATGCTCGCCGCCGGCCGCCGCACCGCCGAGCAGGTCGCCGCCACCCATCCGCCCACCATCACCGGCGACGCCGACCACGCGCAGAAGGTGCTCACCCAGTTCAACATGATGATCTAGCCCACCGCCTCTTTCCGGCGTTTGTGTCATGGCTGGAGCGAGGAAACCTCGCTCGAGGGATGACGCAGACGGCAGTCGGATCCACCAGCTCGCCGCCCCGCACACCACAGATCGCGTTTGTGTCATGGCTGGAGCGAGGAAACCTCGCTCGAGGGATGACGCGCACGGGACTCGGACTCGACCCCGGGCGACTCCCCCGCCCGGTCCCCGCCTTTGTGTCATGGCTGGAGCGAGGAAACCTCGCTGGCGGGATGACGCGGACGGGCGGTCGGCGGCAACACCCGGGCCCTAGACTCGGCGGGGATGGCGCGCCCAACGACACCGGGGGACCCCGTGCAGCTCTTGGCGCTGTACCTGCCGCAGTTCCATCCGATCCCGGAGAACGACGAGTTCTGGGGGCCGGGCTTCACCGAATGGACCTCGATGGTCGCCGCCGAGCCTCGGTTCTCGGACCATCGCCAGCCGCGCCTCGCCGGCGAGATGGGCATGTACGACCTCCGCCGGCCGGAGGTGGCCTACGAGCAGGAAGCGCTCGCCACCGAGTACGGCATCGACGCGTTCGTCTACTACCACTACTGGTTCGAGGGCCGCCGGGTGATGGGCGGCCCGCTCGACGCGAAGCTCGCGGACGGCGAGCGAGCGATGCCGTTCGCACTGTGCTGGGCGAACCACGACTGGAACCGGAACCAGAACGGACTGCCGGCGCAACTGCTCATCGAGCAGCGCTACAGCGAGGCCGACGACCTGGCTCACAGCGAGTTCCTCGCCCGCGCGTTCGCCGATCCTCGCTACCTGCGCGCCGACGGCCGGCCGGTGTTCTTCATGTATCGCACGCAGGAGCACCCCGAGCCGACGCGCTTCGCCGACCTGCTGCGCGCTGCGTGTGCCACCGCCGGTGTCGCCGACCCGTACCTGGTGCGCTTCGAGACCAACGGCAGCCACGACATCGACCCCGCACTGCATCACTTCGACGCCGGCGCCGACCTGCACCCGCACTGGCTCTGGCACACCCCCGCCGATCAGCGTCCGGAGCGCCTGTCGCTCGGCATGCCCGACGACTTCTGGCTGCAGTACGACTCGGTCGCCGCTGCCTCCAGCGCGCGTAGCACGCCCAGCTGGCGACGCTTCCCGTGCGTGGCGCCCGACTGGGACACCACCGCGCGCAAGCCCACCGGTGGCGCGAACGCGATGCACCGATCGTCGGTGATCGGGTACGAGAGCTGGCTGGCACGGGAGGTCGCGCAGCAACGCGCGTGCGAGCACGCACCCCGGCTCGTGGTGCTCAACGCGTGGAACGAGTGGTCGGAGTGCGGCTACCTCGAACCCGACGCGGAGCAGGGCCGGGCACTGTTGGAAGCGACCGCCCGCGCGAAGGGCATCGCCGCTCCGCTCGCCGACGAGCACCCGAGCATGGAGGAGGACCTGAAGATGTACGACCTCGTCATCGACCCGCAGTCCGAGGCGAGCGCCTACAAGTGGGTGCTCGAACTGGTGCCACCGACCGGCACCGTGCTGGAGATCGGGTGCGGCGGCGGCCACCTCACCGAGCACCTGCAGGCCCGCGGCAACCGCGTCACTGCGATCGACATCAACCCGTTCGCCGCAGCACGCGCGGCGCGCTTCGCCGAAGAGGCGTTCGATCTCGATCTCGACCGACACGTGCTCGGCGAGCGACTGAGCGGCCGCCAGTTCGACTGCATCCTGCTGGCCGACGTGCTGGAGCACGTTCGCTCGTCGACCCGCGTGCTCACCGATGCGCTGTCGCTGCTCGCTCCCGGCGGCACCGTCGTCATCTCGGTGCCCAACATTGCGCACATCGACGCGCGGCTGATGCTGCTGCAGGGCCAGTGGGCCTACAAGCCCACCGGCATCCTCGACGACTCGCACCTGCGCTTCTTCACCCGCGACTCACTGCGCTCGCTGCTGCGCGACTGCGGCCTCACCCCGCACGAGTGGCGCCGCACACAGCGGCCACCGTTCGGCACCAACCTCGGCCTCGACCGAGCCGAGGTACCGCCCGCGCTCGTCGACCAGCTCCTCGCCGACCCCGATGCCACCACGTACCAGTTCATCGTGAGCGCCCGCCGCGAGGCCGGCGCCGATCAGCTCATCCGACCGGCCGCAACGACGTTCCCGGTCTCACTGCCCGGCGTCGACGAGACCGAGGCGCTGCACGCCGCGCTGGCGCAGCGCGATGCCGAACTCGAGGCGTACCGGCAGTTGAAGATCCTGCGCATCGCTCGCGTGCCACGCGCCGTGTACGGCACGCTGCGCCGCATGGTGCGACGCGACCGCGGCTGAGTGCGTCAGTCGCCGGCCGGCAGTTCGCCCGCTGCGGCAGGCGGACCGACCGCGCCGATGACCTCGAAGTAGGCCAGGTGCGCCTCGACCACGTGCACCACGTCGGTGTCGTCGAGGATCTCGACGCCGTTGCGATCCGACTCGCCGAGGAGGTACGCGGTGAGCGACTCCTCGGAGATGATGACCGGCTGGTGGATGTCCTGCCGGCGGTCGATCACGTTCGACGGCTGCAGACCCTTGTGGTGCAGCCAGCGCATGTGGAACGTGAGGAGCTGCTCGAGCTCGTCGGGCGTGAGGCGAGCCTGCGTGCTCTCGGGCAGGTACTCGGCGACGAACTCGACGGCTTCCTCCGGGATGTAGACCGACCTCGGCGCGACCGCGTCGAGGCGGTGCGCCTCACGGCCGACCACGACGGCTGCGATGGCGAAGGTGGCCAGCGCCGCGATGACGACGTAGACGAACGTGACGGTGGCCATCGGGGTCAGACCTCCGCGACGCGCGCTGCCTTGAACCGGCGCGACGCCCGGTAGCGAACGGCACGGACGAACGCCTTCGTCTGGCCGCGCAGACCCAACGTGGGCGACACGTACCCCGGCGGCAACGCGACGAAGAAGCGTCGGTTGCTCATCACCCACGGCGTGCTCTCCAGCACGACGCCGTAGCCGACGTTGCGCAGCATCGTGCCCAGCGACTCGGGCGTGGGCCAGAACGCCAGCTCGTTGCCCCACGACGAGCGGGTGTCGGTGCCTTCCTTGAACCACCTGCCCTGCAGGCCGTCGACCTCGACCATCTCACTGAGCAGGTCGTCCATGCGCGACTCGCCCACCGCGAGGTGGGTGTCGATGATCATCGGTGTGCCCGCGCAGCGTGCGAGCAGCGCCCGCTGGTCGTCGAGCGTGAGGTGGTAGAAGAGCCCGAGGCAGAGGATGAGGTCGAAACCTTCGAGCGACACCTCGCGCACGTCGATGTGGCGGAACTCCACCGACGTCGTGTCGGGGAAGCGCTCGGTGCGGGCATCGATGCCGACGACGTCCCAGCCCATGCGCGCCGCGCGGATGGCCAGCTTGCCGTGCCCGGTGCCGAGGTCGATCACCTTCCCCGGAGGGAACAGTGAGAGCAGGCGCTCGAAGGCGTCGATGCGCAGTTCGTCGGTGGCTGGTTGCGGGAGGGAGATGGGCGGCGGCGTCGACACCGACGGCCACACGGGTTCAGGACTCATACTCCGACGACGCTATCTGAGCGGTCTCGTCGAGGCGCCGACGCCACGTGACGGCGACCGCGCCGACGATCGCCAACTGCGCGATCACGATCGCGGCCTCGACGAAGCGGAACTGCATGTGCGGCGCGATCGGGAACAGCGCGGTGAGGTGCACCGCGACGAGGAGCGCGAACACCGCGTACGTGCGCCGGCGGAAGCGCAGCCACTGCCAGGCCGCGGTGGCGGTGACGAGCGCCCACCACACCCACGCCCGATGCACCCAGCCACCGAAGCGCCAGTCGCCCTCGTGTGCGAACCACGACAGGTAGGTCGACGCCTTGGATGCCGCCTCCGGGAAATGCGGCCGCGGCGACCGCGAGGTGCCGATGTCGGCCGGGAAGTAGGCGATCGCCGGCGGACCGCTCCACCCGATCTGTCGGGTGAACAGCTGCCAGCGACCCTTCAGGTACACGACCGGGTACTCGCGCACCGAGTCGCGCCACGCCTGTGCGATCTCGGCATGCACCGCGTCGGTCTGGCGCAGACTGGCGCGGCGGTTGCCGAACCACAGCGTGTCGAGCGCGTAGATGGTGCTGGTGCGGAACTCGTCGAGGGTGAACGGCGGGTCGACCACGATCTCGGGCATCAGCATCCGGTCGACGCGGCCGCTCATCTCGTCGAGGTCGCCGACGAAGACTGCCGTCTCCGGATGTTCCTGATCGACACCGATCGCGGTCTCCCACACGGCCAGCGACAGCAGCACCGCCGCCGGCGCCAGCAGCCCGGTGGCCGCTGTTGCCAGCAGTCGTCGGCGACCGGCCCACGGACCCCATCGCCACGCGCCCCACGCCACCACCACCGCGACGGCGGGCGCTGCGTTCTGGCGACTGGCGATGGCCAGCACCACGGCGACCACGAGCAGCACCATCGTGCGCCGTCGCGGTGGCGACAGCACGCACCCGATGGCGACCAGCAGCGAGCACAGGAACCAGGTGTCGCGCATCACCGAGATGGCCGACGCGTAGAACACCGGGCTGATGCACAGCGCGAACGTGAGCGGGGGCGCCCACGCGCCCGGCACGCCCAGGCGGCGCAGCACGACGCCGACGCTGAGGGCCATGACCACGACCTGACCGAGCATCACCCATCCGGCGCCCATGCCGAGCGAGTAGAACGGCTGCCAGATCCAGGTGATGAACGGCGCCCACACGTCGTCGTAGCGACGGGCCTGCATCTGCTCCACCATCACGCCGGTGTCGGTGTTCCAGCGTCCCGGATAGTTGGGCAGCCCCACCAGCACCAGCAGCGCGGCGACCACCACGAACCAACGCCAGTGCGCACGCCAGCCTTGCACGAGCGCGGCGCGCAGGGACGCGATCCGGTCGGCAAGCACGCCCGGCAAGCTAGCGCCCGGTCCGGCGAGGTTCGCACCGCCCGGCGACGCGGATCGGCAACTCTGCGCTACCACCACTCTCTGGTCCGCGCTGATCTTTGGTCACGTCTCGTCTCCATGTGCGAGACGGAACGTGACCAAAGCCCTGTCGAAGCCTCGGTGCGCGAAGCAGCCCGTCCGTCATCGAGTCATCCAACCACAGCCCGCACCAGGAGCCGGGACGCGGAAGAGCCGGCCCGAAGGCCGGCTCTTCGACGGTGGTACGAGTTGCTCAGATACCGAGGCGCTGCGCGAGCAGCTCGCGGTGGTAGGTGGGATCGCCGAACAGCAGCTCGCTGCTCTTGGCGCGCTTGAAGTACAGGTGGGCAGGGTGCTCCCAGGTGAAGCCGATGCCACCGTGGATCTGGATGTTCTCGGCCGTGGCGTGGAAGTACGCCTCGCTGCAGTAGGCCTTGGCGAGCGACGCCACCGAGGGCAGCTCGTCGTTCTGCTCGGCGGCGCACCACAGGCCGTAGTAGGCGGCGCTC
>CAZWCU010000231.1:0-6709 GCA_964632715.1 uncultured Bifidobacterium sp. | reverse complement strand
GATGGCGGGATAGAGTTGGATCACGACACCGCCACCGCACCGGCCGAGACGAGTTGGACGAAGTTGCGCAGCAGCGCGAGACCGTCGGGGCCCGACTTCTCCGGGTGGAACTGCGTGGCGAACACGTTGCCCTGCCGGAACGCGGCGTTCACCGTGCCCCCGTAGCGGCAGGTGGCGGCCACGACCGACGGGTCGGTGGGCACACCGTGCAGCGAGTGCACGAAGTACACCCACGGGTGCTCGCCCAGGCCGTCGAACATCGGGTCGACCTCGCCGGCGGGCGACGTGGTCAGATCGAGCTGGTTCCACTGCATCTGCGGGCGCGGTAGCTGGTCGGTGATCCACTCGATGGTGCCCGGGATGACACCGAGCCCGGCGTCGTCGGGGTCTTCCTGGCTGTCGCTGAACAGCATCTGCATGCCGACGCAGATGCCCATGAAGGGGCGCGTCGACGACACCGCGTCGTGCACCACCTGCTCGAGCCCGGCGGCACGCAGCGCCTGCATGCACGCTCCGAACGCGCCCACACCGGGCAGCACCACGGCAGCCGCGTCGGCCACGAGCAGCGGGTCGGCGGTGAGCCGCGCGTCGGCGCCGCAGTGCTGCAGCGCCTTCTGCGCGGACCGCAGGTTGCCGATGCCGTAATCGAGCACTGCGACGAGTGGACCTGCCGTCACAGCACGCCCTTCGTCGACGGGACCGTCGAGCCCTCCACGCGCACCGCGTCGCGCAGGCACCGGGCGAGGCCCTTGAACGTGGCTTCGATGACGTGATGCACGTTGGTGCCGTGGCACAGCCGCACGTGCAGCGTGATGCCCGCGGCCGTGGCGAACGAGCTGACCGCGTGCTCGGCGAGCTGCGGGTCGAAAGCGGGGTTGCCCAGCGGCAGCACCTCGGGCATCGGCACGTTCCACACCACGAACGGACGGCCCGACAGGTCGAGCGCCACTTCCACGAGCGCCTCGTCGAGCGGGTACATGCCGCTCGCGAACCGGCGCACGCCGGCCTTGTCGCCCAGCGCCTCGCGGAACGCTTCGCCGAGCGCGATGCCGACGTCTTCCACCGTGTGGTGCGTGTCGATGTGGAGGTCGCCGGTGGCGGCGACGCGCAGATCGAAGCCGCCGTGCTTGCCCAACTGCTCGAGCATGTGGTCGTAGAACGGGATGCCCGTGCTCACCTCGGCCGTGCCACTGCCATCGAGCTCGATGGCGAGATCGATGGAGGTCTCCTTGGTGGTGCGCTGACGGGTTGCCGAGCGGCTCATGGCCGAACCTCCGTGCCGAGCGCAGCGGCGAGCGCTGCGAGGAAGAGATCGTTCTCCTCCGGGGTGCCGACGGTGACCCGCAGGCAGTCGTCGAGCCGTGCCCAGCCGGAGCAGTCGCGGATCAGCACGCTGTGGTCGAGCAGTGCCTGCCACACGGCGCGGCCGGCCATCGCCTGCGGGCGGAACAGGATGAAGTTGGCACCGCTCGGGAAGACCTGCAACGGCATCGCCGCCATGGCTGCGGACAGACGCTCACGCTCGCTGACGATGAGGTGCACGCGCTCCTCCATCTCGTCGACGAAGGTGAGGGCCAAGCGGCCGGCGATCTGCTTGGCGGCATCGAGGTGGTACGGCAGCACCACCTTGTCGAGCTCGGCCACCAACCACGACGGGCCCACCAGGTAGCCGAGCCGAGAGCCGGCCATCGACCAGGTCTTGGAGAACGTGCGCGTGACGACGAGCGGCGTGTCGTCGTCGACCAGCCCGAGCGCCGACCACGGCGCGAACTGACCGTAGGCCTCGTCGACCACCAGCAGCCCGGGCACCTGCTGCAGCACGGCTCGGATGTCGGCCTCCGACTCGACGAGACCGGTCGGGTTGTTGGGCGAGCAGAGGAAGGTGATGATCGGCGACGACTGCTCGATGACACGACGAACCTCGGCGAGGTCGAGGGAGAAGTCGGCGGCGCGCTCACCTTCGGCGACCGACGCGCCGGTGAGCCGCGCGATGTGACCGTGCAGCTGATACGTCGGCTCGAAGGTGGCCACGGTGCGGCCCGGGCCGGCGTAGGTGAGCAGCAGGGTCTGCAGCACCTCGTTGCTGCCGTTGGCCGCGAAGACCTGATCGGGCCGCACGCCGTGCATGGCGGCGATGCCCTCGCGCAACTGCGTGGCTGCACGATCGGGGTAGCGATGCCACTGCACGCGCGAGAGCTCGGCGGCGAACGCATCGCGCCACGCGGCCGGCGGAGGGACCGGCGACTCGTTGGTGTTGAGGCGCACGTCGACCGTCACCTGCGGCGAGTGGTACCCCTCGAGGGCGCGGAGGTCGTCGCGTACGGGCACGGGGGTCACTCGGCCACGTTACCGAGGCGAGGGCGCGGGTCAGCGTCGGAATTGAGCGCGTGCTGTGGCGCGAGCGGGCACACTGGTCGCCATGCCCGCCAATCCTTCGGTGTCCCTGTCGGTGATGGCCGACCACGTCGATCGCTACCAGCAGGAGGTCGGCGACTACGTGCCCGGCTACCAGGTCACCGAGCACGACGACGTCGCCGGCGCACTGGTGGAGGCCGAGCGGGCGTTGCGCACCGCGGCGCGGTTGCTACGCCGCGCGGCCAAGCTGGCCGCGTCGGCGCACTGAGCCGCACGCTCGGCAGCGCCGCACTGACAAAGTCGTCAGAAAAAGTCACTCAGGGTGAAAACGCGGCGAAGGCCCCTTGCGGGGCCTTCGCTCAGCGACGCCAGGCGGCGGATCCCAGCATCGCTCGCAAACCAGGTGGCGGGAACCTGGTTGGTGTGGTCACTATACACCCTCACGCCAGAGTGGCAAACCCTCACTTTACGTGACGATGCTCCGCAGCCACTTGATCTGAAACTGACCTGGCGCCGGACCGTGCCGGTCGCCGGGGCAGCAGCGAGGCCGGGCACAGGTCTTCCAGCGAACACTCACCGCAGCGAGGCCGCTTCGCATCGCACACACGACGACCGTGCAGGATGGTGCGCAAGCTGTAGTCGCCCCACTGCGCGGGCGGCAGCAACGCGCACAGTTCGGTTTCCACCTTCACCGGATCGTCCTCCATGGTGAGCGCCCACTTGCGGCTCAGGCGACCGACGTGCGTGTCGACCGGGAGACCCGGCAGTCCGAACGCGACGCTGCGCACGACGTTGCCGGTCTTGCGGCCGACACCGGGCAGCGTGACGAGATCGTCGAGCGCAGTGGGCACCTCACCACCGAAGCGGTCGAGCAGACCCTGCGCCAGCGCGATGAGGTTGCGCGCCTTGGCCTGATAGAAGCCGGTGCTGCGCACGATGTCTTCCAACTCCGCCGGAACCGCCGCGGCCAGCGCCGCCGCGTCGGGGTAGCGGGCGAACAGCGTGGGCGTCACCATGTTGACGCGCGCGTCGGTGGTCTGTGCCGACAGCACGGTGGCGACGAGCAGTTCGAACGGGTTGCGATGGTCGAGCTCGCAGAGTGCGTCGGGATACTCCACCGCGAGCCGAGCGGCGATGGCCTTCATTCGACCCTTCGGAGTGCGGGGGGTGCCCATGGCGTCGAGCCTATGGCGCACCCGGTCCGCAGAGGCGGCCAGTAGCCTCGCGACGATGTCTGGTGAAAGTCCGGCGCAGGTGCGAGTGCAGGCCAGCCTCTCACTCGACGAGCGCACGCACGTGCTGAGGTTCCTCGAAGCCGCGCAGCAGCGAGACGGTGCGCGGCTCGACGACCATCTCGCCAGCGATCTCACCCACGGTCCCGGCCCCGGCTTCCTGGCCGCCATCGCCACCGGCCCCGTCGGCGACATCGTCGGCTACGCGCAGAGCTCGCAGGCGAACGACGGTGTCAGCGTCGGTTGCGTCGCCGGGGACGACGCACCCCTCGCCGCCGCGTTGCTGGAGCATCTGGTCGCCGCCATCCCCACCGACCGGTCGATCACCTGGTGGGCGACCGACCTCGACCACGCGCTGGCAGCGCGACTGGGTCTCGATCCGGATCGCCGGCTGCTGCACATGCGCGTGCCGCTGCCCGTGGCCGCCACCACCGACGTCGACGTGCGCCCGTTCCGGCCCGGCGCCGACGATGCGACGTGGCTGGCGGTGAACAACGCCGCGTTCGCCTGGCACGGCGAGCAGGGCGGCTGGACGCTCGCCACCCTGCAGCAGCGTCAGCAGGAACCATGGTTCGACCCGGCGGGATTCCTGATCCACGAACGTGAGGGGCGGATGGCCGCCTTCTGCTGGACGAAAATGCACCCCGACGCGGTCGGCGAGATCTACGTGATCGCGGTGCACCCCGACTTCCACGGCCTCGGGCTGGGCAAGGCACTCACCGTGGCCGGTCTGCACTCCCTCCACCGCGCCGGCGCCACCACCGCGATGCTGTTCGTCGACGCCGACAACACGGCAGCCGTCGGCCTCTACCACCACCTCGGCTTCGTCGTCGACTCCGCCAAGCAGGCGTATCGTCGGCCCGACAGTCCTCACCCGTCGCAAGGATCCACGCCATGACCGAACCCTCCATCGACGAGCTCCCCCGCTGGGACATCAGCGACGTGCACGAGTCGTTCGACGCCCGCTCGTTCCTCGATGCGATGGACCGCTCCGTCGCCGACATGGGCCGCTTGGAAGCACTGTTCGAGGAGCACGACATCAGAGGGGTGCCGCCGCGTCCGGTGGTCGCGGCCGACGGCGCCGCCGCCGACGCCGTGATCGCCGCGCTCAACTCACTGCACGAGCACACCACCGTCACCCGCGCCTACATCTACGCCACCATCAGCACCGACAGCTTCCACGAGAAGGCCGCAGGGCTGCTCAGCGAGTTCCAGATGATCGAATCGCGTGAGCGCCCGCTCGCCGCACGCTTCGCCGCGTGGCTCCACGCGCTCGGGCTCGATGCACTCGCCGAGCACAGCCAGCAGGTCGCCGAGCACCACGGCTCGCTCGTGAAGCTGGCGGCGCGAGCCGAGCACCAGATGAACGAGGACGAGGAAGCGCTGTACGGCGAGCTGGCCAACACCGGCTCGTCCGCGTGGAACCAACTGCACGGCGTCGTCACGTCGCAGCTCACCGCCACCGTCGCGATGCCCGACGGCACCGCGCCGTCGCTGCCGATGGCGGCGGTGCGCGGTCTCGCCACTCACGCCGACCCCGCGGTGCGCCGCGCCGCGTACGACGCGGAGATGAGCGCGTGGCCCACCATCGCGCCGGTGTGCGCAGCGGCCATCAACGGCGTGAAGGGCGAGGCCAACGTCGTCAACCGCCGGCGCGGCTGGCCGTCGCCGCTCGACGCGTCGCTGTTCGCGAACAACGTCAGCCGCCCCACGTTCGACGCGATGCAGCAGGCGGTGGTGGAGTCATTGCCCGACTTCCGGCGCTGGTTCCGTGCGAAGGCGCACCTCCACGGCCACCCCGATGCGCTGCCGTGGCACGACCTGTTCGCGCCGCTGCCGTTCGCCGCGGCCGGCATCTCGTGGCCCGAGGGCCTCTCCATCGTGCGCAACGCGTTCCAGTCGTACGGCGGCAGCCTCGCCGGTCTGCTCGACCGCGCGCTCGACGAGCAGTGGATCGACGCCGGCCCGCGCGCCGGCAAGCGCGGTGGCGCGTTCTGCATGTCGCTCGGCGGCGACCGCTCGCTCGTGTTCCTCAACTGGAGCGGCAGCGTCGACTCCGCGCAGACCACCGCGCACGAGCTCGGCCACGCGTACCACAACACGCAGCTCGCACATCGCACGCCACTGCAGCGCTCGTTGCCGATGGCGCTGGCCGAGACCGCGAGCATCTTCTGCGAGACGCTGGTGGTGGAGGAAGGGCTGCAGCGACTGCAGGGCCGCGACCGCCTCGCGCTGCTCGACGTCGACCTGCAGGGATCGGGACAGGTGGTGGTCGACATCCACAGCCGCTTCCTGTTCGAGACCGAGGTGTTCGCCCGCCGGCAGCGCCGCACGCTCGGCGTCAGCGAGCTGAACGAACTGATGCTGCAGGCACAGTCCGACGCCTACGGCGACGGGATCGTGCAGGCCACCGCGCACCCGTACATGTGGGCGCTGAAGCCGCACTACTACAGCTCGCACTTCTACAACTGGCCCTACACCTACGGCCTGCTGTTCGGGCTCGGGTTGTTCGCGCAGTACCAGAACGATCCGGAACGATTCGGCGCGCACTACGACGACGCACTCTCTCGCGTGGGCATGAACACCGCCGAAGAGCTCGCCGCGGTGTTCGGCTTCGACGTCACCGACCAGGCGTTCTGGACCGCGAGCCTCGACATCATCCGGCAACGCATCGCCGCGTACATGTCGTTGGCGGCCGACGAGGTCGCGCCGCCGGCGACGAGCACGCCGTGAGCACCACGCTCTACACGCCGGACCGCGATGAGTTGGCGGGGTTGCTGGTCGGTGAGCCGCGCTACCGGCTCGACCAGCTGTGGTCGGGGTTGTACACGCAGCTGGCGGCGCCGGCCGACATCAGCAACGTGCCCAAGGCGTTGCGCGAGCGACTGAGCGTCGAGCTGCCCACGTCGCTCACCCAGGTGGTGCGCAAGGTGAGCGACGACGGCGACACCGTCAAGTACCTGTGGGAGCTGCACGACGGCAGCCGCATCGAGACGGTGCTGATGCTGTATCCGGATCGCGTCACGGTGTGCGTCAGCAGCCAGGCGGGCTGCGCGATGGCGTGCGGGTTCTGCGCCACCGGGCAGGCCGGCTTCACTCGCCAGCTCAGCGTGGGCGAGATC
>CAZWCU010000230.1:1162-6745 GCA_964632715.1 uncultured Bifidobacterium sp. | reverse complement strand
TGGGGCCGCCGTTGCCACCCACGCCCTGCTCGCCGAACCGGTCGTAGCGGGCCCGCTGCTGCGGATCGCTGAGCACCTCGTAGGCGCGGGCGACCTGCTTGAACTTGTCCTCGGCGGCGGAGTCGCCGGGATTCGCGTCGGGGTGCAGCTCGCGTGCGAGGCGCCGGTACGCCTTCTTCAGCTCGTCGCTGTTGGCCGTGCGCGGCACGCCCAACAGCTCGTAGTAGTCAGCCATTCGTGCTCCCGCCGTCGCTGAGGCGCCGGCCCAATCGATCGCTCACCGCTTCGACGGTAGCGAGGGCCTGCGGATAATCCATCCGTGTGGGGCCCAGAACCCCGACCGTTCCCACCTGCTCACCGTCGACCACCACCGGGCGCACGACCACCGAGCACGCGGCCAGCGGTTCGACGCCGTGCTCGGCGCCGATGGCCACCGACAGCCCGCGATCGAGCACGTCGCGCACCAGTGAGACCATGACGTACTGCTGCTCGAGCGTGCGCAGCACGGAGCGGACGGTGTCGACCGCGTCGAACGCGTGCGCCATCGAGGAGGCGCCGCCGACGAACACCGGCTGCGAGGTGGCGGAGCCGGCCAGCGCGCCGGCAGCGGCGTCGCAGATGCCGTCGAGCTCGAGATCGCCGGTGAGTGGCACCTGCACGCCACTGTCGAGCGAGCGACCGACCATGTGCGCCTGCAGGTGCGCGGTGACCGCCGACAGGCGCACCTCCGACACGTCGTCGGGCAGTTCGACCGGCTGGCTCTCGACCACACCGTTCGACAGCACTGCGACCACGGTGGCGTGGCGGCCGACGAGGCCGACCACCTGCACGGACCGCACGACCGCGATCTCGGCACGCGGCCCGACGACCACGGCAGCGTGGTGCGACACCTGGGCGAGCAGGTTGGTGGTCTGGTGCAGCAGCTCCTCGAGACGACCGTGGGCGGTGTCGAAGAACGCGCCGACCTGCTGCGACGCCTGTGTGTCGAGCCGCCCCGGTTGGGCCATGTGGTCGACGAAGAAGCGGTAGCCCTTGTCGGTGGGGATGCGACCCGCCGACGTGTGCGGCTGCGCGAGGTAGCCCTCCTGCTCGAGCACGGCCATCTCGTTGCGCACGGTGGCCGAGCTGACGCGGACGCCCGGCGCGTTGGCGATGTGGGTGGAGCCCACCGGCTGCGCAGTGGTGATGTACTCCTGCACCACCGCCCTGAGAATGGCTGTCTTGCGTTCGTCGAGCATGGCTCCCCTACGGCGCACGGATGCGGTTGGCAGTCCAGACTACCGACTGCCAGCGGTCACCTGGCGGTACCGGTGCAGCGCCTCGTCGCGCTCGGCGGCGTGGTCCACCATCGGCGCCGGGTAGTCCGCGGGCCGCAGCAGCCCCGGTTCGTGCACCGCTCCCCCGCCGATGCCGCTCAGCTCCGGCACCCATCGGCGCACGTAGTCGCCGTCGGGGTCGAACCGGTGCGCCTGGGTGGTGGGGTTGAAAACCCGGAAGTAGGGCGCCGCGTCGGTGCCGGTGCCGGCGGCCCACTGCCAGCCGTGGCTGTTGGAGGCCAGGTCGCCGTCGACGAGGTGGCGCATGAAGTGGCGCGCACCCCACTGCCACGGCAGGTGGAGGTCTTTCACCAGGAAGCTGGCGACGAGCATGCGCACGCGGTTGTGCATCCAGCCGGTGGCCAGCAGTTGGCGCATCCCGGCGTCGACGATCGGGTAGCCGGTGCGGCCATCGGCCCATCTGCGGAAGCGCTCCGTCGCGTCAGGACCGCTGTCGACCTCCATCGCGTTCATCCGCTCGTTCAGGTTCTGCCAGCCGGTGTCCGGTCGGTGGAAGAGCACGTCGGCATAGAAGTCGCGCCACGCCAGCTCGCTCGCCAGGGTGTCGTGGCCGGGACCGGGGACGAGGTCGGCGAGCAGTTGCCGGGGGTGCACGGCGCCCCACCGCAGTGCCGCCGAGAGCCGCGTGGTGCCGTCGACGCCCGGCAGGTCGCGCAAGTCGCGGTACCGATGTGCCTCGGGCAGGAACTGCTCCCACTGGTCGTGTGCGGCTGCCTCACCGGCGGGCGGCCACACCATCTCCAGTGCGAGGCGCGACGGTGGTCCGTCGCACGGAATGGTGGGCGCAGCCAGCCAGTCCACGTCGGGCACGCCGAGGGGCTCGGCCCATCCGTGCGCACGCCACGCCTTGGAGAACGGCGTGAACACCGCATAGGGCGTGCCGTCGCCCTTCACCACGCAACCGGGCGCGACCGCGTACGGCGATCCGACGCCGACCAGGGTCGCGTCGATGGTGCGCAGTGCGTCTGCCACCGCGGCGTCGCGCCGGCGGCCGTACGGCGCGTAGTCGCGGGTCACGTACACCGCGTTCGCACCCACCTCCGCGGCCAACGCCGGCACCGTCACCGTCGGGTCGCCGTGGCGGTAGACGAGTGCTCCGTCCATCGAGTCGTCGAGGGCCTGCAACGTCTCGGCCATGTACGCGCGTCGTGGTGCGCCGCTGCCGGCGAACGCGGGGTCGACCACGAACAACGGCACCACCTTCGCGCCATCGGCCGCTGCTGCGTGCAGCGCGGGCAGATCAGCGAGCCGCAGATCGCGTCGGAACCACATGACGACGGTGCGCGCGTGCTGTCGAGTCGAACTGCGTGCGTCGGGCATCGTTGCCCAGTGTCCCCTACCCTGTCGTGCTGTGCCACATCCTGCCTCGTTGCCCGCCCTCGTCCTGCTCGTGCGCCACGGCGCCACCGAGTGGTCGGTCACCGGACGCCACACCGGACGCACCGATCTCTCACTCACCGAGGAAGGCGTTGCGCAGGCGGTGTCGGCCGGTCCGTTGATCGAGGAGCTGCTCGGCGACCGTGAGCCGCTGGTGTACACCAGCCCGCTCGAGCGTGCCGCACGCACCGCGGAGCTGGCGATGCCGCATCGCTCGGCCGAACCGCTCGACGCGCTGATGGAGTACGACTACGGCAACTACGAAGGGCTCACCAGCAGCGAGATCTTCGACCGCGACCCGGAGTGGGACCTGTTCTCCACCGGCTGCCCCGGCGGCGAGAGCATCATGCAGGTGTCGGCGAGGTGCGACTCGTTCGTGGCGAAGTTGGAACGCACCGCCGTCGATCGTGCGGTGGTGGCCTTCACCCACGGCCACCTCAGCCGCATCCTCACGGCACGCCTGTTGACGCTGCCCGCGTCGGCGGGCGCGTCGCTCTGGAACGACACCGCCACGGTCGGCGTGATCAACCAGCACCGCAGCAAGCTGGTGCTGGTCGGCTGGAACCTGCGCCCGTACTGACCATCCGGCCCGGGGAAGCCGGCCCGGTCACGCACGTCGGCGAGCGACGTCATCCCAGATGGCCGACGCGTCGACGACGTCGACGCGCAGCGGATGATGGCCGAAACCCATCGTGCGGAGGAAGGTCTCCGCCTCCACCTGACCCGTCATCGCGGCGAGCGCGGTCGGGTCGTCGCCGCCGCATCGGATCTCGTAGCGGAGGTTGAAGAACTGGATCCGATCGTCATAGGTGAACGTGCCCTCGGGCGTGTACGCGGACTTGAACACGTCGTGATCGGCCTTCGCCCGCACGAGGTACTGGCGGGAGGCGTCGCTGAGGTCGCGGAACTGCCCGCGGACCGTCACCCGGTGCACTCGCTCCTCGTCGTCACTCATGGATCGACACGGTAGGTGCCCCGTCCACACCGTCCACGGAGGTCTTCGGCTCGCCCTGTCCGAGCGTCGTACCGCCCGCAGCTTCCGCACGGACGGATCGGCGGCGCAGGGTGTAGCCGACGGTCACCGCGACGAGCGCGATGCAGCTGCCGTACGCCAGACTCCACTCGGCGCCGATGTTGTCGGCGATCCAGCCGGTGATGGGTGCACCCACCGGCGTGGTGCCCAGGAACGCGACGGCGCCCAACGCAAGCAGCCGGCCGCGCATGTCGGGAGGCGCCTCCTGCTGCACGATGGCGTTCTGTGCAGCGATGAACGCGGCGCCGCCGAAGCCGACGGGGATGGCCAGCAGCACTGCGGCCACAGGGTTCGGCGACCACGCGAGCGCGAGGCCGAACACGCCCAGCAGCACGCCGTTGCCGAAGAACCAGTACGTGGTGATGCGTTCTCGCGCTCCCGTGAACAGCGAGCCGATCATGCTGCCGAGACCGGTGGCGGCGAGCAGCACGCCGAACAGGTACTCGCGCCCGAACCGCGCGTCGGCGATCTTCAACAGCGAGACGCTGTAGTTGAACGCGAACGTTCCCACGATGGTGAACACGACGAACACCACCAGCAGCCGGCGGTCGTGACCGATGAAGCGCAACGCGTCGCGCACCGGTGTGCCGCCTCGGCGCGCCGGCGGTGAGCGATGCAGCTTCGACTGGTCGATCGCGAGCAGCGGCCACAGGATGGCGATGAACGACGCGCCGTTGATCATGAACAGCCACCCCGCGCCGAGCGGACCCTTGAGCGCGGCGGCGAGCGCGGGGCCGACCACGCGGCTGCCCGTCATCACCGCCGTGTTCAGCGAGATCGCATTGGTGATCTGGTGCGGCTCGACCAGTTCGAGCACGAACCCCCGACGAGCCGGGTTGTCGAACGCGCCGACGACGCCGAGCACCAGTGAGAGGCCGTACACCACCGGCAGGTTCACCAGGTCGAGCAGGTAGAGGGTGCCGATGGTCAGCGCTTGCGCGGCCAGCAGCGACTGCGTGAGCAGTGCCATCCGGCGCTTGTCGACCCGGTCCGCCACCGCGCCCGCCCACACGCCGAGCAGCAGCATCGGCAGGAACTGGCAGAACAGCGTGATGCCCACGTCGGCGGCGCGGCCGGTGAGCTCGTACACCAGCAGCGACATCGCGGTCATCTGCATCCAGGTGCCGATGTTGCTGACCAGCAGCCCGAAGAAGAACAGCCGCGCGTTGCGATGCTGCAACGAGCTGAACATCGGGGTGCGTGACATCGCCCGCCTTTCTAGCGCTGTCCGCAGGCCTGCGGCGGGCCAGGATGGACGGATGGAACCCGCGGTCGCCGAGATCGATGCAGCGCTGGAGCTGCTCCGCTCGTCGGTGCGCGAGCGCGGTGAGCTGGTGGGGCTGGTCGTGGCTCCCTCGGGGACGGTCGCGATGGCCACTCGGTCGGTGCGCGTGATCGTCGCGCCTGCGCACGTCGCCCGCGTGCTCGCCGAGGCCGACCACGAGTGGCGGCCGCGGTGGGTGCTGTGGTCGAACGCCACGGCTGCATCGCTCGTGGCGACGGGCACACGGCTCGCCACCAGCTGGGACGTCGCCGCCGTGCACCGCCTGCTGCGCGGCGGGTGGCGCGCCGACCCGGCACGCGTGTGGGCGCAACTGCACGGCCTCGACCACCATCACATGCCGAAGATGGGCCAGCTCGACCTGCTCGGCGGCGACGGTGATGGCGGGGGCGACGACGAGGTTCCGGTGCGTCCCGACGGCTATCTGCGCCCCGAGTGGCTGGCCGGCGCGTGGGCCGACTCGCCGGAGCGCATGGGTGCGTGGGCAGCGCTGGTGCTCGACGTGGCCGAGATGCAGCGGCGGTTGTTGGACGCGCTCGCTGCAGAGCCGGCGG
>CAZWCU010000230.1:0-1062 GCA_964632715.1 uncultured Bifidobacterium sp. | reverse complement strand
TGGCGGTTGGAGCAGATGCGCACCGTGCATCCCGCGATCGACGCGTTGCTGCACTGGCGCAAGGCCGAGCGCATCGCCACCACGTTCGGGTACGGCTGGCTCGACACGCACGTCGGCGCCGACGGTCGGCTTCGTGGCGAGTGGTCCGGCAGCGACGGCGCCGCGGGCCGCATGACCGCCGGCGCCGGTTTGCACAACCTGCCCGCGGAGCTACGCCCGGTGGTCGTCGCGGAACCCGGTCACGTGTTCGTTCGGGCCGATCTCGGCCAGATCGAGCCACGCGTGCTCGCTGCCGTGTCGGGCGACCCTGCGCTGATCGCCGCGACGCAGGACGACGACCTCTACGCGCCGGTGGCAGCGCGGCTCGGGGTCGAGCGATCGGTCGCCAAGATCGCCGTGCTCGCCGCGATGTACGGGCAGACCAGCGGCACCGCCGGGCAGGCGCTGCGCGGCCTGGAGACCGGCTATCCGGTGGCGATGAAGTACCTCAGCGATGCCGCGCAGGCAGGCGTGGAAGGACGCGATCTGCGCACCTACGGCGGGCGCCTGATCCGCATGTACCCGGTTCCCGACGATGCCGACTTCCGGGCGGTGTCCGCCGGCCGCGGGCGCTACGCGCGCAACGCAATGGTGCAGGGTGCCGCGGCCGAGTTGTTCAAGGTGTGGGCGGTCACCGTCCGCGCTCGCGGTGCTGCGATCGACGCGCGCATCGTGCTGTGCCTGCACGACGAGCTGCTCCTCCACGTGCCGGTCGACCACGCCGACGGGGCCGTGCAGTTGCTGCACGACTGCCTCGCCGAAGCGGCCTTCCGGTGGCAGCCGCGGCGTTCGGTGCCGGTGCGCTTCGTCGCCGATGTGAGCGTGGTGCGCAGCTGGGCCGACGCCAAACCCTGACCCCCGTCCCAGTCCCAGTCCCAGTCCTGTCCCAGTCCGAGGCTTTGCTCCAAGTCGGGTCCTTCCGAGGGTTTGCGCGGGCGGATCCTGGACGTGAGCCTCGGATGGGCCGGAGCTGGAGGAAAGCCTCGGATGAGCCGTGAGTGGCGGGGTCAGCTGCGGGCGGCG
>CAZWCU010000229.1:3532-6846 GCA_964632715.1 uncultured Bifidobacterium sp. | reverse complement strand
ATCATCGCCTGGGCCTTGGGCGACAGGCTGATGACGTCGCCCTTCTTGACCCGGTAGCTGCGGATGTCGACGCGCTTGCCGTTGACCTGGATGAGGCCGTGGCTGACGAACTGGCCGGCCTGCGGACGGGTGCTGGCCCAGCCGGCGCGGTAGACGATGTTGTCGAGCCGCTGCTCGAGCAGACGCAGCAGGTTCTCGCCGGTGGGGCCCTGCAGACGCACGGCCTCTTCGTAGGTGTTGCGGAACTGACGCTCGAGGACGCAGTAGATGTACTTCGCCTTCTGCTTCTCCTGCAGCTGGGCGAGGTACTCGCTGGGGTTGCCACGACGACGCGTGCGACCGTGCGCACCCGGGGGGAACGGACGACGCTCGAGTGCCTTGCGGCCCTTCTCGTTCTCGTAGATGTTGATGCCCAGGCGACGCGAGATGCGCACCTTGGGGCCGGTGTAACGAGCCATGTGATCAGGTCCTGCGGCGCTTCGGCTGACGGCAGCCGTTGTGGGGTACGGGGGTGACGTCCTTGATCGAGGTGACCTCGATACCGGTGTTCTGGATGCTGCGGACTGCAGTGTCGCGACCCGAACCCGGGCCCTTCACCTGCACTTCGACGCGACGCAGACCGTGCTCCATCGCTGCACGAGCTGCCTTTTCGGCGGCCATCTGTGCGGCGAACGGGGTGCTCTTGCGCGACCCCTTGAAGCCCACACCGCCGGAGGACGCCCACGAGATGACGTTGCCTTCGGTGTCGGTGATGGAGACGATGGTGTTGTTGAACGAGCTCTTGATGTGAACGACACCATTGGTGACGTTCTTGCGCTCGCGCTTGCGGGGGCGGCGACCGCCCGGCTTCGGCTTCGCCATTACTTCCTCACAGCCTTCTTCTTGTTGGCGACGGTCTTCTTCGGGCCCTTACGGGTACGAGCGTTGGTGTGGGTGCGCTGACCACGGACGGGCAGGCCCTTGCGATGGCGCACGCCCTGGTAGCACTGGATCTCGATCTTGCGCTTGATGTCCTGCGCCACGTCGCGGCGCAGGTCGCCCTCGACGGTGATGTTGGCATCGACCCATGCACGGATCTTGTTGACTTCATCCTCGGTGAGGTTGCGGACCCGCTGGTTGGGGTCGAGGCCCGTGTCGGCACAGATGCGCTGCGCCGTGGGCTTGCCGATACCGAAGATGTAGGTGAGCGAAATTTCCAACCGCTTCTCGCGGGGAATGTCGACGCCGGAAATACGTGCCATCGTGCGATCTTCTCTTTCAGCCCTGGCGCTGCTTGTGACGGGGGTTCTCACAAATCACCCGAACGGCGCCATGGCGACGGATGACCTTGCACTTCTCGCAAATTTTCTTGACGCTCGGTCGAACCTTCATGGTGACGTGCCTTCGTTGTTCGGTGTTCGTGACGTGGGAACTCGTCGGGGTGACGAGGACGGACTACTTGTATCGATACGTGATACGACCGCGGGTGAGGTCGTACGGAGTGAGCTCTACCTGCACTTTGTCGCCGGGCAGAATGCGGATGTAGTGCATCCGCATCTTCCCGGAGATGTGCGCCAGGACCTTGTGGCCATTTTCGAGTTCGACCCGGAACATTGCGTTCGGGAGCGATTCGTTGATCGTGCCTTCCAGCACAATGGCGTCGTCTTTCGGCTTGGGCAGAACAGCCTCCTCGATCGGTGGGATCAGATGACCCGGGCGAGTGGAGGCGTGACAGCGCACGACAAGGCTCGCAAGGGCCGAGGTGCAATGCTACCGCCCCGCGCGGACAACGCCAAGCCCTTGTCGCGCGAATCGCGAATACCCGTGAAGGCATCGTAGCGCTCGTAAATCACCAGGGCAGGGACGTTCGGGCGCGGGAGACTCTGGGCATGTCGACCGCGACTTCCCGGTGGCGCGCGCTCGGCGCGCTGATGCGGCCCGACGCCCGACGATGGACGGGCCTCGGGCTCCTCGTCGCGCTCAGCTCCGGGTTCTCCCTGGCCGGACCGCTGGTCGTTCGTCGCATCATCGATCTCGCCGGCGAGGGCGGCACGGCCGACGAGCTCACCTCGCTGGCCCTCGTGTTCCTCGGGCTGGCCGTGGCCACGCAGATCATCCTGGTGATCGTGTCGTGGTGCTCCACCGTCACCGCGTGGCACACCACCAACCAGATCCGGCTCCAACTGGCCGAGCACGTGCTCGGCCTCGACCACGAGTTCCACCGCCGCCACACGCCCGGCGAGCTGATCCAGCGCGTCGACGGCGACGTCACGTCGGTGAGCGACTTCCTCGGTCGCGTCGTGCCCCGGGTGGCGGGCGCGGCGGCGATGGTGCTCGGCATGCTGGGCGTGCTGTTCGTGGTCGACTGGCGGCTGGCACTCGGCTCGTCGGTGTACGTCACCGTCGCGGCGAGCACCATCGTGCGCGGCCGCCACCGAGCCGTGGGCGAGAGCACCGAGGAGATGGGGTCGTACGCGCAGCTCTACGGCGGCATCGAGGAGCGCCTCACCGCCGCAGAAGACCTCCGCGCCAACGGCGCCGGCGCGCATGCGATGTGGCGGTTCGTGGAGGAGAGCTCCGACGCGATGAACAGCTCCGTGCGCAGGGAGTCGGCGTTCCTGCGGCTGTGGTGGGCGGTGCAGGGATCGGTCGCGGTCGGCTCGGCCGTGTCGCTGATCGCCGGCGCCGTGCTGGTGAGCAACGGCTCGATCACGCTCGGCACCGCGTTCCTCATGTTCCAGTACGTGCTGCTGCTCGAACGGCCGCTGGAGGACGTGGTGCAGCAGCTCGAAGTGGTGCAGAAGGCCAGCGGGGCGATGGTGCGGGTGATCGACCTCCTCGCCGTGCAACCCACCATCCTCGACAGCGGCACCACCTCCCCCGCCGCCGGACCCCTCGCCGTCGAGTTCGACGCCGTCTCGTTCGAGTACGCCGACGAGCACGACGTCAACTCCGACACGACCGACATCCACGCGGAACGCGTGCTGCACGACCTCTCGTTCACACTCGGCGCCGGGCGATCGCTGGGCGTCGTCGGCCGCACCGGCAGCGGCAAGACCACACTCTCGCGCTTGCTGCTGCGGCTGGTGGAGTCGACCCACGGCGAGCTGCGGCTCGGCGGCGTTCCCATCGCCGACATCCCGATGACCGAGCTGCGCCGGCGGGTGGCGATGATCCCGCAGGAGGTGGAGCTGTTCAGCGGCCCCGTGCGCGACAACGTCCCGCCGTTCGACCCCCAGCCCCCCGAAGCACAGGGTGAGGCCGCCCCCGGTCCAGTCGGGCCGGACGCCCCCGTCCCCGGCAACAATGGTGGCGGCCACCGCGAAACGCGCATG
>CAZWCU010000229.1:0-3522 GCA_964632715.1 uncultured Bifidobacterium sp. | reverse complement strand
GTTTCCGCCCAACGCCAACCGAGGCCCAGGCGGGGCACGCACTCGGTCGGGTCGGGCTGGATGCGCTCGTCGCCGGCGGCACCCATCGCGAGCTGGGCGCCGGCGGGGCGGGTTTGTCCGCCGGCGAGGCGCAGCTGCTGGCGCTCGCCCGTGTGTGGTTGCGCGAGCCCGACCTGGTGGTGCTCGACGAGGCAACGGCGCGCGTCGACCCCGCGACCGAGGCGCGCCTGGAGATCGCCATCGCCGAGATGATGCGCGAGCGCACCACCATCATCATCGCTCACCGCCTGCGCACGCTGCGCCACGTCGACGAGATCCTCGTGCTCGATCACGGCGTGATCGTCGAGCACGGCACCCGCGACGTGCTCGCCGGCGACGGCGGCAGCCGCTTCCACCACCTGCTCGAGCTGGCACTGGAGGGCACGTCATGACGCAGCCGCCGAGCGTGTGGCGCCTCGCCTGGCGCGTGATGAACCACCGACCTCGCGAGTTCTGGCTCAGCTGGTCGCTGTTCGTGCTGTTCTTCACCTTCCCGGTGCTCGGCGGCTGGCTGCTCGGCCGCGGCTTCCACGCGCTGGAGAACGGCGACACCAGCATGGTCTACGTGTTCGCACTCGCGGCGCTGCTCACCGACGTGTTGCGGATGACCACCATCCACGCCGGTGCGCTGGTGTTCACTCGCACCTGGGTCCACATGCAGACGTTCCTGCGCGCCAACCTGCTCACCGCACAGCTGGCCAGCGGTGGGCCCGAGTCGGGTCAGCCGGTCGGCTCCGCCGGTGAAGCCATCACCCACTTCCGCGACGACGTGGAAGACGCGACGATGTTCATCGACGGCCTCATCGACATCAGCGCCGGCACCGTGTTCACCGTGCTCGCCGCGTTCGTGCTCGGCAGCATCGACGCCGGCGCGGCCACCATCCTCATCGTGCCGCTCGCCGGCGTCGCCATCGCGACACGCACGCTCGACAACCGCATCAAGCGCTACCGGGCAACCGACCGCGAAGCATCGGCAGCGGTGAGCGGATTCCTCGGCGACGTGATGGCCGCGGCCACCACCGTGAAGGTGAACGGCGCGACCACCTACACGACCGCGCGACTGCGCACGCTCGTCGACATCCGCCGCACCACGGCCGTGCGCGACCGCGTGCTCGACGACGGCGTGCAGGCGTTCGCACAGGGCGCCGCCGACGTGGGGCTCGGGTTCGTGCTGCTGGTCACCGCCACCGCAATGGCCGCCGGCACGTTCGACGTCGGCTCGCTCGCCGTCTTCACCGCATACCTCGGATGGCTCAGCTTCTTGCCACGGATGGTCGGTCGCGTGATGGCGCGCCGGAAGCAGGCCGGCGTCGCGTTCGAGCGGATGCGCGGACTGGTGGCGGATCGAGACGTGCGCAACACGGTGCTGCCACGCGAACTGCCGATCGGCCGCAGTGAGACGCGCCCGCGCATCGCCGCGACGCGCCCCGCTCGCGATCCGCTCGACGTGCTCGAGGTGCGCGAGCTCACCGCGGAGTACCCGTCGGGCGCTGGGGTAGGCACTGCGTCGTTCACGATCAGACGCGGCACCTTCACCGTCCTCACCGGCCCCATCGGCGCCGGAAAGAGCACCCTGCTGCGCGCGCTGCTCGGCCTCACCCACGACGCGTCGGTGCACGGCTCGGTCACGTGGAACGGTCGCGAGGTCGCCGATCGCGCTGCGTTCTTCGTCCCTCCCAACGCCGCATACCTGCCGCAGGTGCCCCAGCTGATCAGCGACTCGGTGGCCGACAACATCACGCTCGGCGAGATGTCGCTCGACCAGCTGCTGCGTGCCCTCGACCTCGCAGCGGTCCGCGCCGACATCGACGAGATGCCGGACGGCACCGCCACGCTCATCGGCCCGCGCGGCCTGCGGCTCTCGGGCGGGCAGCGACAGCGGGTGGCCACGGCACGCGCACTCGTGCACGCGCCGGAACTGGTCGTGCTCGACGACCTGTCGAGCGCGCTCGACGTGGAGACCGAGCTGCAGCTGTGGCAGAACCTGGCGGCCGCAGGGATGACGGTGCTGGCCGTGTCCCATCGGGCGGTGGCGCTGGATCGTGCCGATCAGGTGCTGCGCATGGACGGCGGGCACCTGTCGGTCGACGACGTCGCGGTCGAGGCCTGACCCCTCCGCCACCGCGGCTACCATTTCGCCCGAACGTGAAATGGGTCCTGTGAGGCCCATACGTGAAGGGAACGCCATGACTGCAAGCGATGATGCACGCATCGTCCTCAGCGCCGACGACGTCCGGCGGGCGATCACCCGCATCGCCCACGAGATCGTCGAGCGCAACCACGGGCCCACCTCCCTCGTGCTCGTCGGCCTCCAGCGCGGCGGTGTGTGGCTGGCCGAGGCGCTGGCCGAGGTGCTCGCCGCCATCGACCCCGCGAACCCGGTGCCGGTGGGCACGCTCGACGTGAGCTTCCACCGCGACGACGTCGGCCTGCGACCCATCGTGCCCGGCAGCGTCACCGACATCCCGGTGCCGCTCGACGGACGCATCGTGGTGCTCACCGACGATGTGCTGTTCACCGGGCGCACCGTGCGCGCGGCGCTGGAGGCGCTCAACGACTACGGCCGGCCGCGGGCCGTGCAGCTGGCCGTGATGGTCGACCGCGGCCACCGCGAGCTTCCCATCCGTCCCGACTTCGTCGGCAAGAACCTGCCCACCAGTCGCGACGAGCAGGTGGCTGCGACTCGCGAAGGCGTGGTCATCCGATGAAGCACCTGCTGTCCATCAGCGACCTCACGCCCGCTCAGATCCATCATCTCCTCGAGCTCACCGACCACATGGTGGAGGTGAGCAGCCGACCGATCCCGAAGGTGCCGGCGCTGCGCGGCAAGAACGTGGTGAGCCTGTTCTTCGAAGACTCCACTCGCACGCGCACCAGCTTCGACACCGCCGCCAAGCGGCTGAGCGCGGACACGATGAACTTTGCCGTCTCGAGCAGCAGCGTCAACAAGGGCGAGAGCCTGCGCGACACCATCGAGACCATCAGCGCGATGGGCGTCGACGCGTTCGTGGTTCGGCACAAGAGCAGCGGCGCTCCGCAGATGATCACCCGCTGGACCAACGCCAGCATCATCAACGCCGGCGACGGCTGGCACCAGCACCCCACGCAAGCCCTGCTCGACTGCTACACCATCCGCACCGGACTCAACCGGCGCGACGGGTTCGACGGGTTGCGCATCGCGATCGTCGGCGACATCAAGCACAGCCGCGTCGCGCGCAGCGACGTGCAGGCCTTCGCCGCCCTGGGCGCACACGTCACGCTGGTGGCACCCCCCACGCTGCTGCCGTCGTCGATCGGCGACTGGCCGGTCGACGTGAGCCACGAGCTCGACCCGCTGCTCCCTCACCTCGACGTGCTCTACCTGTTGCGCGTGCAACGCGAACGGATGGACGACGCCCTTCTGCCGTCGCTGCACGAGTACTCCACCATGTACGGCCTCACCGCCGAACGTGCCGCGCGGCTGGCGCCGCACGCGCTCGTCAT
>CAZWCU010000228.1:0-6862 GCA_964632715.1 uncultured Bifidobacterium sp. | reverse complement strand
CACCAGCGCCGGCCCGTCCTCGGTGGGCAGCCGGTGGACGAAGGTGGTGAGCTCGGCGAGCACCTTGACACCGTCGATCACCTCCACCAGTACTGGGTACAAGCCGGCCTGCGGGGGTTGGAGCGCCTCGAGGGTGCGAGCGGTGGTCTCGGTGGGCACCGTGACGGTGAGCTGCCCGGCTGCGGGTGACGGCACCGTGGCCAGTGGGAGCTCGACGCTGTCGCCGCCGCGCACGAGCGTGCCCTGCTGCACGTCGGCCACCTCCAGTCGGGTGACGACCGGGCGGTAGGCGGTGACGACGATGGCCGCGTCGGCGTAGTTGGCGGCATCGAGAGGTGGCGTGAGGGTGGGGAGGTCGAGCACCAACGTGACCGTGCCGTCGGGCGCCAGGTCGAACGGGGTCTGCGAGACCAGTCCGATGCGGATGGCCAACGTGGTGGGCGACCCACTCGGGGATCCCTGTGCACCGGCAGGCGCCGCGGTGGCGAGTGCGACGGCGACCACGGCGACTCCTCGCGTCAGCCGGTGCAGCGTGGTACGGCTCATCGGAGATCCAGCTCGTACACGCGCAACTGCTCACCGAGGCGGCGGAAACCGAACTGCTCGTACAGCGCGATGGCGGGCTCGTTGTCGACCGGCGTGTTGACGAGCACGCGCTGCACGCGCCACCGAGCGGCCCACTGCAAGGAGTCGTGCACCAGCGCCCGCCCCAGCCCCTGCCGCTGGAGGCTCGGGTGCACCGCGAGCCGTTGCAGGAAACCCTGCTTCGCGTCGCGTCCACTGATCGCGTACGCGCCCAACGGGCTGCCCGCGCTGCGTGCTCGATGTCGCGGCGTGGCCGTGCACACCCCGTCGATGGCGTGTGCCTCGAGGGCCCAGTCGGCGCCGAACGCGGCGAGATCGATCGCACTCGCGGCGGCGTGCTGATCGGAGGCCAACCGGTGCGTGGCGGCGAGTGGGCCGAGTCCGGCGATCCGTCGGCTGCGTGACGGCTCGACGTGGGCCAGCAGCGCCAGCTCCTGGATGCATCGGTAGCCGGTCGCCTCGGCGCGGTGTGCCCCCGTGGCGGCCAACGCAGTGGTGCGCACCGTGGTGTAGCCGAGCGAACGGAGCCGGTCGCCCCACTGCTGCAGATCGGTGAGCGAGGGCAGCTGTGCCTGCTGGTAGAGCACCAGTTGCGCGGTGGTGGGCTGGTACGACCACTGCTGCACGCGACAGGAGACGCCGGAGCCGCGCAGCACCAACGTGGGGCGTTCCAGGTTGCGCTGGTCGGCCTCGCTCTTCACGCTCGTGACGGTAGCTGCTCGCCGACCCGCGGGTACCTCGCTGCTCTGCCTGCTCCGCGACGAGGCCGAGCGCCGCGGCGGACGGGAGACGGGTGCAGGTCGGGCCGATAGCGTCGCGAGAGTGACCGTGCTGTTCGCCACACATACCGCGTATCTCGACCACCTGGCCGGGCCGCGCCACCCGGAACGCCCCGAGCGGTTGCAGGCGGTGCTCGACGGAGTGCAGCTGGCCGGTCTCGTCGATGCCATCGAACCGATCGAGCCGGTCGCGGCCACCCGTGACGAGCTCGAGCTGGTGCACCCGACCGCGTACCTCGACCGCATCGAAGGCATCTCGGCGGCCGGCGGCGGACGGCTCGATGCCGACACGTACGCGAGCCCCGGCTCGTGGACCGCGGCCACGTTGGCGGCCGGCGCGGGGCTCACCGCGGTGCGTGCGTTGCAGCAGGGTCGCGGCGACGCAGCCTTCTGTGCGGTGCGCCCGCCCGGGCACCACGCCACGCGCGACGAATCGATGGGGTTCTGCTTCGTCAACAACGTGGCCGTCGCGGCTGCGGTGCTGGCCGAGCAGGGCGAACGAGTGCTCATCTTCGACTACGACGCGCACCACGGCAACGGCACGCAGGCGGTCTTCTACCACGACCCTCGCGTGCTGTTCGTGAGCCTGCACCAGTGGCCGCTGTACCCCGGCACTGGGCGTCACACGGAGGTCGGCGAGGGGCCGGCGCGTGGGCGCACGGTGAACATCCCGCTGCCGCCGGGCGCCACCGGCGACGTGTACCTGTACGCCTTCGACCAGTTGGTGGCTCCCATCGCGGAGCGGTTCGCACCCACGTGGGTCATCGTGTCGGCCGGGTTCGACGCGCATCGCAACGATCCCATCACCGAGCTCGCGCTGGCTGCGGGCGACTACGCGCCGCTCACGAAGCGCGTGCTGTCGCTGGTGCCACCCGGTCGCCGGCTCGTGATGCTCGAGGGCGGCTACGACCTCGATGCGCTCACGTTCTCGTCGGCCACGGTCATGCGCGAGCTGGCCGACGAGCCGGGCACGCCGTTCGAGCACGCCACTTCGGGTGGGCCGGGTGGTGGCGCCGTGCGCCAGGCACTCGACTACTGGCTCGTCGAAGACCTGCTGTGATCCCGGCACGCTTCCAACCGGTGCTGGCCGAGCTGGCACCACTCAGCCAGCGTTTCCGCGAGGCGGGCCACCGCCTGTACCTGGTGGGTGGCACGGTGCGCGACCTGCTCGCCGGCAGCGATTCGGCAGGGGTCGATGTGCTCACCGGCAACGACCCGGCGAGCGGCGAGCTGTACGACTTCGACGCCACCACCGACGCACACCCCGACGAGGTGAAGCAACTGCTGCGCGGGTGGGCCGACGCCGTGTGGACCCAGGGCGAGCGCTTCGGCACCATCGGCGCCAAGAAGCACGGGCCCAACGGCGACCGCATCTACGAGATCACCACGCACCGGGCGGAGGCGTACACCGACGACTCGCGCAAACCCGACGTGCAGTTCAGCGATCGCATCGAGACCGACCTGTCGCGCCGCGACTTCACCATCAACGCGATGGCACTCGAGCTCACCACCGATGCACCCACGCTGGTGGATCCGTACGGCGGCGCGGTCGATCTGCTCACGCGCACGCTACGCACGCCGCTGGCGCCGGAGGTGAGCTTCAGCGACGACCCGTTGCGCATGCTGCGCGCCGCCCGTTTCATCGCGCGCCTGCAGTGCACGCCGGTGCCCGAGCTGGTCGAGGCCGTCAAGGCGTTGAAGGGTCGGCTCGAGATCGTCTCGGCCGAGCGAGTGCGCGACGAGCTCGACAAGCTCATCACCGTGCCGCACCCGACCGCGGGGCTGTGGTTCCTCATCGAGACCGGCTTGGCCAACGAGTTCTTGCCGGAGTTGCCGATGATGCAGCTCGAGCAGGACCCGATCCATCGCCACAAGGACGTGCTCACGCACACGTTGGCCGTGGTCGAGAACGTACGGCCGCCGGCGGAGCATCCCGCGGGCAGTCCGCCGTTCGACTTCCGTCGCACTCGCCTTGCCGCGTTGTTCCACGACGTGGGCAAGCCTCGCACCCGCGGGTACCAGAAGGGCAAGGGCGTCACCTTCCATCACCACGACGCGGTCGGTGCTCGCCTCACTCGCAAGCGCCTCGAGGCGCTGCGCTACAGCAACGACGACGTGCAGGCCATCTGCGAACTGGTGGCGTTGCACCTGCGCTTCCACACGTACGCGATGGGGTGGACGGACTCTGCGGTGCGCCGCTACGTGCGCGACGCCGGTCCGCTGTTGCAGGAGCTGAACGTGCTGACCCGCTGCGACTGCACCACTCGCAACGAGAAGAAGGCGTTGGTGCTGGCGCGACGGATGGACGATCTGGAGGTGCGCATCGCGGAACTGGCGTCGAAGGAGGAGATCGCCTCCATCCGGCCGGAGCTGAACGGCGCCGAGGTGATGGCGCATCTCGAGCTGGCCCCGGGGCCGATGGTGGGCAAGGCCCTGCACCACCTGCTCGAGATTCGCCTCGACGAGGGGCTGTTGGGCGACGGTGCGATCCGCGCCCGTCTCGACGAATGGTGGCGATCCGAACACGCGGAGTGATATTCTTCACACATTCACGTGAGACGAGAGGCGGCGGGACGCAATGCTGGGTGAGGGGGGCGAGCAACGCCGCGTGCCGTGGCGACCGAGCCGCGCGTGGGGCGTGCGTGCTGCCGGTGTCGCGGTCGCGGTGATCGCGCTGCAGGGCCTCGCTGCGTTGGTGGCCGACACCAGTGGTGTCGACGAATGGGCTCGCTGGATGCACCTGACGCTGCTGGCCCTGTCACTGCTCGCGTTGGGTGTGTCGTGGGCTCGATCGCAGGTGGAATCGCGCGGGCACTGGTGGCTGGTCACCGCCGCACTCGCCGGCAGCGTGTTCTCGCACCTGGTGCTCAGCCTCGGGTGGGCAGAGTGGCGTGGCGACGGGCTCACCGTGGCGGACGCCGGCATGCTGGTGTTCTACGGCTGCTTCCTGGCGTTCATGGTGCGCCACCTCCGCGGCAGCACACCCTCGGCGGCGCTCGTGCACGTCATCGACGGCGCGCTGCTGGGCTTGGCGATCATGTTCTTCCTGTGGGAGCTGGTCATCGCGCCATCGGGTCGCGATCTCGCCGGCTACTCGTTCGTCGGGCACCTCGAGCTGCTCGTGTACCCGGCGCTCGACGTGTTCCTGGCCTCCGTGCTGTTCCTGATGTTGATGGTCGACCGTTCTCCGGCGCGGCTGCTGTTCTTCCTCTCGATGGTGTCGCTGGCGGTGAGTCACGTGGTGGCCGGGGCGTCGCGCGGCGTCGAGAGTCCGGGCAGCATCGCGGCCACGGCGACATCCTGGATGCTCTCGCTGGTGCTGCTCGTCTGCGCGTTGGCGGTGCCCGCCGGTGGGCGCCTCGTGGCGCGGCGACCCACGCTCGGGCGACTGGTCCTCGTGCACGGTCTGTGCGCCGCGGGCGTGTGGTTGGCCACCGTTCGGTACATCATCGGCGACGAGGAGGCCGACAGTGGCACGGCCGTGCTCGGGTTGATGGTGGGCACGCTGTGGGCGGTCAGTCAGCTCGCGGGTTACCGCCAGTCGGCGCGGTGGGCGCAGCAGCTGAACGACAACATCGACGAGCTGCAGCACGCGCAGGACGAGCTGCGCCGTCTGCTCGACGACCTGCCCGACGCGGTGGTGGTGCTGGGGCACGGTGGCCGCATCCGCGACGTGAACGCGAACACCGAGTCGCTCACCGGCCGACCGCGCGACGAACTGTTGGGGCACTTCCTGACCGATCTGTTCCACGAGGACGATCGGCCGCGCCTGATCGAGCTGTGGCGTCAGGTCCACTCCGGCGGCAGCATGGTCACGCCCACCCTTCCGTTCCAACGCCCCGACGGCTCGCTGGTGCTGCTGGAGGCCGACGCGAACGTGCCGTTGCGTGACCCGGACCGCGTGGTAATCGCGCTGCGCGACGTCACCTTCCGCGAGGCGGAGGCGCGCCGGCTGGAGAAGGCGCGTGAGCGCTTCCGTCTCGCGTTCCACGGCGCGCCCACCGGCATGGCGTTGTCCACCGCGCCCGGCGGCGTGCTGATCGACGTGAACGAGTCGCTGGTGGCCATGCTCGGGCGATCGCGCGACGAGCTCATCGGTCAGACGGTGGAGGACATCAGCCACCCCGACGACTGGCAGCGCAACCGCAACCTGTTGGTGCAAGCGGCCACCGACGATGCCGACAGCTATCGCATGGAGAAGCGGTACATCCGCGGCGACGGCGGCGTGGTGTGGGCGCGCACGTGGGTGTCGATCATGGACGACGGCGAAGGCGAGTCGCTCGCCATCGCACACATCGAGGACGTCACCGAGCAACGTCACAACGCGGAGCGCCTCGAGTGGGCCGCCACTCACGACGGCCTCACCGGTCTACCCAACCGCTTCCGCTTCCTCGAGCGTCTCGGCGCGTACCTGGAGGCTGCCGAGCCCGGGTCCATCGCGGTGCTGTTCATCGACATCGACAACTTCAAGGTCATCAACGACAGCCTCGGCCACGATGCCGGCGACCAGTTGCTGCAGGCGATGAGCGAGCGGCTGCGATCGGTGGTGCGCGACCGCGACCTGTTGGGTCGCTTCGGCGGCGACGAGTTCATCGTCATGCTGCGCGACGTGAGCGGCAGCTACGACCCCTTCGAAGTGGCCGAGCGGCTGCGCGCGGAGATCGCCCAGCCGTTGGTGCTCGACGGCGCCGAGCTGTTCGTCACCGCCAGCATCGGCATCACCGTGTCGGACCGCGAGGGCGTCACCACCACCGAGATGCTGCGCGACGCCGACGCCGCGATGTACCGCGCGAAGGCGCGTGGCCGCGACCGCGTGGAGGTGTTCGCCCCCGGCAGCCACGACGCGACGGTGCTCACGTTGCGCACCACCAACGAGCTGCGCCGCGGCCTCGAGCGCGGCGAGATCGTGCCCTACTACCAACCGATCGTGCAGCTCGGTAATGGTCACCTGGTCGGCTTCGAGGTGCTCGCCCGCTGGCGTCACCCGGATCGCGGTCTGCTCGGGCCCGATCAGTTCCTGCCGATGGCGGAGGAGACCGGTCTCATCGGTGAAGTGGGCGCGGCCGTGCTGCGCGAGTCGCTCGCGCAGCTCGGTCAGTGGCGCAACAACTCGCAACGCTTCGGCGACCTGTCCGTGTCGGTGAACGTCAGCGTGCGCCAGCTGATGAGCAGTCAGCTCGTCGACATCGTCGCCGACGCGTTGGCGGAGGCCGGGGTGTCGGCCGGTGCGTTGTGGCTGGAGATCACCGAGACGGCCCTGATGGCCGACGTCAAAGCAGCCACCGTGGCGTTGCGCGAGTTGCGCAGCCTGGGCCTGCACCTCGCCGTCGACGACTTCGGCACCGGCTACTCGTCGCTCACCTACCTGAAGCGGTTCCCGGTGGAGGCCATCAAGGTCGACCGCACGTTCGTGAACGGGCTGGGCATCGATCAGGAGGACTCCACCATCGTGGAGGCGGTGGTGAACCTCGGGCACTCGCTCGGCCTGTCGGTGGTCG
>CAZWCU010000227.1:0-6877 GCA_964632715.1 uncultured Bifidobacterium sp. | reverse complement strand
GGCGCACCTGCTCGAGTTCGACTCGGTGCACGGTCGCTACGACGGCAACGTCGGCACCGACGGCACGTCACTCCAGATCGACGGTGCATCCGTCACGTTCTCCGAGCACCTCACCCCCGGCGACGTGCCGTGGGCCGACCACGGTGTCGACCTGGTGCTGGAGTGCACCGGCGCGTTCCGAACCGCCGAGTTGTTGGCGGGGTACTTCGACGCCGGTGTGCAGCAGGTGATCGTGGCCGCGCCGGTGAAGAGCAGCGGCGCGCTGAACGTGGTGATGGGCTGCAACGATCACCTCTACGACCCCGCCGTGCACCACATCGTCACGGCCGCGTCGTGCACCACCAACTGCCTGGCCCCCGTGGTGAAGGTGCTGCACCAGTCCATCGGCGTCGAGCGCGGTGCCATCACCACCATGCACGACGTCACCAACACGCAAGTCGTCGTCGACGCGCCCCACAAGGATCTTCGCCGGGCGCGCTCCGCGCTCAACTCGCTGATCCCCACGTCCACCGGGTCCGCGACCGCCATCACCATGATCTACCCCGAGCTGGCGGGCAAGCTCAACGGCCACGCCGTGCGCGTGCCCCTGCTCAACGCGTCGCTCACCGATGCCGTGTTCACGATGCAACGCGACGTCACGGTCGACGAGGTCAACGACCTGCTGCGCACCGCGGCGGAGGGTGAGCTGAAGGGCATCCTCGGCTTCGAGCACCGGCCGTTGGTCTCGGCCGACTTCACCAACGACACGCGCTCGGGCATCGTCGACGGACCGTCCACGATGGTGATCGACGGCCGGATGGTGAAGGTGCTCATCTGGTACGACAACGAGTACGGCTACGTGTTCCGCATGGCCGAGTTGGCCGCGATGGTGGCGAGCGGCCTCAGGGCCGGCGCTGTCGCGCGATGAAGCTGCGCAACTACGCGCTGGTCACCGCCGGGTACTGGGCGTTCACGCTCACCGACGGCGCGCTGCGCATGTTGGTGCTGCTGCACTTCCACGAGCTCGGCTACTCGCCGGTCGCCATCGCGTTCCTGTTCCTCGCCTACGAGCTGATGGGTGTCGTCACCAACCTGCTCGGTGGGTGGGTGGGGTCGCGCACCGGTCTCAACCGAACGCTGGTGGCCGGCCTCGGCCTGCAGATCGTGGCGCTGGTGGCGCTCACGTTCCAGCAGCCCGGTTGGCACGAATGGGCCTCGGTGGCGTTCGTGATGAGCGCGCAGGCGCTGTCGGGCGTGGCGAAGGACCTCACCAAGATGAGCTCGAAGAGCGCGGTGAAGACGGTCGCCGGCGACGGTTCCCTGTTCCGGCTCGTCGCCATCCTCACCGGGTCGAAGAACGCGCTCAAGGGCGTCGGCTTCTTCCTGGGCGCCGCGCTGCTGGCGTGGGTCGGCTACGACGCGTCGCTGTGGTCGATGGCCGCGATGTTGGCGGTCGTCGGGATCGCGTTGATCGTGCTGCTCGACGAGGACATCGGTCGGTCGAAGAAGAAGGCGCCGCTGCGTTCCATCCTGTCGAAGTCGATGGCGGTCAACCGGTTGTCGGCCGCGCGCTTCTTCCTGTTCGGGTCGCGCGACATCTGGTTCGTGGTGGCGCTGCCGGTGTTCCTCGACGAGCAGCTCGGCTGGTCGTATCAGGGCATCGGCGGGTTTCTCGCCGCGTGGGTCATCGGCTACGGCATCGTTCAGTCGTTCGCCCCGCGACTGCTGCGCCGACGCGGCGGGCTGGTGCTCGACGAGGTGCACGCGGCGCGCCGCTGGGCATTCGTGCTCGCCCTCGTCTCCGCCACCATTGCGCTGGCAGTCGCGTTCGACGTGGGCACCACAGTCGCGATCGTCGGCGGGTTGGTGGTGTTCGGGGTCGTGTTCGCACTGAACTCGTCGCTGCACTCGTACCTGATCCTGGCGTACTCCGACGACGACGCGATCTCACTCGACGTCGGCTTCTACTACTCGGCCAACGCGGCCGGTCGGCTGGTCGGCACGCTGCTGTCGGGCGTCTGCTACCTGTGGGGCGGACTCGCCGCTGCGCTGTGGGGCTCGGCGGCCTTCGTCGCGGTCACGTGGCTGCTCACGCTGCGTCTTCCCGCTCTGCCCGAGCGGTATGCTCATCGTCGTTCGACGATCGACGATGACAAGGGAGTGAGTGCATGACCCACGACGTGAGTGTCGATCCGGTCGACGGTCGCGCTGCGACGGCGCACCTGTCGAGGCTCGATCGGCTGCTCCCGGTGTGGATCGGCGCAGCGATGCTGCTCGGCATCGGGCTCGGTCGCGCGTTCCCCGACCTCAACGACCAACTGGAGAAGGTGAAGCTCGACACGGTGTCGTTGCCCATCGCGATCGGGCTGTTCGCGATGATGTACCCGGTGCTGGCGAAGGTGCGTTACCGCTCCATCGGCACCGTGGTCGCCGACCGGCGCGCGCTCGTCATGTCGCTGGTGCTGAACTGGCTCATCGGGCCCGCCGTGATGTTCGCGCTGGCCTGGCTGATGCTGCCCGACCTGCCCGAGTACCGCACCGGGCTCATCATCGTCGGCCTCGCGCGGTGCATCGCGATGGTGCTCATCTGGAACGACCTCGCGTGCGGCAACCGCGAGCTCGCCGCGGTGCTGGTGGCGATCAACTCGCTGTTCCAGATCGTTGCCTACTCGCTGCTCGGCTACTTCTACCTCGAGCTGCTGCCCGGTTGGCTCGGCCTCGACAGTGAGGGCATCGACGTCACCGTGTGGGAGATCGCCAAGTCGGTGCTCATCTTCCTCGGCGTGCCGCTGCTCGCCGGGTTCCTCACCCGCACGTTCGGCGAGCGGGCCAAGGGCGTCGAGTGGTACGAGGAGCGCTTCCTGCCCAAGATCGGTCCGGTCGCGCTCTACGGACTGCTGTTCACCATCGTCATCCTGTTCGCGCTGCAGGGTGATCGCATCACCGACCAGCCGCTCGACGTCGCTCGCATCGCGCTGCCGCTGCTCGTCTACTTCGCGATCATGTGGTTCGGCAGCTTCGCTGCCGGCTTCCGCATGGGCCTGCCCTACGACCGCAACGCGTCCATCGCGTTCACGGCCGCGGGCAACAATTTCGAGCTGGCCATCGCGGTCGCGATCGGCGTGTTCGGGGTCTCCTCCGGTCAGGCGCTCGCCGGCGTGGTCGGCCCGCTCATCGAGGTGCCCGTGCTCGTCGGCCTCGTCTACGTCTCGTTGTGGGCGCGTCGCAGGTACTACCCGCCGCAGGTGCCCGTCGTCCACGACTGACGACTGCGACCGCCCGGGTCAGGCCGTGAATGCCGAGCTGGGGAGGTCGGCCGCGCCGGATTCGAGGGCGTCGCAGATCACGGCCGCCACGTGCTCGGGCGCGAGTCCCCGAGGCATGCGCGGTGCGACGCCGGCGATCGGGTGGTCGGCAAGTCCGGTCTCGGTGTGCGGCGGGCGAGCATCGAGCACCCGAATCTGTCGCCGCCGCGCCTCGCGTCCGAGTGCCTGGTCGAACGCGCGAACGGCCGCCTTCGACGCGCCGTACGCCGCCATGCCGGCGAGATTGGTCTCGGCGATGACGCCGGAGATGTTCACGATCGCGCCACCCGGCCGCAACACCCGTAGTGCCTCCTGTGCCAGGATGATCGGCACGAAGGTGTTCGTGAGGAACAACTCCTCCATCGTGTCGATCGACAGTTCGTCGACCGGTCCGAACGCCACCACCCCGACCGCATTGACGACGACGTCGAGTTGACCTCGGTGCTCGAGGGCCGCGCCGACCGCGGCGGCGCATGCGTCGGGAGCCCGCAGGTCCAACGCCACTCTGGCTCCAGGCAGTGCCAGCGCCTCGAGGCGTGCGGCGCTGCGCGCGACGACGGTCAGCGCAGCACCTCGGCGATGCAGCTCGGCCCCGATCGCTCGCCCGAGGCCGCCGGTGGCCCCGGCCAGGAGCACGGACGCACCATCGAGCGAATGCACGCCGTTCACGGATGCGGCTGCCGACGCGGGGCAACGGCTGGTCTGCGAACTCTCGTGCGGGGGAATGGACGCGGAGGTTCGAGAGTTGCAGACATTAGTGCTAAATGTAACGGAGATTCGATGAAGACGCCGGAAGCGCCGTCAGACCCCCAGCCACCGTCGCACGACGACGTGTCGGCGACGAGTGGGTCGGCCGTGCAGCCCGGGGCCACGGTGCTGGTCACCGGAGCCAGCGGTTATGTCGGAGGCCGTGTGGTCGCGGTGCTGCTCGAACGCGGGTACCGAGTGCGATGCCTGGTGCGCACGCCTGCCAAGGTCGTGTCGGCGCCGTGGCGCGAGTCGGTGGAACTCGTCCAGGGTGATGTCGGCGGCGACCTCAGCGAGGCGATGTCGGGAGTGCAGGCAGCGTTCTACCTCGTGCACTCCATCGGGTCGTCGGCCGAGTGGGCCGAGCACGACCGTGAGGTCGCCGAGAACTTCCGTCGCGCCGCCGAGGTCGCAGGGCTGCGCCGCATCATCTACCTGGGCGGGCTGGGCGATCACTCGTCGGGGAACCTCAGCGAACATCTGGCCAGTCGCCAGGAGGTGGGCGCCGAGCTGGCCAAGGGTTCGGTCCCGGTGGTCGAACTGCGTGCTGCCGTCGTCATCGGGTCCGGATCGGCGAGCTTCGAGATGCTGCGATACCTCGTGGAGGTGCTCCCTGCGATGGTCACCCCACGGTGGGTCGACACCAAGTGCCAGCCGGTCGCCGTTCGCGACGTGTTGCACTTCCTGGTCGAGTCACTCACGGCGGATGTCACCGGCCGAGTCCTCGACGTGGGCGGTCCCGAGGTGCTGACCTACCGCGAGATGATGGCGCAGTACGCGGAGGTCGCCGGTCTCCGACGCCGGCTCGTGGTGCCAGTGCCGTTTCTCACACCGGGGCTGTCGTCGCGATGGATCGGCCTCGTCACCCCGATCCCGCCGATGCTCGCCCGTCCGCTCATCGAGAGTCTCGTCAACGACGTGATCGTCACCGGCGACGCCGCTGCCGAGCTGATGCCGGTGGAGCAGATCAGCTACCGCGAGGCCGTGAAGTTGGCGCTGGGCCACTCGCTCAGTGGCGATGTGCCGACCAGTTGGGCGCTCGCCGAGCTCGGCGGGCGAGCGCCGGCCGAACCGCAGCCCACCGACCCGGCGTGGGCCGGTGGCACGGTGAACCTCGACCGACGTGTGCGCCACGTGGCCGCGATGCCGGACGAGCTGTTCCAGGTGGTCTGCTCGATCGGGGGCCGGCAGGGTTGGTACACCGGCGATCTGCTGTGGAGCCTGCGTGGCGTGCTCGACTCGGTGATCGGCGGTGTCGGGATGCGACGTGGGCGCCTCCACCCGAGCCGGCTGTCGGTCGGCGATCCGCTCGACTTCTGGCGCGTCGAGGCGCTCGTGCCCGGCGCCCTCCTCCGCCTGCGAGCCGAGATGCGCCTGCCCGGGGCTGCCTGGCTGCAGTGGGAGATCGAGGCTGATGGCACCGGTGCGACCATCACGCAAACCGCTCGCTTCCATCCGCGGGGATTGCTCGGGCGTCTCTACTGGGTCGCCGTTGCACCGTTCCACCGCTTCATCTTCCCCGGGCTCCTCGCCGGCATCTGCGCCGATGCCGAGCGGCTGCACTCCTTCGTCGCAGCGCGTCCCAACCCGTCCGGAACAACCGACGGCGCTGACCTCGTCAGCTCCGTCCTCACAGAAGGAAGTCACGTATGACCGATCCAGCGACACTGCCAGCCGACACCGAGCGCAGCGACATGACGGTGGCCTCCGGTGTGACCCCCGAGCGCCTCGCCGGCTTGCGCAGGTGGAACCTCGGGCTCTCGGTGCTCCACGCCGCGCAGGCTGTGCTGATCCTGGTGATGACGAGCGGCTTCGTCATCACCGTCACGACCACGTATCCGCAAGGCCCTCCCGGCACGCGGCTGACGACCCCCGAGCGGCTGTTCGACGTGCCGATCGGCCCGGCGATCGCCGTGTTCCTGTTCCTGGCAGCGTTCGACCACTTCGCCACCGCGACCTTCGCACGCCGTACCTACGAACGCGATCTGGCGCGAGGTATCAACCGGTTCCGCTGGGTGGAGTACTCGTTCAGCGCGACGTTGATGGTGCTGCTGATCGGGTTCTACAGCGGGATCACCGACGTCACGGCCGTGTTCGCGATCGCCGGCGCCAACGTCGCCATGATCCTGTTCGGCTGGCTGCAGGAGCGGATGAACCCGCCCGGCCGCACGACGACCACGATGATGCCGTTCTGGTTCGGCACCGTCGCCGGCATCGCCCCATGGTTGGCCATCTGGTTCAACGTCATCGGCGCCCCCGAGGTGCCTGGCTTCGTCTACGTCATCGTCGTGGCGGAGCTGATCTTCTTCTTCAGCTTCGGGCTCAACCAGTGGCTGCAGTACAAAGGCGTCGGCCGCTGGCGCAACTACGCCTACGGCGAGAAGACCTATCTCGTGCTCAGCCTGGCCGCGAAGTCGCTGCTCGCCTGGCAGATATACGGCGGCTCGCTGGACACCTGATCACCGGCTGCGCTGACCGCGCTGCCACGCTTGCTCGAGCGACGCGTCGAGTGTGCGCATGCGGTCGACGAACTCGCCGCGGTGGGCATCACCGGCCGCGGCCGTGAGTGCGGTGAACAGTCCGTGCAGCGCAGCGATCGCGAAGCCCTCGTCGTCGAGACGGCCGGTGCTCCACAGGTTCATCGCGCCGCTGTACGAGAGGTAGATCTGCCGGCCGAGCGCGTCGGCGTCGATGTCGTCGCGCACGATCCCCATCGCCTGTGCGCGCCGCATCGCCGCCACCTGGAAGCTGGACGGATCGACGAGGTCGTCGCGGTCGCTCGACGCCTGTGGCGCGAGTCGGACGAGCTGACGGAACGCCCGCGAGTCGGCGACGAACCGCTGCCC
>CAZWCU010000226.1:0-6901 GCA_964632715.1 uncultured Bifidobacterium sp. | reverse complement strand
TGGTGGAGTCGGCGGCGGGCGACACCCGGCCGATACGCTAGCGAGCCGTGTCAACCAGTCGTCGGGCGAACGTCGTGGGTCTCGGACTCATCGGGGGCTCCATCGCGCGCGCCCTCACCGATCGCGGCTGGCACGTCAGCGGCGACGACACGGATCCGCTGCGCTGCGCCCGTGCGCAGGAGATGGGCCTCATCGGCGCGTTGGGCCTCGATCCGACCGCCGAGATCACGTTCGTGGCCACCCCCGTGCTCACCGTGGCCGATCAGGCCAAGCGGGCACTCGCCGAGACCGTCGGCCTGGTCACCGACGTCGGCAGCGTGAAGGCGGCGGTCGTCGCGGCGGTCGATCACCCTCGGTTCGTCGGCGGTCATCCGATGGCGGGCAGCGAGCTGGAAGGCCTCGACGGGGCCGATGGCAGCATGTTCGAAGGGGCGGTGTGGGTGCTCACCCCGTCGAGCAACACCGCCGACACCACGTTCAGCGCGGTGGCAGCCGTGGTGGCCGAGCTCGGCGCCGACGTGGTGGCGTTGCCGGCCGACCGGCACGACCAGACGGTGGCCGTCATCAGTCACGTGCCGCACCTCACCGCCGCCACGCTGATGGGCCTGGCCAGCGAGCGTTCCGAGGAACACGCGGCGTTGCTGCGCCTGGCGGCCGGCGGCTTCCGCGACATGACCCGCATCGCCAGCGGCCAGCCGAACATCTGGCTCGACATCTGCGCCGAGAACCGCACGGCCATCCTGTCGGCGCTCGACGGCCTCATCGAAGGGCTGCAGGGCATGCGCGAGGTCGTGCACGCCGACGATCGCGACGAGCTCTACCGACGTCTCGCGCACGCCCGCGACGCCCGAGCCAACCTGCCCGTGCGGGGCACGCAACCCAGCGAGCTGGCCGAGATGCGCATCCCCATCCCCGACCGACCGGGTGCGGCCGCCGAGGTGTTCACGCTCGCCGCCGAGCTCGGCGTCAACATCGACAGCTTCGAAGTGGTGCACAGTGTCGAGGGCAACCGCGGTGTCGCGGTGGTGCTCGTCGATGCGACGATGGCCGATGTGTACCGCGGCGGGCTGATCGCCCGCGGCTACCGACCCGCCGTGCAGCGGCTGAGCTGAGCGGCCCGATGGACGTGTACCGAGTCGCCCCCTTCGGCGCACCGATCGATGCAGTGGTCGAGGTTCCGGGGTCGAAGAGCATCGCCAACCGCGCGCTCGTGTGCGCTGCACTGGCGCAGGGTGAGTCGATCCTGCGCGGCGTGCCCGATGGCGACGACACGGAGGCGATGCTCGACTGCCTGCGCGAGCTCGGTCTCGAAGCCGAGCGCGACGGCGACGACGTGCGCGTGGCCGGTGGGTTGCGTTCGTTCAAGCGAGGGCCGCTCACGCTGTCGGCACGACTGGCCGGCACCACCTCCCGGTTCGTCACCGCGCTCGCCGCGCTCGGGCCGGGGCCGTACACGATCGACGGCCTGCCGCCGTTGCGGGCTCGGCCGATGGCACCGCTCCACGACGCGCTGGTCGCGATGGGTGTCGACGTGAACGCGCACGAAGGGTGGGGACACCTACCGGTCACCGTGCACGGCCCCGTCGACATCTCGCTCGACGAGGTGCAGCTGCGCGGCGACGTGAGCAGTCAGTACCTCACCGCGCTGATGCTCATCGCGCCGTACTTCCCCAACGGCCTGCGATTCGTGCTCACCACGCCGCTCGTATCGCGGCCCTACATCCGCATCACCGCAGCCATCATGGAGGCGTTCGGCGTGCCCGGCGTGGGGCTCGGCGATCGCATCATCACGGTGCCGCCGGGGCGGTATGCGCCGCTCGACTTCACCATCGAACCCGACGCCAGCTCCGCGGGCTACCCGCTGGCGGCTGCTGCCATCTGCGGCGGGCGGGTCACCGTGCCCGACCTCACCGACACCTCCATCCAGGGCGACGCGACGTTCTGTCACGTGCTCGCGCGCATGGGCTGCGAGGTCACGCAGGACAGCCGCGGCACCACCGTCAGCCGCACCGGCCGGTTGCACGGACTGAGCATCAACATGGTCGACCTCTCGGACCTGGTGCCCACGTTGGCGGCGGTCGCCGCGTTCGCCGACGGGCCCACCGACATCCACGGTGTCGGGTTCATCCGCAACAAGGAGAGCGATCGCCTCACCGACCTGTGCATCGAGCTGCGCAAGGCCGGCATCGACGCCACCGACAACCCCGACGGGTTGGTCGTGCGGCCGAGCACGCCGCACACCGCCACGCTGGGCACCCACCACGACCATCGGCTGGCGATGGCGTTCGCGCTGGTGGGCCTGGGCGCCAGCGGCATCATCGTCGAGGATCCCGATGTGGTGAGCAAGAGCTGGCCAGACTTCTGGTCCATGATCGAGGGCCTGCGATGACCGACACCGTGGCCGCGTTCGACGTGGATGGCACGCTCACGGTGCGCGACTGCGTGAAGCCGTTCCTGCTCCGCGTCGGTGGCTGGCCCGCGGTGTCGCGCGCACTGCTGCACAAGCCCGGTGCCACGCTCGGCGCTGCGGCCCGTCGCGATCGCGATCGGATGAAAGAACTGCTGGTGGGTGGCGTGCTGCGCGGCCGCAAGGTGGCGCACGTCGAAGAGTTGGGCGAGCAGTTCGCCGAGCAGGTGGAGGCCGGGTGGATGCGTGCCGACACGATGGGCCGGCTGCGCTGGCACCAACGCGCGGGCCACCGCATCGTGCTGGTCTCGGCCTCCCTGGGGCCGTACCTGCGGCCGCTCGGTCGCCGGCTGGGTGTGGACGACGTGCTCTGCGCCGAACCGCTGCGAGCGGGTGACGAGTTCGCCGACGGCCTCGACGGCGCCAACTGTCGTGCGGGGGAGAAGGTGCGGCGCCTCGATGCATGGCTGGCGCTGCGACGCATGGAGGACGCCACCGTGTGGGCCTACGGCGACAGCGCCGGCGACCGCGAGCTGCTCGCCCGCGCCGACCACCCGCTGCTGGTCACCCGCACGCTGGTGTCGGCCGTGCCCTCGGGTTTCGAATGATCCGCGCCATCATCCGCGAAGCGCGGCCCAAGCAGTGGGCCAAGAACGTGCTCGTGTTCGCCGCGCCCGGCGCCGCCGGTGTGCTCGACAACTGGTCGTTCCTGTGGCGCACCGTGCTCGCGTTCGTCGCGTTCTGCCTGGTCAGCAGCGGCACCTACTACTGGAACGACATCCACGACGTGGAGGCCGACCGGCAGCACCCGACCAAGTCGAAGCGCCCCATCGCGAGCGGCAGCCTGCCCATCGGCGTCGCCAAGGTGGTCGGTTCGCTGATGCTGGGCGGCGGCATCGCGCTCGCGTTCGGCCTCGGCTGGCAGATGGGCCTGGTGGCGCTCAGCTACGTGGTGCTCACCACGCTGTACAGCACCGTGCTCAAGCACGTCGCCGTCGTCGACCTGGTGGCGGTCGCCGCCGGGTTCGTGCTGCGCGCCATCGCCGGCGCCGTGGTCACCGACGTGAAGATGAGCACGTGGTTCGTGCTGTGCACCTCGTTCGGGTCGCTGTTCATCGTCACCGGCAAGCGGTTCGCCGAGCTGCGCGAGATGGGCGACAGCTCCGCCACGCGCGCGACGCTCGACGACTACACGCTCCCGTTCCTGCAGACCGTGCTGTCGGTCGCTGTCGGCGCGACGCTCGTCACCTACTGCATCTGGGCGTTCGAGGTGCGTGAGGTGTCGGGCAGCTCGTGGCCGTTCTACGAGCTGTCGATCGTGCCGATGCTGACGGCGCTGCTGCGCTACACGCTCATCCTCGAGCAGGGCCACGGTGCCGCGCCGGAGGAGATCTTCGCCGCGGACCGCACGTTGCAGATCCTCGGCGTGGTGTGGGCGATCGTTTTCGGACTGGGAGTGTACGTAGGGTGAGCAGCATGCGATCGTTCGACGAGACGTTGGCGGCAGTCGACGGTGTCGATGGGTGGATGAGTCCGGATCAGGCCGCACGGCTGTACGCGGCGGCGGCCGCCACGCACGCCGGCGACACCATCGTCGAGATCGGCAGCTTCCGCGGGCGCAGCACCATCGTGCTCGCCAGCGCTGCGCCGGCCGGGGTGGAGGTGGTCGCCATCGACCCGCACGCCGGCAACGATCGCGGTCCGCAGGAGATCGAAGGCTTCGCCGAGGCCGCGGCCACGGACCACGACGTGTTCAACGCGAACCTGGCGGCTGCCGGAGTCGCCGACCGAGTGCGACACGTCCGCTCGTTCAGCGATGTCGCCCACGACGAGGTGCCCGGCCAGCCGGCGGTGCTGTACGTCGACGGCGCGCACCGGTATGCGCCCGCGCGCGCCGACATCCGCGACTGGGGCCGTCGCGTGCGACCGGGCGGCACGCTGCTCATCCACGACTCGTTCTCCTCGCTGGGTGTCACGCTCGCGATCGCACGCGAGCTGATGTTCGGCGGTCGCTGGCGCTACGTCGGCCGTGCCCGATCGCTCACCGAGTACTGCGCCGACCTCGACGGCACCTGGCGCAGCCGCGCCGGCAACGCCGCCCGCCAGCTCGCTCAGGTGCCCTGGTTCGTGAAGAACCTGCTGGTGAAGGTGCTCATCACCGTGAAGCTGGGTGGCGTGCTGCAGCGCATCACCGGCCGCGAACCGGAATGGCCGTACTAATGCCGTCCGCTCGTCGTCTGCTCACCGGCTGGGGTCGCACGAACGCCACCGTGGCGGAAGTGCTCGAACTGCCCAACCACGAGGTGCCCGCCGCACTCAAGGAGGCCGGCGATCGAGGGGCGCTGGTGCGCGGACTGGGTCGCAGCTACGGCGACGCCGCACAGAACGCCGGCGGACTGGTGATGCGTCTCCTCGGGTCGGCGCACCAGGCCGTGGTCGACCCCGCAGCGGGCACCGTCACGGTCCCGGCCGGGGTGAGCATCGACGACCTGTTGCGCGTGATCGTGCCGCGCGGCTTCTTCGTCCCGGTCACCCCCGGCACACGGTTCGTCACCATCGGCGGCGCCATCGCCAGCGACATCCACGGCAAGAACCACCACGTCGAAGGGTCGTTCGGCAACCACGTCGCCGCGCTCACCCTGCTCCTCGCCGACGGCACGCAGGTGGTCGTCGGCCCCCACGAGCGACCGGAGCTGTTCTGGGCCACCGTCGGCGGCATGGGCCTCACCGGGGTCATCCTCGATGCCACCGTGCGCCTGCTGCCGATCGAAACCAGCCGCATGTCGGTCGACACGCAACGCGTGGCAGATCTCGACTCGCTGTTCACCGCGATGGCGGAACACGACGACGACTACCGCTACAGCGTCGCCTGGATCGACCCGCAGGCGAAGGGCCGTTCGCTGGGTCGCAGCGTGCTCAGCCGCGGCGACCACGCACGCCTCGACCAGCTGGGGCCGCGCGAGGTCATCGACCCGCTGGCGTACGGCGCCAAGCAGCTGGTCTCGATGCCGCCACTCATCCCGCCGATGGGCGTCATCAACCATGCCACCGTCGCCGCGTTCAACGAGATGTGGTACCGCAAGGCGCCGCGCCACCGCGAAGGCGAGCTGCAGACCATCGCCGGCTACTTCCACCCGCTCGACATGGTCGGCAAGTGGAACCGCATCTACGGCACCAAGGGCATGCTGCAGTACCAGTTCGTCGTGCCGTTCGGCGAGGAGGAGACGATGAGGACGGTGATCGAGCGCCTCTCGGCGAGCGGCACCGCCAGCTTCCTCGCGGTGCTGAAGCGCTTCGGCCCCGGCAGCCAGGCGCCGCTCAGCTTCCCTGCCCCGGGCTGGACGCTGGCGCTCGACGTGCCCGCCGGGTCCAGCGGTCTCGGCGGCATGCTGCACAGCCTCGATCGCCTGGTGCTCGATGCCGGCGGTCGCCACTACTTCGCCAAGGACTCCGTCACCACTCCCGATGCCATCCGTCGTGGCTACCCGCGCCTCGCCGAGTGGAAGGCCGTGCGCGACGGCGTCGACCCCACCGGCGTGTGGCAGAGCGACCTCTCCCGCCGCCTCGGCCTCACCGACTGAAAGATCACCCACTCATGGACAACGCGCTCGGCGAACCTCAGACCATCCTGCTGCTCGGCGGCACCAGCGACATCGGCCTCGCCATCGTGCGCGAGCTGCTCAGTCCGAACGCGCGCACCGTGGTGCTCGCGTGTCGCGACACCGACAAGGGCGAGCAGGCCGCCGCCGGGCTGCGTCACGACCGGCTGGCGGTGCACGTGGTGCAGTTCGACGGCGCCGCCTCGAACACGCACGAAGCCGTGGTCCGCTCGATCAGCGAGGAGTACGGCGACATCGACCTCGCGATCGTCGCGTTCGCGCTGCTCGGCGAGGGCGAGGCCACGTCGAAGGACGTCGCCGCTGCCACCGAGGTGGCCGCGGTCAACTTCACCGGCGTGATGTCGGCCACCATCGCGGTGGCGAATCGCATGCGCGCGCAGGGCCACGGTGGCATCGTGCTGCTGAGCAGCGTGGCCGGCGAGCGAGTGCGCGCGGCCAATGCCGTCTACGGCGCCACCAAGGCCGGCATCGACGGCTTCGCGCAGGGCCTCGGCGACGAGCTCGCCGGCGAAGGCGTGCACATGCTGGTGGTGCGCCCGGGTTTCGTCCACTCCGCGATGACCGCCGGCATGAAGGCCGCTCCGTTCGCCACCACGCCGGAGGCCGTCGCGGCTGCCACTGCCAAGGGCCTGCGATCGAAGCGGCGCACGGTGTGGGCACCCGGCATCCTTCGCGTCGTGTTCATGACGCTGCGCCACGTGCCCGGCCCCATCTGGCGACGCCTGCCCCTCGGCTGACCGCCCGCGGCCCCCTCGGCCACCCACCATCCGAGTGCCAGCCGACCGTCCGAGTGCCAGCCGACCGTCCGAGTGCCAGCCGACCGTCCGAGTGGCAGGTGCACCCCCGTCGGGCCGCTGCCACTCGGATGTCGGCA
>CAZWCU010000225.1:0-6907 GCA_964632715.1 uncultured Bifidobacterium sp. | reverse complement strand
GCGGTCCAGGTGTCGAAGCCGGTGACCGGGCCGCTGAGCGACCAGCGACCGGCGTGCATCGCGACCGCGGGCGACTGGTGCTGGTGGAACAACCGGGCGGCGAGCTGCAGCAGGATCTGCGGCTGCGCGTCGCCGCCCATCGTGCCGAACACGGCTGCGAGCTCGCCGTTGCGAGTGGCGAGTGCCGGCGACAGCGTGTGCGGCGGCCGGGCTCCCGCGGCCAGCTCCGCCGGGTGGCCCTCGGTGAGACTGAACCCGAGCCCGCGGTTGTGCAGGTTGATCTGCGTGTTCGGTTCGACGATCCACGCTCCGAGGCCCGATGCGTTCGACTGGATGAGCGACACGCCCATGCCCTGCTCGTCGGTTGTGCACAGGTAGGTGGTGTCGCCGGCGCTGCCGGCCATCGGCCAGTCCGCGGCGCGGTCGACGTCGAGCAAGTGTGCGCGGTCGGCGATGGACTGCAGCAACGCGACCCCGTCGGCGCCTTCGTGGAGCACCTGCGGTCGGTCGAACCCGGCGACCTTGGCGGCCTCGATCAGCAGGTGCGCCCACCACTCGTCGCCCGTGTCGGCCGGCAGGTCGAGATGGCTGGCCAACGCGGCGGCGCCGAGTGTGAGGTAGCCCTGCGAGTTGGGTGGAACCGTCCACAGCTCCACGCCCCACGCGGTGGCGCGCAGCGGGTCGACCCACTCGGCCTGCGATCGGGCGAGGTCGGCGGCGCTGTACCAGCCGTCGCCCAACTGCAGCAGGCCCTCGCCGAAGCTGCCCTGGTAGAACGCCTCACGACCGCCCTCGCCGATGGCGCGCAGCGCGCCGGCGACGCCAGGTCGGCGCACTCGTTCGTTGGGCAGGTGCGCTTGACTGCTCAGCTCGTGCAGCGTGGCTCGGCCGAGCGAGTCCAGCCGTGCGGCCGACGCGACGAGCAACGGGCTCGCGGGGAAGCCGCCGTCGGCGAGCTCGATCGCGGGCGCCAGCAACGTGGCGAGGGGGAGCGTGCCGAAGCGGGCGTGCAGCGCCACCCACCCATCGACGCACCCGGGGACGGTGACCGTGCGGATGTCGTGCCGGAAGGGCATCTCGGTGTGGCCGTCGGCACGGATCGACGCGGCCGATGCGCCGCTGCCGGCGCGTCCGCTCGCGTTCAGGCATTCGACCTTGCCCTCGTGATGCACCAGCGCGAAGAGGTCGCCGCCCATGCCACACAGGTGCGGGCCGGTGACGGCGATGGCTGCGTTGGTGGCGATGGCGGCATCGACCGCGTTGCCGCCCTGCGCCAGCACGGAGAGCCCGGCCTGGGTGGCGAGCCCGTCGGCGCTCGACACCATGTGGCGCGGCGAGCGAGTGGTGTGGAACGGAGGTGTCACTTCCACACCCCCCGGGTCTCGAACACGTCGCGCAGCACGATCGGCCGGTCGGTCATCAGCCCGTCGACACCGATGTCGAGCAGCCGGTGCATCTCGATCGGGTCGTCGATGGTCCACACGTGCACCTTGATGTCGAGCGCGTGCGCCTTCTCCACGAAGCGTTCGTCGACCACGGTGAGGCGACCTCTGCGCACGGGCACCTGTGCGGCGCTACCGGCTGCACGTCGTGGCCGACCGAAGCGCAGCGTGGCCACGGCGCCGGGCGCGAGCGCCGTGCAGAGGTCGGGACCGAGCGCCTTCTTCAGCCGGCGCATGCGTCGATCGCTGAAGGCGCCCACGCACACGCGGTCGAGTGCGTTGCACCGCCGGATCGTGGCGACCAGTGCATCGACCGCCGCGTCGGACTTGCAGTCGATGTTGACGCGCAGTGTCGGCCAGGTGCCGAGCATGTCTTCGAGCAGCGGGATGGGCGCCGCGCCGTCGACCATCGCGGTGCGGACCTCGCTCCACGGCAGCTCGGTGATGCGGCCCTTGCGTCCGCAGGTGCGCTGCAGATCGTCGTCGTGAAAGGCGACGAGTGCTCCGTCGGCGGTGACCTGCACGTCGGTCTCGACGTAGTGGTAGCCGGTGTCGATCGCGTACTGGAACGCCGGCATCGTGTTCTCCGGCGTGTCGCTGGCGCCGCCGCGGTGGGCGAACGGGATCGGTCCGTCCCAGTCCAGGTAGGGGTGGAGACGGGTGCTCATGGCGCCCAGTATCGTCGGTTCCATGTCCGACGTGATCATTGTCCGTTCGCCCTACGACGATTCCGTCATCGGTGAGATCCCCGCGCAGACCGCCGCCGACGTCGATCGCGCCGTCGCCGTTGCCAAGGCGGCGCTGCACTCCAACCCGCTCCCGCTGTGGAAGCGGGCCGAGATCCTCGACCGTGCGGCCGCTCGCCTCACCGCTCGCCGCGAGGAGTTCGCACAGATCATCGCCAAGGAAGCCGCCAAGCCGATCAAGACGGCTCGGGTCGAGGCCGAGCGCGCTGCCGGCACGTTCCAGTTCGCCGCCGCCGAGGCCCGCAAGCTCAGCGGTGAGATGATCCCGCTCGATGCCATCCCCGCCGGCGAGGGCAAGATCGGCTTCACGTTGCGTGTGCCGATCGGTGTGGTCGGCGCCATCGCGCCGTTCAACTTCCCGCTCAACCTGGTGGTGCACAAGGTGGGCCCGGCCATCGCCGCCGGCTGTCCGGTGGTGCTCAAGCCGGCCAGCCAGACGCCGTTCAGCAGCTTGGCGCTGGCGGCGATGCTGGTCGACGAGTGCGGGCTCCCGCCCGAGTACCTGCAGGTCGTCACCGGTGGTGGCAGCACGGTCGGCAACGCCATCGTCGACCACCCCGACATCGCACTCATCACGTTCACCGGTTCGCCAGAGGTCGGCTGGGGCATCCGTGCCCGTGCGCCGCGCAAGCGAGTCGGGCTGGAACTGGGCAACAACGCGCCGTGCATCATCGAGGCCGACGGCGACTGGGCCACCGCTGCCGCCAAGATCAAGATGGCCGGCTTCAGCCATGCCGGTCAGAGCTGCATCTCCACGCAGCGCGTGCTCGTGCACCGGTCCATCGCCGACCAGTTCACCGCCGCGTTGGTCGAGCACGTCGACGCGCTGGTGGTGGGCGACCCGCTCGACGAGGCCACCGACGTGTCGGCGCTCATCTCCAAGGGCGAGCGCGATCGGGTGGCGTCGTGGATCGAGGAGGCGCGTGAGTCCGGCGCCACCGTGGCCACCGGCGGCTCGCTCACCGACGACGGTGTGCTGCGCCCGACGGTCATCGCCAACGCGACGCCCGACCTGAAGGTGTGCTCGCAGGAGGTGTTCGGTCCGGTGGTGGCGGTCACCGCGTACGACACCCTCGACGAGGCCATCGCGCTGGCCAACGACACCAAGTTCGGGTTGCAGGCGGCCATCTTCACGTGCGACATCAGCAAGGCGTTGAAGGCCGTGCAGACGCTCGACTTCGGTGGCGTGCTCGTCAACGAGGTGCCCACGTGGCGGGCCGACCAGCAGCCCTACGGCGGGTTGCGCGACAGCGGCAACACCCGGGAGGGCCCCGCCTTCAGCGTCAAGGAGATGACCGAGATCAGAATGGTGGTGTTGTCGTCATGAGTGCCGCACCGTTGCGCTGGGGTGTGCTCGGCGGCTCCAGCAACATCTATCGCAAGAGCCTGCTGCCTGCCTTCACCGCCGCCGGTCAAGTGGTGGTTGCCGAACCGAGCCGGGCCGGTGAGTCGTTGGCGCCGTACGACGAGATGCTGGCGCGCGACGACGTCGACGCGGTGTACAACCCGCTGCCCAACCACCTGCACGCGGAGTGGACGCACCGCGCGCTCGACGCCGGGAAGCACGTGCTGTGCGAGAAGCCGCTCACGTTGTCGCCCGCCGACAGCGCGGAGTTGTTCGATCATGCCGAGGCGGCGGGTCGCACGATGCTGGAGGCCTACATGTGGCCGCACCACCCGCGAGCGCAACGCCTGCTGGCCCTCGCCCGCGGCAACGAGCTCGGCTGGTTGCAGCACGGCACGGGCTCGTTCAGCTGGCCGATGGACATGAACAGCGGCGACCATCGCCTCGACCTGCGCGGCGCCGGCGCGTTGTTCGACGTGGGCATCTACTGCCTCGCCCCCTTCCTGCTGATGGCTCGCCGCGACGCCATCGCCGTCGGTGCCAACGCGGTGCGCAACCGGGCCGGTGTCGACATCTCGATGACCGGCTGGGTGGATTGGGGTGCCGGCTTCGGTTCGTCGTTCAACGTCTCGTTCGACGCGCCGCCGCACCGCTCGATGAGCCTCGTCGCCAGCGAAGCCGTGGTCACCGTGCCGGGATGGCACGCGCCCGGCCCGCTCGAGCCGAGCGAACTGATCGTCGAGCGCCGCAACGGCGACGTCGAGCACATCGCCTGCGACGGCGGCGATGCCTACACCCACCTGGCGCGTCACTTCGCCGACGTGGTGGCCGGCACCGCCGAGCCCGTGTTCGGCCGAGTGGAGAGCCTGCGCATGGCCGACGTCCTGCAACGCCTCCACATCGCCAGCGCCCACTGAGGCCGGCGGTGGCGTGCACAACCGAGAGGCTTCTGGTCACGTTCTGTCTCGCACATGGAGACGAAACGTGACCAGAGTTCAGCACGGACGCTGAGCGCACCGACCCAGTCCCCGTGAGCGACCCGTGTTCCGCAGGCCATAGGCTGCGCAGCGTGGAGATGGGACCACTCAGGGCGCAAGAAGGTGAGGGTCCGCGGCCGCTTGCCGCGGATCTGGTGCTGCACCACCTGCGACCGCTGGTCGCGGTCATCGACCAGCACGGTGTGTTCGCCGACGCCTGGGGTGCCCACGGCGCGTTCCTCGGGTACCGGCCGGCTGACCTGATCGGTCGGTCGTCGCTCGACATCGTCGCGCCGGAGGAGCAGGAGATGGTGGCGACGGTGTTCCGCCAGGCCCGGGAGCGGGCCGACTTCAGCATCGACATGCCGGTGCCGTTCCCGCTGACGCTCGTCACCGCGACGGGCGGCACCGCGGGAGTCGACGTGAGCGCGGTTGCGGTGCGCAACCACAACTCGTTCCAAGGGTGGGTGCTCAGCTTCGTACCGCACTCCACGCGATCCACTCCCACCGACGCACTCGAAGCGCTGATGCGCGGCGGGTCCATCGACGAGGTGCTCGCCCGTTGCGCCGACGCGCTGGTCGGCGATCGCACGGACAGCCGGCACCTCGTCGGCTGTGTGCTCAGCGAGCCGGCGAACGGTCGCTTCACGCGGCTCCACGGTCGCACCATCAGCACCTCGCTGCGGGCAGCGGTGCGCGCCCTGATCGACGCCGGCGACGCTCCGTGGCCCGACGTGCCCGCACAAGGCGTGTCGCTGTTCGGCCTCGACGAGATGCCGCCCGCGTTGGCTGAAGCCGCCCGCGCTGATCGCTTCGAAGGACTGATCGTGGTGCCGATCGGGGTCGACGGACATCTGGTCGCCGCGCTCGTCGCGTTCGTGGCGCCGCTGCGCCGGCCGCTGCCCGGGTTCGTTCGCCAGCTGCTCGACCATCTCGCGGGAGTCACTGCGCTCGCGCTCGCCCACCAGCGGTCGAACGACGAGCTGCGTCGAGCGGCTCGCCGCGACGGACTCACCGGTGTCGCCAACCGGCGCGCGTTCGACGAAGTGGTGTCGAACGGCGATCCGGCGGTGATCAGCGTGCTCTACATCGACCTCGACGAGTTCAAGGCGATCAACGACGAGCACGGCCACGGCTGCGGCGACCGCGTGCTCATCGAGGTGGCGCGCCGCATCGGCACCGTCTGCGGTCCCTCCGGCGTCGTGGCGCGGCTCGGCGGCGACGAGTTCGCGCTGGTGCTGTTCGGCGTCGACGCCGATGCCGCACGGGCCATCGGTGAACGAGTGGTGTCGTCGGTGAGCGAGCCGCTCCCGGAAGGCTGCGGAGCCCCGAAGGTCACCGCCAGTGTCGGCCTCGCGGCCGGTGGCGAGCACGTGCGCGTGCGCGACGTGCTCGGTGCCGCGGACCGTGCGTTGTTGAGCGCGAAGCGCGCCGGCCGGAACCGGATGGCCGTGGCGGAATGACCGCCGCGGTCAGATGCTGCGGCCGGCGGCCTTCCAGTATTCGTCCTTGAGCAGGCGCTTGTAGAGCTTGCCGGTGGGGTGGCGTGGCAGTTCCTCGCGGAAGTCGATGCTGCGCGGGCACTTCACGTCGGCGAGTTGCGAGCGGCAGAACGCGATGAGCTCACGGGCGAGGGCGGCAGCTTCCTCGTCGGAGGCCGGCATCGTGACCGGCTGCACGACGGCCTTGACCTCTTCGCCGAAGTCGTCGTTGGGCACACCGAACACCGCCACGTCGACCACCTTCGGATGGGTGACGAGCACGTTCTCCGACTCCTGCGGGTAGATGTTGACCCCGCCGGAGATGATCATGTACGCCTTGCGGTCGGTGAGGTACAGGAAGTTGTCGGCGTCGAGGAACCCGACGTCGCCGAGCGTGCTCCACGGCTGCGTGGGGTGGCGCGACGTCTTCGTCTTCTCCGCGTCGTTGTGGTACTCGAACTGCGCGCCACCTTCGAAGTAGATGGTGCCGCTCTCGCCCTGTGGCAGCTCCTCGCCCTCGTCGCCACAGATGTGCAGCACGCACCCGATCGGCGTGCCCACCGTGCCCGGGTGCGCCAGCCACTGCGTGCTGTTGCAGTACACGAACCCGTTGCCCTCGGTGCCCGCGTAGTACTCGTGGATGATGGGCCCGAACCACTCGATCATCTGCTGCTTCACCGGCACCGGGCACGGCGCGGCCGCGTGGATGACGCACTGCAGCGACGACACGTCGTACTTCGTGCGGGTCTCCTCCGGAAGCTTCAACATGCGCACGAACATCGTCGGCACGACCTGGCTCACCGTTGCCCGGTGGCGCTCGACGAGCTGCAGGTACTGCTCGGGATCGAAGTGCTCCATTGCGACGACGGTGCAGCCGACCTGCTGTGCCGCCATGCAGAAGCGCAACGGGGCTGCA
>CAZWCU010000224.1:0-6978 GCA_964632715.1 uncultured Bifidobacterium sp. | reverse complement strand
GCTGCCGAGGCAGAGCGGGTGCGCACCATCGTCGGCGAGGAAGTCGAACGCTTCGGCATGGAGGCCACGGCCCGGCAGGCAGCGCCACTGGTGGCGCAACTGCACGAGAAGGCCGAGGCCGTGCGCCGTGCCGAGCTCGACCGCTTCTCCAACCGCCTTGCCTCGTTCGATCAGGCACAGCGCGACGCCGTCGAGGCCGTCAGCAAGGGCATCGTCGCCAAGCTGCTGCACCAGATGTCGGTGCGCCTGAAGGACGACGCAGGGACTCCGCAGGGCGAGCGCAACGCCGCCGCCGTGCGCGACCTCTTCGACCTGGGCTGAGCGCACGATGGCCACCGCCGAGGCGGCGCGCACGCTGCGCCTCGCCACACGCGCCAGCGCGCAGGCAACGGCCCAGGCAACTGCGGTGGCCCAGGCGCTGATGGCCGCGCACGACGGTCTCACCGTCGAGCTGGTGTTCGTGGAGACGCTGGGCGATCAGCGCACCGACGTGCCGCTGCACACCATCGGCGGCCAGGGCGTGTTCGTCAAGGAAGTGCAGCACGCCGTGCTGCGTGGCCAGGCCGACTTCGCCGCGCACAGCGCGAAGGATCTGCCGTCGGCTGTGGCCGATGGGTTGCAGCTGGCCGCGTTCTGCGAGCGCCGCGATGCGCGCGACGCGTTGGTGGGTCTCGACCTCGACCGACTTCCCGTCGGCGCCACCGTCGCCACCGGCTCCGTGCGCCGGCGCGCGCAGCTCACCGCGGCACGACCGGACCTGCAGTTCGTGGAGCTGCGTGGCAACATCCACACCCGTCTCTCCAAGCTGCCCGAGGGCGGCTCGTTGGTCATGGCCGTGGCTGCGTTGCAGATCCTGCAGCTCACCGAGCACATCGCGGAAGCGCTCCCCGTCGACCGCTTCGTGCCCTCACCGGGGCAGGGGTGCGTCGCGCTCGAGTGCCGCGCCGACGACCACGAGGTGGCGTCGCTGCTCGCCGCGGTGGACCACCCCGCCACTCGAGCAGCAGTGCGGCTCGAGCGAGCATTCCTGGCCGAGCTGGGCACCGGCTGTTCGTTGCCGGTGGCCGCGCACGCGGTGGGCGACCGACTCACCGGCTTCCTCGCCGAGACCGCGACGGACGGCGACTCGCCGAACCTCCACGTGACGGAATCCGTCGTGGTGCACGGCAGCGACGACGAGCGCCTGCAGCAGGCGGCGTCCCTCGCTCGCCGGCTGCTCGATCGCATCTCCCGTCACGACGAGCGCTGATGAGCGTGCTCGCCGGGCGCCGAGTGGTCGTCACCCGTGCTGCCGACCAGGCCGACGACCTGGCCGCCCTCCTCGCCGCGGCCGGCGCAGTGCCGGTGGTCATGCCCCTCATCACCATCGTCACCGACCAGCCCGAGTGTGCGCGCCTGGCCGCGCTCGATCCGGCGACGTTCGAGTGGCTGGTGGTCACCTCGCCCAACGGTGCCCGCCACTACCTCGACGCGCACCGTTCGGCGCCCGCGAACGTGGCGGCCGTCGGCACCGCCACGGCCGCGACGCTGGCCGCAGGAGGGCTGCACGCCACCCTCGTGCCGGCGGAGCAGCGAGCCACCGGGCTGCTCGCCGAGTTCCCCGCGGGTCCCGGACGCGTGCTGCTGGTGCAGGCCGCCACCGCCGAGGCCACGCTGAGTGCCGGACTGGCCGAGATCGGCTGGCAGGTCACCGTCGTCGCCCCCTATCGCAGCGTGCCCGCGCGGCCCACGGCCGGCGAGCATCTGGCCGCGCTCGCCGCCGATGCGGTGCTGTTCACCAGCGGTTCCGCGGCCGCGGCGTGGGTCGCCGTGTTCGGGTCCACCACCCCGCCGGTGGTGGTCGCCATCGGGCCACGCACCGCGGTCGCAGCGACCAATGCGGGGCTCAAGGTCGACGTCGTCGCGACCGATCATTCTTTGCCAGGTGTGGTGGCCGCGCTGGAGCGCCATCTCGCCGGGAGCGACTAGAATTCATGGAAGTTCGAACAGAACGGGCGCGGTTCCACACCAGATCATGCACGGCACGTCGGCCACACCGCGTTGGGCTCTCCTCGGGAGCGCAGCAGCGTTGCTCACGGTTCTTGGGGTCTCCCAGGTGGCCGCAGAGCGCCGCGTCCCGGCACAGCGTCCCGCACTCCCCGCCGCCGCGGTGGAGGCCGTCGAATCGCAGACGCCCACCGTCTCCGCCGATGGGCGCTTCGTCGCCTATGCGGGCGCATCCATCGTGCCCGACGATCCGCGCACCAGCACCGTGTGGTTGAAGGACCGCGCCGACGGCTCGGTGGTCGAGCTCACCACGCAGTCGCCCGACATTCGCGCCGGCGACTCCGTCTGGCCGGTCGTCAGCGCCGACGGCTGCACGGTCACGGTGGTCACCCAACTCGCCTACGACCTGTTCCGCGACGACGATGGTGGCACCCGCTGGGACGTCTACCGACTGTTGCTGCCGCACTGCGGCGGCGCCCCGGGCGACTGGGAGCTCGTCTCCGCGTCGCGTGGCGCCGGCTTCGAAGCGTCGGCCGGCGACGACGTCAGCCCGCTGTACCCGCCGGCCGTGTCGGGTGAAGGCAGCGAGGTGGCCTACACCCACCAGTTCAGCGTGGTCGCCCCCGACCTGCTGGGCGTCACGCTCGTCGACCTGTCCGTGGCCGTGGGCGAGCCCGGTCGTTCCACTCCGGTCGCCGGCACGCCCGCCGCCGCACCCGACAGCACGTTCCGCTACGTGGGCCTGCGCGAACCGTCCATCAGCGCCGACGGGCTCACCGTCGCGTTCACCTCCGACGCCAGCTCGGCCGCGATGATCGCCGAGTGGGGCACCGGCGCCGCACCCGGAGAGTTCGCCGTCTCCAACGTCTACGTGTGGGACCGCAGCAACCTCGACCGCAACACCAACGTCCGTCGGCTCTCCGCCCCGCTGGGTGGCGACAACGGCAGCTCCTACAGCCCGGTCGTGTCCGGCAGCGGCAACTTCGTCGCCTTCGTCTCCACCTCCACCAGCCTCGTCGCCGGCGTCACCCTGCCACCGTGCGACCTCGAGTGCACCGAGCAGGTGTACCTCTTCGACCGCACCGACGGCTCGCTGTCGCTCGCCAGCCGCGTCGCCGGCGACCCGGCCTCGGCGCCCATCGCCGCCGACATGGGCGCCAACCAGCCGGCGCTGAACCACGACGGCGACGAACTGCTCTACGTGTCGCGTGCCACCAACCTGTTCGCCACTCGCAGCAGCTCGGCGGGTGGCCACAGCGACGGCGACATCGTCCTCTACGTGCCCTCCACGGGCGCCGTCGAGCGGGTGTCCGTGCTGGCCGACGGCATCTCGCCGGCCCCGGCCGCCAACTCGCACCCGAAGCTGTCGGCCACCGGCCGCGTCGTCGTGTTCGACACGCTCGCCGGTGCCGCATACGGCAACCCGGCCGTCGACGGCCGCCAGGTCGGCATCGTCGACCACCCGCCGTTGCTGCAGCTCGCCGACCTCGACGTCGGGACAGTCGCCATCGGCTACCCCGGTCCCGAGTGGTTCCTGGTGCTCACCAACCAGGGGCCCTCCTCGTTCGTGCCCTCGGTGGTCGAAGTGTCCAACCCCGACTTCCTGATCAGTGGTGGCAGCTGCAACGACCAGACCGGCACACCGGTGCCGCCCGGCGGCACGTGCACGGTGCACCTGATGCTCATGCCCAGCGTCGGTGGCTTCCGCACCAGCACGCTCACGGTCAGCGAGGCCGGGTTCAACGCAGTGTCGGTCAGCTCGAAGCTGGTCGGGTACGGCGGCGATCCCGCGTTGGCGCCCACCCCCGGCGGCGCGTTCGGTGGGTCGCTCGTGGTCGGCACCCGCGGCGAGCCGGTGCCGTTCTCGCTCTACAACGTGGCCTTCAACCCGGTCACCATTCGTGCGCTGCGCATCGAGGGTTCGCACCCGGAGGACTTCGTCGTCAACTTCGACGAGTGCTCGGGGCGCACCATCGAGGCCGCCACCGCCTGCGAGTTGCAGGTCATCTTCAGCCCTCGTGGTGCGGGTCGCCGCACCGCCAACATCGTCGCAGTCACCACCGACGGCGTGTACGCCACCATCCTGGTCAGCGGCGACGGTCGGTACGAGCCGAAGCTGGCCGTCAGCAACACGTCGATCATGGCCGGCAGTCGCGCCACGGTGGTCGGGGCCGGGTTCTCGCCGTTCACCGTCGTCACCATCAGTTGGGCCGACGGCAACGGTCGTTCGATGACCGTGAACACCGACGCGTTCGGCTCGTTCGTCTCCACGCTGGTGGTGCGCCCCACCGATCGGCCGGGCCAGCGAGTGCTGGTGGCACAGACCACCGACGGCCAGGTGGCGGGCGCCGACGTGCAGGTCGTGGCACCCAGCAAGCGCGCCGGACCCGGCTCGCCCAACTGGCCCACCTCGTAGCCGACGGGTGTCGCACCGGTGTGTCGTGCACCACTGAGCTCCGTAGATCGTTCGCACAGCTAACGAGCTAGGCTAACGACATGTCCCGAGCTCCCGAATCCGATCTGGCCGGCGAGCTGCGGCTGGGCAGCATGCGTCTCGCCCGCCGGTTGCGCCTGGAACGTGGCTCCGACGACCTCACGCTCAGCCAACTGGCGGTGCTCGGCACGCTCGACCGGCACGGCGAGGCGACCGTCGGCGAGCTGGCCCACCTCGAGCGCGTGAAGCCGCCGTCGATGACCCGCATCGTCAACAGCCTGGTCGAGGCCGGGCTCGTCGTCCGCCGGCCGCACGAGGTCGACGGTCGCCAGGTCATCGTCGACCTCACCGACGAAGCGCGCGACGTGCTCGAGGAAGACCGCCGCCGCCGCAACGCGTGGTTGGCGCTGCGTCTCGCCGAGCTCACCGACGACGAGCGCGAGCTGCTGCGACGAGTCGCACCCGTGCTCGACCGGTTGGCCTGCTCATGAGCCCATCGCTCAGATCCACGTTCTCCGCGCTCAGCATCCGCAACTACCGCCTGTTCGCCGCGGGCGCGCTCATCTCCAACGTCGGCACCTGGATGCAGCGCGTCGCGCAGGACTGGCTCGTGCTCGAGCTCACCGGCAGCGGCAAGGCGCTCGGCATCACCACCGGTCTCCAGTTCCTGCCGATGGTGCTGTTCTCGCCGATCGCCGGCGTGTTCGCCGACCGCTACTCGAAGCGCACGGTCATCGCCGTCTCGCAGGTGGTGCTCGGCGTCACCGCGGCGCTGCTCGGTGTGCTCGCCATCGCCGGATGGGTGGCCACGTGGCACGTCTACGTGATCGCCTTCGTGTTCGGCATCGGCGCCGCGTTCGACACGCCCGCACGGCAGGCGTTCGTGAACGAGATGGTGCCTCGCAGCCACCTGCCCAACGCGGTCGGGCTCAACTCGGCATCGTTCAACCTCGCCCGCATGATCGGCCCGGCCGCGGCCGGCGGGCTCATCGCGGCGATGGGTTCCGGCGTCGGGGCCACCGGGTGGGTCATCCTCATCAACGCCGCCACGTACGCGGCCGTGCTCGTGTCGCTGAGCCGCATGCGCCTCAGCGAGCTGTCGCCGATCGACCGGCTGGTGCGCGGCAAGGGCCAGATCCGCGACGGGCTCCGCTACGTGCGCGGTCGGCCCGACATCATGCTGGTGATGGCCATCGTTTTCTCGGCCGGCACGTTCGGCCTGAACTTCCAGATGACCACCGCGCTGATGGCCACGGAGGTGTTCGACAAGGGCGCAGGCGAGTACGGCCTGCTCGGCTCCATCCTCGCCATCGGGTCGCTCGCCGGGTCGCTGCTCGCTGCTCGCCGGGAGGTGTCGCGCCAGCGCCTCGTGATCGGTGCCGCGCTCGCCTTCGGCGTGTCGGTCGTCATCGCCGGTCTGATGCCCAGCTACCTGATGTTCGCCGTGATGCTGCCGATCTGCGGCATCACTGCGCTCACGCTGATCACCACCGCCAACGCACTGGTGCAGATGTCGACGGACGGCGCCGTCCGCGGTCGCGTGATGGCGCTCTATCTCGCGATCTTCATGGGTGGCACACCCATCGGTGCGCCGCTGCTGGGCTGGATCGCCGAGCAGTACGGCGCGCGCTGGACGCTGGTGGGCGGCGGCACCCTCACCATCCTCGGCACGCTCGTGGCCACCGCGGTGTTCGCCCGCAGCCAGAACCTGATGCTGTGGCGCACCAACCGGCGGCCGACGGAAGTGGCCGCCGTCGAGGTGGCCGCCTACGACGTGCGCTAGGCCGGCAGCACCGCACGCGCAGCATTGGCGATCAGACGCCCATCTTGGGCGTCTCAACGCCAAAGCTCAGGACGAGTGCCGACGACTATGCAGGCAGCAGCAGGCCGCTGACGAACACGTTCTGCGAACAGGTGGTGAGCGTCGAGTCGGTGAGGCCCGCGCAGGTGACCTGCACGACCAGTTGTTCGCCGGGCAGGAACTCGATGGGCGTGATGAGCGGTGCGCTCGTGTCGCCGAAGATGTTGGCCAGGTTGAACGTGTACAGCGTGACCGCGTCGCGCAGGATGAGCAGCGAACCCTGGTCGATGTTGGGGTTCTGCACGATGATGTCGGTGACCTGCAGCCGCTGACCGGCCGGCACCGTGTAGCGGTTGGCGTCGGTCTGGCCGACGCCCACGGCGACGGGCAGCGGGATGTTGACGATGACACCCTCCGGCTCGTCGGGCAGCGTGGTGGCCACGACCGTGGAACCGGTGACGGGGTCGGTGGTGTTCGCGAGCGTGGTGGTGGTGGCCGGCGTGGACTCGCGCACGGCTTCGTCGGCGGCGTCGCGGATGGCGGGCTTCACCACACCCACCCAGCCCACGATGGCGAGCGCGACGATGGCGGCGAGACCGAGCAGGCGACCGAGCACGCGCTCGGGGATGACCGGGCTCTGCACGAACGTGGCGGTGGCCGTGGCGGTGGGGCTGCCCGGCCGGTCGGCGTCGATGCGGCACGGCCCCGGCCGCGGGCGGCGCCCCCCCTTCAGGCCCTTGTGGCGCGGCCTAATGCC
>CAZWCU010000223.1:0-7029 GCA_964632715.1 uncultured Bifidobacterium sp. | reverse complement strand
CTAGTTCGACCGCGGCTCGCGTGTGTGGAACGCGCGCACCGCGCTGTTGATCGTCGGATACACGCGCACGCGTCCGCTCGGTTCCAACAGATCGGCGCGTCGCAGACGGTCGAGCACCAACTCGTTCGCTCGCGCGACCGCGATCACCTCCAGCCCTCCCTCACGGAGCCGGGCGAACAGGTCGGTGAGCATCTCGACGGCCGACGCATCGAGTGCGCCGATGCCTTCGCAATCCATCACGAACCACTCCTCGTCGCCGGGGTTGTCGGCGAGCACGTGCACGACGCGGTCGCTGAACCGCTCGGCGTTGACGAAGAACAGGGGAGCGTCGAAGCGGAACACCACCAGTCCCGGTGAGGTGACCGCAGCCGGGTACTCGTCGACGTCGACCCACCCGTCGATGTCGGGCATGTCGCCGAGCACCGCGTCGTGCGGCCGCGCGATGTGGGCCAACGCCACACCGATCGACAACGCCACCGCGATCAGGATGCCGTAGAGCACGCCGAGGACGATGACGCCGGCGACCGCGACGCCGGCGAGGACGCACTCGGCGCGGCTGATGCGCCACAGCGAGACGAAGCCGGCGACGTCGATGATGGAGATGGCCGCGACCAGGATGACCGCGGCCAGCGCCGTGCGCGGGATCTCGGACAGCAGCGGCCGGGCGAACAACAGCGACGCCACCACGAAGGCTGCCGCCACCAGCGAGACCAGCTGCGTGCGCGAGCCGAGCGAGGCAGGCACTGCGGTGCGGCTCGCGCTCGACGAGACGGGGAAGCCCTGCGACACGCCCGCCGACAGGTTGGTGAGCCCGAGCGCGAGCAACTCCTGGTTCGGGTCGATGCGGTAGCCCTTGCGGGACGCGATGGCGCGAGCGGTGAGCACGTTGTCGGTGAAGCCGACGAGCGCGATGCCGGCGGCCACCGGCAGCAGCGCCGACAGATCGCCCAGCGACACGTCGGGCAGCCCCGGCGTGGGGAGGCCTGCGGGGATGCTGCCGACGAGTGCCACTCCGTGCTCCTCGAGCGACAGGAGCGCGGCGGCGATGGTGGCCACTACCACGCCGATCAGTGCCGACGGCGCGGTGGGCAGTCGCCACCGCAACAGCAGCATCAGCGCCAGAGCGGCGACGCCGAGCGCAGCGGTGGGCCAGTGCACGTCGCCCAGGCGGGAGAAGAACTGCCCGAACCGAGGGAAGAAGTCGTCGGCATCGATCGGCACGCCGGTGAGGCCTGCGAGCTGACTGCTCACCAGCGTGAGCCCGACGCCCGTGATGTATCCGACGAGTACCGGCTTGGACAGCATCGTGGCCAGGTACCCGAGTCGCAGCGCCCATGCGATGAGGCACAGCGCGGCCACCACCAACGCGAGCGCTGTCATCAGCGTGATGTAGCGAGCGCCGTCGCCTCCAGCGACGATGCCGACGCCCGACGCGGCGAGCAACGCAGTGCCGGGCTCGGGCCCGACGCCGAGGTGGCGGCTGGTGCCGACCAGTGCGTAGACGACGAGGGCGCCGATGACCGCGTAGAAGCCGTACTCGGGTGCCAGCCCGGCCAGTTCGGCGTAGCCCATCGACTGCGGGATCAGCATCGCGCCGACGGTGAGCCCGGCCAGCAGATCCGGCCGCAGCCACGCTCGCTGGTAGCGGCGGAGCACCGCGAGACCCGGCAGGAACCGCATGCTCGCAGGCTACGTCAGGTGGTCATGGCACCCGCGGTTGAAGGCGTTCACGAGCGCACGTGTCGCGGCCCCACCTGGGTGTGAGTCGGTCGCGGCGCGACACGAGCGGTCACGGAGGGGTGGGCGCGGCGAGGGGGAGGCGGAACGCGAGGCGGGCGCCGCCGTGCGGGGCGGCGCCCGCCTCGACCGTGCCACCCATGCCGACCACCAGCTCGCGGACGATCGCGAGGCCGAGCCCACTCGAGCTCTCCTTGCGTTCCGGCTGATGGCGGGCGACGTAGAGGCGCTCAAACACGTTCGGGAGGTCGTGCGCCGCGATGCCGGGGCCGTCGTCGTCGACCGTGACGACCGCCCACGGACCGTCGGTGCGGGCCGACACGAGCACGGCACTGCGTGCGTAACGACCGGCGTTCTCGACGAGGTTGGCCAACACCTGGGCCACGCGATCCGGATCGGCCACGACAGGGATCGGTCCGGACGTGACCGGCTGGAACGAGACCTCGGCGTTCGACCCGGCGGCACCGGCGACCGACGTGTGGACCGCGGCGGCGAGGTCGAGCGGCACCATCGTGAACGCGAACGACTTGGACTGCAGCTTGGCGAGGTCGAGGAGGTCGGCGACCAGCCGTTCGAGCCGACGCGACTCACTGCGGATGATGCCGGCCGCACGCTTAGGGTCGACGTTGCCGTCGTCGATGGCCTCCGCGTAGCCGCGGATGGAGGTGAGCGGCGTGCGCAGGTCGTGGCTGACCGAGAGCAGGAACTGCTGCTCCAGTCCCCGCGACCGTTCGAGCGAGGCGGCCATGAAGTTGATGTTGCGCGACAGCTCGGCCAGCTCGTCGTGGTCGTTGCCGGCCGGCTCGGCGAGGCGGGTGCTCAGGTGACCGGCGGCGATCTGTTGGGTGGCCAGCGACGCCTCGCGCAGCGGTCGGGTGAGCCGGCGACCCAGCAGGTAGGCGGCGCCGAGTGCGAGCAGGATGGTGGCGCAGGACGCCCACACGAACAGCACGAACGCGGGGCCCAGCCCGGCGTCGATGCGGCGGGTGATCACCACCACGTACTGGCGGCCGCCGGGGCCGGCCGCGGCCGCAGCGGCGAACGCGAGCTTGCCGCGGTTGTCGGCGACGGCTTCGCCCGCGACGACGCGCTGGAGGTCGATGTCGTCGATGCTCAGCGACGAGGGCAGTTCGCCCGACTGCACGTCACCCTGCGCGCCGACGACGAGCACGCCGATGTCGTCGAACTCCACCATCTGGCGTAGGGCGGCGAGCACTCGCAGCCGGTTGCGCAGCTGTTTGGCGGCCTCGACCTGGCTGAGCCCGTCGTCGAGCTCGAGCACCTCGTCGATGTTGGCTGCCATCTGCGCCGCTTGCTCGCGGATCTCGTTCACCGACGTGGTGCGCGCCCGCGCGGCGGAGAGCAGCAGCGTTCCCGCGCCGGCCAGCAACAGCGTGGTGATGACGACACCCACGATCACGAGTGCCAGTCGACGAGTCATCGCGGGTGAGCCTCGCGGGCAGTTGTGAGCATTGTGTTAGCCGAGCCGATATCCGATGCCCCACACGGTGGCGAGCGGCAGCTCGTCGCCGAGCTTCTTGCGCAGCTGGCGCACGTGCACGTCGACGGTGCGGTCGTCGCCGTACCAGTCGGCACCCCACACGCCGTCGAGCAGCTGCTGGCGCGAGAGCGCGATGCCCTGGTTGCGGGCGAAGAACGCGAGCAGGTCGAACTCCTTCGTGGCGAGCGGCACCACCTGGTCGCGGCAGCGTGCTTCGCGACGGGTGATGTCGACGGTGTGGTCGTCGCCGATGTGCACGACGTCGCGTGCATCGCGCGGGTCGGGTTGGCCGCGCCGCAGGATGGCCTTCACACGAGCAACGACCTCGCGCGGACTGAACGGCTTGGTGACGTAGTCGTCGGCGCCCAGCTCGAGGCCGATGATGCGGTCGATCTCGCCGTCGCGGGCCGTGAGGAACAGCACCGGCACGTTGCTCTTCGTGCGCACTCGACGGCACACCTCGAAACCGTCGATGTCGGGCAGGCCGATGTCGAGCAACACGAGAGCCGGGCGGTGCTGGTCGATCAGGTCGAGGCCGCGCTCGCCGTGCGACGCCTGCAGCACGCGGAAGCCGGCTTCACGCAGGTACAGGTCGAGCAGGTCGGCGATGTTGCCGTCGTCCTCGATGACGACGAGTGTTCGCTCCGCTTCGGCCATCGGCTCATGCTGCCACGCTGATACCGTGCCCGCCGGGCATCGGTCGATGCCGTCCGTTCTGAACAGGAGTCAGCGATGAGCAAAGTTGCAGTGTGGGTCCGCCTTCCTCTCAAGCCCGGCGTCCGTGCCGACGCGGCGGCGGCGTTCCAGACCGCCGTCGACAACGTGATGTCCGAGGACGGCACCATCATCTACATCCTCCACGAGGAAGAGGCAGACCCCGACGCGCTGTTCGTGTACGAGCTGTACGCCGGCCAGGACGCACTCACCGCGCACTCGAGTGCCGATTGGTTCAAGTCGTTCGGGCCCACGCTGGCGCCGTTCATGGCCGGTCGCCCGGAGATGAAGTTCCTCGCGCCCGTCACCGGCAAGGGTCTCTGACCTCCACTCGCCGATGGCCACCTACCTCGACCGCATCATCGATCGCCATCGCGAGATCGCGGCGCTCGACACGCGGCCGATCGAGGCGCTCGCGGAGGCGGCTCGCGAGATGCCGGCCGCCCGCGGTTTCCGCGCGGCGCTCGTCGATGTGCCGCATCTGGCGGTCATCAGTGAGGTGAAGCGGCGGTCGCCCTCGAAGGGCGATCTCAACGCCACGCTCGACCCCGCACTGCTCGCTGCGCAGTACGCGCAGGGCGGGGCCTCGTGCCTGTCCGTGCTCACCGACGAGGAGTTCTTCGGAGGTTCCGTGGCCGACCTGCAGGCTGCTCGCGCTGCCTGCGCGCTGCCGGTGCTGCGCAAGGACTTCACCGTCTGCGAACGCGACGTGCTCGACGCCCGGTTGATGGGTGCCGACTGCGTGCTGCTCATCGCCGCCGCGCTGCAACCGGCCGAGCTGGTCGGTCTGCATGCGCTCGCGAGCGACGTCGGACTCGATGTCCTCGTCGAGATCCACGATGAACCGGAGCTGGAGGTGGCGCTGCGTGCGGGCGCCACGCTGGTGGGCGTGAACCAGCGCGATCTGGTCACCTTCCAGGTCGACCACGAGCGAGCCGTGCGCATGGCCGGCGTCATGCCGCCCGGCGTCGTGCGCGTGGCCGAGAGCGGGGTGCGCGGACCCGACGACGCGGCATCGTTGTACGCCGCGGGGTACCACGCGGTGCTGGTGGGGGAGACCCTCGTCACCAGCGGCGACCCGGCCGGCGCCATCCGCGGCCTCACTCGCGCCTGATCGTCCACCTAGCGAGTCGAACTTCTCCGAAACCGATGCGGCGCCGGGACCGGCACGAGCGGTACGGTTGGCCCTGCATGTTCGTGAAGATCTGCGGGATCACCAACGAGGACGACGCCCTCCTCGCCATCGCGATGGGTGCCGACGCGGTCGGTTTCGTGTTCGCCCCGTCCACTCGTCAGGTGGCCGCACAGCAGGTGTACGACATCACCCGCCGCCTCCCACCCGAGATCCTCACCGTCGGCGTGTTCCGCGACGAGCACCCCGAGCGGGTCATCGACACCGTCAACCGCGCCGGTCTGAAGGCGGCGCAGCTGCACGGCCACGAGACCCCCGGCATGGTGGAAGACGTGTGTGCGCACCTGCGCTGGGTGATCAAGGCAGTGGTGGCCGGCTCGCCCGACGCACGCCGTGCGAACGAGTTCGGCACCGACCTGATCCTGGTCGACGCACCGTCGCCCGGCGCCGGCAAGGTGTTCGACTGGACACTGGTCGACGAGGTGGCGGAAGGCCCGCGCATCATCCTGGCCGGTGGTCTCGACCCCGACAACGTGGCGGAAGCCGTGCGCATCGCCCGCCCGTGGGGTGTCGATGTGTCGTCGGGCGTCGAGCGTTCGCCCGGCAAGAAGGACGCGTTGAAGGTGAAGGCCTTCATCGAACGGGCCCGGGCTGCTGCCCCCGCGCAGCACCAGGGCCCCGACGTCATGCCCTACGACTGGGCCGACGACGAGTAGTGACCCCCAATCGAGTGAGATGGATGGAGCAGCGATGTCGCTGATGGCAGAGCCATCGGCTACCGGACGCTTTGGCGAGTTCGGTGGCCGTTTTGTACCCGAGACGTTGGTGCCCGCGTGCCAGGAGTTGGAAGCCGCGTTCATCGAGGCGTGGGCCGACCCGGAGTTCCGGGCCGAACTGCACCACGTGCTCAACACCTATGCCGGTCGTCCGTCGATCGTCACCGAGTGCAAGAACCTCAGCGAGCAACTGGGTATCCGCCTGTTCCTCAAGCGGGAAGACCTCAACCACACCGGTTCGCACAAGATCAACAACGTGCTCGGTCAGGTGCTGCTCGCGAAGCGGATGGGCAAGAAGCGGATCATCGCCGAGACCGGCGCCGGCCAGCACGGCGTCGCCACCGCCACCGCCGCTGCGCTGATGGGCATGGAGTGCAAGGTCTACATGGGTGCCGTCGACGTGGAGCGGCAGGCACTGAACGTGTTCCGCATGAAGCTGCTGGGCAGCGAAGTGGAAGCGGTGCACAGCGGCAGCCGCACGTTGAAAGACGCCGTCAACGAAGCGATGCGCGACTGGGTGGCCACGGTGGAGACCACGCACTACTGCCTCGGTTCCGTGATGGGCCCGCACCCGTACCCGTGGATGGTGCGTGAGTTCCACCGCGTCATCGGCCAGGAGGCCCGTGCGCAGAGCATCGAGCTCTACGGCGACGTGCCCGACGTCGCGGTGGCCTGCGTGGGCGGCGGCAGCAACGCCATCGGGTTGTTCAGTGGCTTCGTCGACGATCGCACGCGGCTGGTGGGCGTCGAGCCCGCCGGCGGCGCTGCGGTGGGGCGGGCGCAGCCGGGTGTCGTGCACGGGATGCGCAGCTACCTGATGCAGGACGAGTACGGCCAGGTGCAGGAGGCCCACAGCATCTCTGCCGGCCTCGACTACCCGGGCGTGGGGCCCGAGCACTCGTACCTCGCGTCCATCGGGCGCGCCGAGTATCCGAGCGTCACCGACGCCGAGGTGATCGAGGCCTTCCAGCTGATGGCCAGCAGCGAGGGCATCATCCCAGCGCTCGAGTGCGCCCACGCCCTGGCGTGGATCGTGCGGGCGGCACCCGAGATGCAGGGGCAGACGGTGCTGATGAACCTGTCGGGCCGTGGCGACAAGGACGTCGCTCAAATGATGGACGTGCTGGGCCGGTGACCGGCGTGGTGGAAACCCAGTTCCGCGACAAGCG
>CAZWCU010000222.1:5496-7039 GCA_964632715.1 uncultured Bifidobacterium sp. | reverse complement strand
GCGGTTCAGCTGAACCGGTGTGGGATGTCGGGGTTCCAGGCTGGGTGCCAGGGGTCGTGCCATGGGGTTTGTGAGAACAGGGTCGTGAGGGTCCAGTCGAGGTCGAGGTGATCGCCTTCCCATCGGCAGCGCCCGTCGGCCGCGTCGCGTGCGAGTGCGTGGACAGGGTCGGGGTCGCCGTTGGTCTGTGTTGGTGCTGTGGGGAGGATGCGGCCGTTGGGGAGGGTGAATTGGATGGTGCCGTCGGGGAGTCGGGTGGCGTGCCAGCCGCCTTCGTGGAGCCGGTGGTGGTGGTAGGCGCAGACGAGCAGGAGGTTGTCGGGGTGGTTGTTGCCGCCTCGACCGCGGTGGTGGAGGTGGTGGATCTCTGTGCGGGCGCGGTGGGTGCAGCCGGGCACGCGGCAGGTTCGGTCGCGGTGCAGGATGAGTCGTCGGCGCCGTCCGCGGATGGTGCTGCTGCGCGCCGACACGGCATCGACCTCTCCGGACTCGGTGTGGGTGATGGTGTCGTGGTCGGCGTCGCAGCACATTCGGTCGCGGGTGGCGTCGCTGACCCCGACCGCGGTGTCGTCGTCGGTGCCGTCTGGGTGGGCTTCCTGTTGGTCGCTGCCGGTGTGGAGGTGGACGAGGTAGCGGGGTCGTCCTGACGCAAGTTGGTCGTCGGTGACTGCCAGGGCGGCGCCGGCGAGAGCGACGACGGCATCAGCACGGCGGGCGGCGGGTGTGGGTCGTTCACCGTCGTCGCCGATGGTGGCGGGCACGACGAAGTGGTCGACGGCGGCGATGACTTCCATGGCGAGTGTGGCCGGGAGGGTGATGGTGATGGTGGTGGTGCGGTCGTCGTGGTGGCGGACGTGCAGGCCGCGCTTCGCGAGCTGTGTGTCGTCGCTGGCGTCGTGGTCGGGTGGCAATGCGCGCCGGTAGGCGGCGACGGTGCGTTCCACTTGTGCGGTGGTGCCGGCGAGTGTGATGGCGACGAGGCTGGCTTCGTTGGCGGGTTCGGAGATGCGGGTGATGGCGCGGACTTTGGAGTAGGAGAGGCGTCCGAGTCGCATCTGTTCGGCGATCAGCGGGGATCGGGCCAGGGCGTGGGCGACGCGGAGTTTCTCGCGGGCGGTGCGGTGGTCGAGGCTCAACTGCCAGCGCATCCAGGCGATGCAGGAGTGGCATTCCCATTGTTGCCAGCCGTGGCGTCGGTCGAACTCGGCCAGCAGCGTGAACCAGCGGTACTCGGCCGCGGCGAGGTTCGCCGACCAGGTGCACAACTCGGCCTCCAACCGCTCCAACGGCAGCTCAGCCAGGTCATCAGCAACGGTCGCAGCAGTGGTGATGGTGTCCATGAACCGACCGTACGCAAAGGGTGTCACAAGGTTCTCGAACCCGAGTGCGGTTCAGCTGAACCGCTTCGTCGCGTAGCGTCTTTGGACGGGGAAACGAGATGGGAAGGGGTGGGGATGGCTGCGACGCTCCAGAACGACACGGCGATGGAGGAGGGCCTCGACGTGATCGGCGACGTGCACGGCGAGTCGGGGAAGTTGCTCCG
>CAZWCU010000222.1:2492-5396 GCA_964632715.1 uncultured Bifidobacterium sp. | reverse complement strand
CACGAGCCGAAGAACGACGGTCAGCACGCGGCGTTCATCGATGCGTTCGGTTTCGGTTCGAGCGACCACGACAGCGTGATCGACTGGTTCCGGTCGATGCCGCTCTGGCTCGAGCTCGACGGCCTTCGAGTCGTGCACGCGTGCTGGGACCAGGCGTCGATGGACGCCCTCGGAGGAGAGCCGCGCATCGACGACGAGCTGATGGTGTCGAGCAGTGTGCAGGACTCGATCGAACAGCGATGGGTGGAGCATCTGTGCAAGGGCCCGGAGATCTCGCTCCCGGACGGCATCACCTTCGCCGACAAGGACGGCCACGTTCGTGCGCGAGCTCGCTTCCGTTGGTGGGACCCGTCTGCCACCACGTTCTCCGTGGCGTGTGAAGTCCCGTCCAGCTGTCCAGCGCTGCCGGACCGTGAGATCGACGATCCGCCGGTCCTGCCGTACGACGCGCCCACCCCGGTCGTGTTCGGCCACTACTGGCGTCAGTGGGGTGCGCCCGACGTGAGCGATCGCGCGGCCTGTGTGGATCACAGCGCCGTGCTCGGTGGTCCGCTCACTGCCTACCGATGGAGTGGCGAGCAGACGCTGACGGCGGATCGGTTGATCGCCGCCGTGTGACGACCGAGGTCGAGGTCGGCGCGGTCACCGGCCGGCGGTGAGCACAGGGAGCAATGCGCGGGCGACCTCGGCCGGCCGTTCCTCGTGGGAGAACAGCCCTGCGCCCTCGATGACCGCAAGGCGGGCGTCGGGGAAGCTGGGGACCATCTCCTCGGCCCACTTCACCGGGAAGAAGCGGTCGAGTTCGCCCCACACCAGTTGCACGGGAACGTCGATGCGGGCGTGCAGCGCAGCGAGGTCGCGGACGAGTTGGTGGTCGAAGCTGCGGAGCAGTCGGATGGCAGCGCGGCGATGCTCGCTCGACCGGTGGAGCGGTTGCAGGAAGAACTCGTCGAACTCGCCGTCGAGGAGTGCCGAGTCGGCGAACGCATCGCCGAGCACCAGCGGGTTCCGCCGCAGGCGTGGCTTGCCGGCGACCCAGCCCAGCGCGGACCCGAACCCGGGAACTCGCCGACCCGCGAGGAACGACTTGAACTTCCAACTGAGCCCGGTCGACTGCTCGGTGTCGATCAGCCCCATCGCTCGCAGGCGCGGATCGCCGGCGAGCGCGTGGCGAGCGATCATCCCGCCGCTGTCGTGTCCGACGACGGCGACATCGTTCAGGTCGAGCAGGTCGAGCGTGCGACGGACGCTGTGGATGTGGTTCTGGATCGACAGCGGCGTGTCGGCGGTGAACCGACTGGACCCGGCTCCCGGCAGGTCGATCACGTGACACGTGACGTGATCGGCGAGGTGGGGAAGCAGCGTGCGGTAGGTGGCGCCACTGACCGGCCAGCCGTGCACGAACAGCACGTGCGGCCCGCTGCCGACCACCCGGTGCGCGACTTCGCCGGCGCCGACGTCGAGGAACTCGTCCGGCGTGCGGCGGAACAGGTCGGACGCTTCCTGGGGAGAGATGCTCATGTGTTCGACGCCTCCTGGACGTTTGTAGTGATCACTACGAAACCGTAGTCGCAGTGATCACTACAATCAACCCCGATGGGCCACAAGCACACCAAGGCGGAGATCCTCGACGGCGCACTCGCCGCCGCCTTCGAGGAAGGCCTGAGTCAACTCACCTTCGGGCGCATCGCCAAGCGGCTGGGCATCAGTGATCGGATCGTCGTCTACTACTTCCCCACGAAGGACGACCTGATCGGTGAGGTGCTGTACGCGATGGGGACCCAGCTGCAGGAGACCCTCGCCCCCACGTTCACCTCGCCGGCTGCCGATCACCGCGAGCTCCTCCGCACCGCGTGGCCCATCCTCGCTCGGCCCGAGGCCGACCCCGTGTTCGCACTGTTCTTCGAAGCCGGCGGCCTCGCTGCCACTGGTCGCGAGCCATACCGCAGCCTGGTCCCGGTGCTGGTCGAAGGCTGGATCGACTGGGCGGCCGAGTTCATCCGTGGCCCCCGTGCGTACCGGCGTGCGGAGGCGGAAGTTGCCATCGCCGTCCTCGACGGCCTGCTCCTGCTCCGTCAGCTCGCCGGTCCCCGGGTGGCCAACCGAGCCGCGCGCCGCATCAGCGCTGCCGTGCCACGAACGAGCTGACCCGCACCGTCGGACGATCGAGCCTCAGAGGTGGGCGTCGGCGGTGTTCGCCACGAGATCGAGGATGCCCTCTACCGACCGGGAGCGCGGCAGCATGACCAGCCGGGTGACGCCGAGCTGGCGGTACTGATCGACCGTGTCGGCGTCGACCGTGCCGGGCGGCGGCGTGACGATGATCTCGAGCGGTCCGAGCGCCGGTGCGCGATCGGTGTCGGCGGCTGCCCGCTCCAGACCGGTGACGAACCGCGCGACCGCGTCCGGGGCCAGGGCGAACCCGTACCAGCCGTTGGCGCGGTGCACGGCTCGGCGGAAGGCCGGCGGGCTGTGGCCGCCGGCGACCAGCTTCGGGTGCGGCCGCTGCACCGGCCGGGGGTGAGCATCGATGCCGCCGAAGCGCACCGTCTCGCCGGCGAAGGTCGGCGACTCGCTGTCCCACAGCTCGAGCATCGCGTCGAGGTACTCGTCGCAGCGGGCGCCACGGTCGTCAAAGGGGATGCCGAGCGCAGCGAACTCCTGGTGCAGGTAGCCCGCGGCGTACCCGAACCACAGCCGGCCCTTCGACACGACGTCGACGCTGGCCAGCTCCTTCGCCAGCACCAGCGGGTTCCGCTGCGGGAGGATGATGATGCCCGTCGCGAGCGCAATGGTGGTGGTGTGCGCGGCCACGTACGCGAGCGCGACGGCAGGATCGAGCATCGGCATCTGCGGCGGCGCGGGCGAGGGCGGCTCCTGCGGGTCGGGCAGCACCACGTGCTC
>CAZWCU010000222.1:0-2392 GCA_964632715.1 uncultured Bifidobacterium sp. | reverse complement strand
CCACGCCGATGTCGGACTCGATGCGCCCGGACGTGAACAGGACGGCGAGGTCGGGACGCACCTCCCGTGTTGCTGCGGCGAGCTCCACTCCGGACATGCCTCCCGGCATCGACACGTCCGTGAACAACAGGTCGACACGATCGGGTCCACGCAGGATGTCCAGTGCTTCGCTGCCGCCTGCAGCCTCGAGCACGTGGTAGCCGAGCCGCCTGATCGCGATGCACACGAGTGGCCGCACCAGGTCGTCGTCGTCGACGACCAGCACCGTCTCCGAGCCGCGGCGGGGCGTCGTGGCGTGCGGTACATCAGTGGGACGACGATCGCCGATGGCACGCGGCAGGTGGAGCTGCACCGTGGTGCCCACACCCAGTTCGCTCCGCACGTCGACGAAGCCACCCGACTGCTGGACAAAACCGTGGACCATGCTCAGGCCGAGTCCGGTGCCGCTGCCCACCGGCTTGGTGGTGAAGAACGGCTCGAACGCGCGGTCCAGGACGTCCGGCGACATGCCCGAGCCGGTGTCGGAGATCGAGATTCGCACGTAGTCGTCGGCGGGACCCTCCTGCGTGCTGTTGCGTTGGAGGGTGACGTTCTCGGTCACGATCTCCAGGGTGCCCGCGGCATTCATCGCGTCGCTGCCGTTCGCGGCGATGTTCACCAACGCTCCCTCCAGCTGGCCGCGGTCGATGACGACCATCCACGGGTCGGCACGCGACGTGAACGTGATCTGCACGTCGGGTCCAACCGCGCGTCGCAGGAGCGGCAGCACCTCGTCGACCACCGCGTCCGCGTTCGCCGTCTCCGGCTGCAGCGACTGACGGCTGGCGAAGATCAGCAGTCTGTTGGTGAGGTCTGCCCCATTGACCGCCGCTCGCACGATCGTGTCGGCGAGTGGGCCGAGCCGCGGATCGTCGCGCAGCTCGGCGGCCAGCATCTCCGCGCCACCGAGCATCACCGTGAGCAGGTTGTTGAAGTCGTGGGCGATGCCGCCGGTGAGGTGTCCCAGTGAGTCGAGCTTCTGCGAGGTTGCCGCGCGCCGCTCCATCAACACCACGTCGGTGATGTCGGTGCCGATCGAGAGACGCGACACGGCTCGACCCTCGTCGTCACGAACGAGTGCGACATGCAGCGCGACCGGAAAGCGGCGGCCGTTGTGGTCGACGTTGTCGACCCGACCGGTCCACGATCCGACCTGATCGAGCATCTGGGTGAGTTCCTCGAACGTGGAGAGATCGGCATCACCGACGACTTCCGAGATGTGGCGTCCGATGGCGTCCTCGGACGACATGGCGTACATCTCGGCCCCGGACTCGTTGACGTACATCACGGTGCCGCCGAGGTCTTGGATGAAGACGCCGAAGTCGGCGGCGTCGAGCGCCTGCACCAGATGGCGGTCGCGAATGACCGGGCCGTCGATGTGGCCGCTCGGTTCGAGGACCGGCTCGGGTGACGACGGTTCGCCGGCGTCTGCGGAGGGGTCGACGATGCACAGCGACCATGCCGACGGCGACGAGCGATCCGGAGCGACCACGACGTGGAACCGGCGAGGGTGCCCGGCGATCTGGAGCACGCGCTCGTACATCTCGATGCCGGCGGCGGGACCGGTGACCCGCTCGATGGCGTCCGTGCTGAGGAGCGGACCGATGGCGTGAGTGAGCGACTCACCGTCGGTGACGGAGAGCGGGTCGGCTCCCAGCGCCCGGAGCAGCTGGTCATCGGCCTCGACCACCAGGGGGCCGGAGCCGCGGCAGCGACCGAGCACCGGCACGGGCTTCTCAGGCATCACGTACACGCTATCCCTGGGTCACCGGCACCCGCCCGTCACCTCGTCGTCTGCGCTGCTCCCGCGGGTAGCGAGGGCACGCGGGTAAAATCGATGCAGAGACGTCAGGAGATGCAGATGTCCGAGCCGCGGCTTCCCCCTCGCTGGTTCATCCGGTCGTTCTGGTTCGCGCACCGCCGAGTGTTCCGCCTCACCCGCGGACGGGTGGGTCTGTGGCGACCGAAGCCGACGGGGAAGGGGTGGGGCGCGGCGCGCCTCACCACCGTCGGTCGACGAACCGGACTCGAACGCAGCGTGATCATCGGCTACTTCGAGGACGGCGCCAACGTCGTCACGATGGCCATGAACGGCTGGGGCCCGGAGGAGCCGGCATGGTGGCTGAACCTGCAGGCTCACCCTGACGCGATGCTCGACATGCCCGACGGCAGGCGCGCGGTCACCGGTCGCGCCGCGGAAGGCGAGGAGCGCGAACGCCTGTGGTCGCGATGGCGCGAGATCGACAAGGATCTCGAGGCCTACGCCGCACGGCGCCCGCGTGAGACGGCCGTGGTGGTGTTCGAACCTCGTCAGCCGGCCGGCTCGCCCGACTCGGGCGTGTAGCCGGCGAGC
>CAZWCU010000221.1:2865-7108 GCA_964632715.1 uncultured Bifidobacterium sp. | reverse complement strand
GCGACGATGCACACGCCGCGCATGCCGTCGAGCGACGGCTCGTAGGCGGCGAGCGCGCTGGTGCCCGAGGCGGTGGCGGTGGCAGCGCTCATCGCGCCGGGTGTGGCACGGACCCGGCGTCGTTGCGCAGCGCACCGCCGCGCCACGGGGTGAACTCGTAGACGAACTGGTACGCGAACATCGTCGGCCACAGCTTCACCAGCAGCCGGTCGGCACGCCCGACGGTGCCCGCGACGAGCGGACGGTCGCCCATGCCGAGCGCGTCGAGCGGCAGCCCGGTGTGGCGGTGGCCGAGGTGTTCGAGTCCGGCCTCGTCGGCCACGCGTAGGAAGCGGCGGCGGGTGAAGAACCGGAGATGCGTGGCGTCGAGCACGCCGCGCTGGTCGTAGTCGAAACGACCGAGCGCGATGCGGCCGCGCGGGTACCAATGGCTGATGTTGGGCACGCTGGCGATGAGCGTGCCCTGCGGGTGCACGCGGGCGGCCATGTCGGCCAACAGGCGCGCCGGGTCGGCGAGGTGCTCGATGACGTCGGCGGCGAGCACGAGGTCGAAGTCGCCGCCCGCGGAGTCGGGGATGCCCTGGCCGAGGTCGGCCGCGACGAAGCGGCTCATCCGCTCGTCGACACCGTCGGCGGCCTCGATGTCGACGCCCACCACGGTGTGCCCGGCATCGGTGAGCGCCTTGGCGAGCCAACCCGGGCCGCAGCCGACGTCGAGGATGCGCATCGGCGAGCGGCCCTCCACCATCTGCAGGATGCGGCCGTGCGAGCTGTACGGCGACGGCTTGAACGCGTATGGCTCGGGCACCTTGCCGAGGCGTCCGCTGCCGAAGCCGCTGCGGCCGAGGCGGTAGCGCACCGTGTCGACCACCACGTCCTTCGCGTACTTGATGCCGTTGACGTGACAGATCTCGTCGCCGTAGTAGGTGGGGATGGGCACCTCGACGATCGTCATCTTCGCCGCGGCGAGCTGCAGGATGATCTCGGTGTCGAAGTCGAAGTCGTCGGAGTTGCCCACGAACGGCAGCTGCGCGAGCGCACTGACCCGATAGGCGCGGTAGCCGCTGTGCCACTCGCTGAGGCCGAGCCCGGTGAGCGCGTTCTGCGTGGTGCTGAGGATGCGGTTGCCGACGTACTTGTACAGCGGCATGCCGCCCTTGCGTGCTTCGCCGGCGTGCATCATGCGCGACCCGAACACCGCGTCGGCGTCGCCCTCGACGATGGGGGCGATGAGGTCGCCCATGATCTCGGGGGCGTACTGACCGTCGCCGTGCAGCAGCACCACGACGTCCCAGCCGTGGTTGATGGCGTAGGTGTAGCCCGCCTTCTGGTTGCCGCCGTAGCCCAGGTTCTGCGGGTGGCGCACCACGGTGAGGTGGAATCGCGGGTCGGGGTGCTGCTCGCCCTGGTACTGCTGGGCCACGCCGTGCGTGTCGTCGGTGGAGTGGTCGTCCTGCACCAGCACCTCGGCCAGCTGCAACTGCGTGACGTCGGGGATGCGGTCGAGCACCCGAGCCAACGTCGACTCCGCGTTGTATGCCACCACCAGCACGCCGACCTTCACGATGCACCCCTTTCGGCACGCCAGGCTAGTGGCGTCGCCCCTGCCCGCCCCCGCATCACCGCCATCGGTGGGACCGCGCCGGCGTTCCTCGGGTTCCGAGACCTCGGGTAGTACGGTGCCGCTCCATGACGGAGCAGCCAGACGCACTGGTGTCGCGCAGCAAGAACATGGGCTACCTGGCCGGCGTCGACCATCTGCGGGGCTACGCGGCGGTGCTGATGGTGGTGTACCACGGCGTGCAGCAGGTGTCGAACCGCGTGTTCCCACGAGTCCACGACCCGCTCTCGGCGCTGGTGGTGGAAGGGCACACGGCGGTGGCGCTGTTCATGGTGCTCAGCGGGTTCATCCTCACCTACGGAGTCGGCGAACGGCCGATCCGTTACGGCGGGTTCATGAAGAACCGTGTGCTGCGCGTCGTGCCGATGTACGTGGTGGTCGTCGTGGTCGGCATGTACACGTTCTCCGGGGCGTACTCGCTCTCCGGCGTGTTCCAGTACTTCACGTTGCAGGCCACGCCGCCGCTGCCGATGGCGTCGTTCGGACCGTGGTCGGCCGTGCTGTGGACCATCAGCGTCGAGTTCTCGCTGTACCTGTTGTTCCCGTTCCTCGTGCGCTTCCTGCAGCGCGAAGGCGTGCGGTACCTGGTCGGGCTGCTGCTGCTCACCAACGTGCTGCGGCTGCTGTCGGCCGCCACCAACCGTGCCGCCATCCGCGACCTCAGCTACTGGACCATCGTCGGCCGCATCGACCAGTTCGTGCTCGGCATGATCGCGGCATGGCTCATCCAGCGGGGCGTGCTGCGCCTGGCCGGCAAGCAGGCCGTCCTGCTCGCACTGGTGGCATTCGCCGGGGTGTGCTGTGCCCTGTGGTGGTTCAACGCGAACGGCAGCTTCTACGGCAACGCGGTGTGGAAGGCACAGTGGCCACTGGTGGAGGGTGGGCTGTGGGCCTTGTTCGTCGCCGGCTACGTGCTGGCCAGCCGTGGCTGGACGGGACGAGTGAAGCACTGGCTCACCCTGCCGGGCGTCGTCAGCTACTCGGCGTACCTGTTGCACTTCGTGCTGGTGTCGGTGGTGGCGGACCGGATGTGGAACGTGCTCGACGGCAGCGTCGCCAACGCAGCGCTGCTCACGGTGGTGGTCATCCTGCCGGCGACGTTCGCGCTGTCGACGCTGTGCTACCTGGTGGTCGAGCGCCCGTTCATGCAGATGCGGGTTCGCTACGTGGCTACGCCGGAACCCGACTCGGTCACGTGACCGACGCGGTCGCCGCGACGTCGTCGCGGTCCGGCGTCGGTGTGCGGCGCTGGCTCAGGAACACCGTGACCAGGAAGAGCGCGACGCCGATGATCTCCACGACCGCGACGATGCGCACGCCGCCGATGTCGCGCCGGTACAGCAGCGTGTCGATGTGGTGCAGCGACACGAGGCGGATGGCGGCGAAGCAGACGAGGCCGGAGAGCACCACCGCGGCGGGCAGGTAGCGCCGCCGACGTTCCGGCACCCGCCAGATGGCCACGATCACGGCGATGCCCCAGATGGCGGCGACGCTGCCGACCACCGCCGCTTGCAACCCGCGACGCGTCTGGTACCAGCCTTCTTCACGGGCAGTGCGACGACCGAGATCCGACAGCAGGTCGCCGAGACCGATGCGGCCGACGGCGAGGACGAGCAGCAGGGCGGCGGAGAGGAGCCAGAACAGCGGCCAGAGATCGCGTCGCTCCTCGCGGCGCTGCACACGCTCGCGCCACCAGACGGGCAGACACACGATGCCCGCGACGAGGTACGCAAGAACGCGAACAGCATTCGAGTCGAGGATCTCCGCCATCGGGAAAGCGTACTGGCGTGCCCGTCAACGGTGCATTCGCGCCGTCAGCGACGGGTGCGCAGGCGGGTGCCGAGGGGGCTGTACTTGACGATGCACACGATGGCGTGCACACCGTCGTGCCAGCCGATCTTCTTGCCCTCGGCGTACGTGCGGCCGGAGTACGACACGCCGACCTCGTAGATGCGGCACCCGCGCGCGGCCACCTTGGCGGTGATCTCCGGTTCGAAGCCGAAGCGGTCCTCCTCGATGTCGATCGACTGGATGATCTCGCGCCGGAAGACCTTGTAACAGGTCTCCATGTCGGTGAGGTTGAGGTCGGTCATCATGTTGGAGAACAGCGTGAGCAGCTTGTTGCCCACGGTGTGCCAGAAGAGCAGCACGCGATGCGGTGCCCCCGACTGGAACCGCGACCCGTACACCACGTCGGCGCGGCCGTGCTCGAGTGGCTCCAGCAGCAGGCCGTAGTCGGCGGGGTCGTATTCGAGGTCGGCGTCCTGCACCACCACGTAGTCGGCGGTGGCGGGCGAGAAGCCCTGCCGCAGCGCGGCGCCCTTGCCCTGGTTGCGTGGCTGATGGAACACGCGCACCAGCGGATGGTCGTACGCCGCGAGCAGCGCTCGGCTGCCGTCGGTGCTGCCGTCGTCGACCACCACGACCTCGGCCACCCACGGCGACTGCAGCACCTTGTCGAGCAGGTCGACGATGGTGGCCTCCTCGTTGAAGCAGGGCACGACCACGGAGAGGCACTGACGGGGGGCTGTGGTCACGGGCGGGGACAATACAGTCCAGGCATCACAAGCGCTACCGTGGCGCTGCCATGACGGTCGCGGCCCCTTCCTCCAGCCACCGCCG
>CAZWCU010000221.1:0-2765 GCA_964632715.1 uncultured Bifidobacterium sp. | reverse complement strand
AGCGCTACCGTGGCGCTGCCATGACGGTCGCGGCCCCTTCCTCCAGCCACCGCCGTGCGCTCGCCGGTCTCGTGCTACTCGGTGCCGTCATCCGAGTCGTGTACTGGCTGACGAAGTGGAACCAGCAGCTGCTGCTCAACGACTCCGTCTACTACAGCGGGCAGGCGTACCAGCTCACGCACGGCCGGCTGTTCCGTGAGCTGTTCGTCGACCAGCCCGGTGCCGAGCACGGCCCGCTGACCTCGGCGCTGATGGCTCCGTTCAGCTGGGGCGACGACTACGTGCGCTGGCAGCGGCTGGTCACCGCGGCCTGCGGCATCTGCCTGGTGTGGGTGCTGGGCCGGCTCGCGATGCGCCTCGGCGGGCCGCGAGCGGGGTTGCTGGCCGCCGGCATCGCCGCCGTGGCACCCAACCTGTGGATGAACGACGGCCTGGTGATGTCGGAGAGCGTCAGCATGTTGCTGGTCGCCCTCACGCTGTGGTGCGCACTCGACGCGGCCGAGCGCGACGACCGCCGCTCGCGAGTGCTGCTCGGCCTGGCGCTCGGCCTCGGCGCGCTCGCACGCAGCGAGCTGGCACTACTGGTGGTGCTGGTGCTCGTCTGGCTCGCCATCGTGCACCGCCGTCGGGCGCAGCCTGCCTGGCGGCCGGTGCTGCTGGTGGCCGCTGTGGTCGCCGGCACGCTGGCGCCGTGGGCGGCGTTCAACATGGCTCGTTTCGAGCGGCCGGTGGTGCTCACCACCAACGACGGCACCACCTGGCTGGGGGCCAACTGCGACGACACCTATCGTGGCAGCGACGCCGGCGGGTGGACCGTGCTCTGCGTGTTGTCCGATCCCGACTACCGCGCCGACGAGGAGCCGAGCGTGCGCTCCGCCCGCCAGCGATCGCTGGCCGTGCAGTACGTGCGCGAGCACCTCACCGACGTGCCCGGTGTCGTGGTCGCCCGCGTCGCCCGCACGCTCGATCTGTACGGCCTGCACGACCTGGTGCACCAGGACGTGGGGGAGGAGCGCCCGCGGTGGGCCGCGTGGGCCGGCATCGTGTCGTTCTGGTGCATGGCAGTCGCCTCCGTGTTCGGCGCCCGCACGCTCGCCCGCCGTGAGCGGTGGCTGCTCCTGCTGCCGGTGCTGGTGGTGGCGTTCACCACCGTGGTGTTCTACGGCGGTCATCGCATCCGCTCCACCGCCGAACCCACCCTCGTGGTGCTCAGTGCGCTCGCGGTCAATGCTGCGCTGAGCGCGTGGGGCTACGGTGTCGCCGCACGCCGTCCCGAAAGGCCTGGTACATGACGACCCCCTCCCGCCGATCAGTGGTCCTCCGCTTGATCACCGCGTTCGTGATCGGCTTCGTCAGCCTCACTCTCGAGATCGCCTACACCCGGGTCATCTCGTTCAAGCTGTTCTACTACTACACCTACTTCGTCATCGGTCTCGCGCTGCTCGGCCTCGGTGCAGCGAGTGCGTTCACCTCACTGTCCGGTCGCCTGCGCTCCGTCGACACCGTGCGCCTGGTGCAGCGGGTGGCGCCGATCGCGGGCCTGGTCGGTGTCGTCGGCTATGCGGTCGTGGCCAGGCTGCCCACCGACGTCAACCTCATCTGGACCGGCTCGGCAGGTCAGGCGCTCTGGCAGCTGACGCTGTTGGTGGTGCTGTCGGTGTCGATCACGGGCGTGTTCTTCGCCGTCGGCATGCTGTTCGCCTCGCTGGTCGTCAGTCAAGCCGACGAGGTGCGCCGGCTGTACTTCTGGGACCTCGTCGGCGCGGCACTGGGCTGCCTGGCGGCCGTGCCGCTCGAGTCGACGATGGGGCCGCCGGCGATGATCCTGGTCTCGCTGGTGCTGCTCGCGCTGCTCGGGCTGGGGATGGTGCTGGCCGAGGGTCGCCGCTGGCTGTTCACGGCCGGCGCGGTCGCGGTGGTGGCGTTGCTCGCGCTCGCGGCCGGCCAACTGCGCGTGCGAGCCGATGCCACCAAGACGCTGAAGGACACCGACACCATCGTGGCCGGCGACTGGGGCCCGGTCTTCCGGGTCGATGCGGTGGATCTCGGCGACCTGCAGGTCCTGCACCACGACGGTCTCTGGGGCTCGTCCATCTGGCGCTACGACGGCACTCGGGCCACCACTGCCCGCTTCGACAACGACGTGCGTCAGGTCCCGTTCGCCGCGCTCGGTCCCGACGCAGCGCCGAACGTGCTGATCATCGGCGCGGCCGGTGGCAACGAGATCATGGCGTCGCTCACCTACGGGGCCGGCAACGTCGACGCCGTCGAGCTCAACCCGGTCACCGTCGACCTGCTGCGCGACGAGTTCGCCGAGTACTCCGGCCACGTGGTCGACGACCCGCGGGTGAACTACGTGCAGGGCGACGGCCGCACCTTCCTCGCACGCAGCAACACCGAGTACGACCTCATCTGGTTCGTCGCGCCCGACAGCTACGCGGCGTCGAACGCCGCCACCGCCGGCGCGTTCGTGCTCTCCGAGAGCTACCTGTACAGGCGCCAGATGATCGAGACCGCGTTCGACCACCTCACCCCGGAGGGGGCGATCGTCGCCCAGTTCGGCGACTTCGCGTTCGACCGCCGGCCCACCCGCACCGCGCGGTACCTCGTCACGGCCCGCGACGCGTTGCGCCCCCGCATCGACGAGTTCTCCGACCACGCCGCGCTCATCGTCGACTTCGGCGAGGACGACCTCGACAGGGTCAGCACGATCATGCTGTTCGCCTCGCCGGTCACGCCCGACGCGGTCGACCGGGTGCAGACCT
>CAZWCU010000220.1:0-7149 GCA_964632715.1 uncultured Bifidobacterium sp. | reverse complement strand
TCTGCCGGGCCCCACGAGCCGCGGAAGTAGGGGTGCACGCCGTTGGGCGCGTCGAGTGCCGGCTGCACCACGCGCCACGTCTGCTCGACGATGTCTTCACGCGCGAAGCGGCGCGGCAGACCGTCGAGCGCGTCGCCCAGCAGGCGCTCGTACGCCTCGCGGCGCTCGCCCAGCGCCGCCGCGAAGTCGACGGCGACGTCGACGTTCTGACTGTCGAGGTGCGGCCCCGGCGTCTTCGCCTGCAACGTGAACGTCACCCCGTCGCGCTTGCCGAGCCGGAAGCGCACCAGGTTTCGCTCAGGCTTGGGGCCACCGGCTTCGTCGAACAGCAGGCTCGGGGGCTCGCGGAACTCGACCACCACTTCGGTGGCGTTGCACTCCAGACCCTTGCCGCAGCGCACGTACCACGGCACGCCCGCCCAGCGCCAGGAGTCGATCTCGAGGCGTGCGGCCACGAAGGTCTCGATGGACGAATCGGGGGCCACGCCGGGCTCGTCCCGGTAGCCCACGTACTGACCGCGCACCAGCGCGTCGGGGTCGATCGGTCGCATCGCGGCGAACACCTTCGCCTTCTCGTCCTGCTGGAAGCGGCTCTCCGGCCCGGCCGGCGGCTCCATCGCCACCAGCGCGAGCACCTGCAGCAGGTGGTTCTGCAGCACGTCGCGGATGGTGCCGACGCCGTCGTAGAAGCTGCCGCGACCTTCCACGCCGATGGTCTCGCTCATCGTGATCTGCACGCTGCGTACGTAGTTGCGGTTCCACACCGGTTCGAGCAACGTGTTGCTGAAGCGGAACACCAGCAGGTCTTCCACGCTCTCCTTGCCGAGGTAGTGATCGATGCGGAAGATGCGCTCCTCGGGGAACACCGCGTGCAGCGTGTCGTTCGACTCCTTGGCGCTGGCGAGGTCGCGACCGAACGGCTTCTCGACCACGATGCGGCCGCGATCGTTGAGCCCCACCGATGCCAGCGCGGTTGCCACAGTCGGGAACATCGTGGGCGGGATTGCCATGTAGAAGACGGCCTGCTCGCTCTTGTGCTTGCGCAGCGTGGCGGCCAACGACTTCCAGGTCTTGGGGTCCGCGTAGTCGCCCTGGATGAGGTCGAGCCGAGCCAGCAGCTTCTCGATGACCGCGGCCTCGGCGTGCGGGATGGCCTCGAGGATGGAGTCGTGCGCGTGCTGGCGGAAGCCGTCGTCGTTCCAGTCGCTGCGCGCGACACCGACGATGGGCACGTCGAGGTCGCCGTGCGCCTCCATGTGGTAGAGCGCGGGGAACAGCTTGCGCTTGCTCAGGTCGCCGGTGGCGCCGAAGAGCACCAGCGCGTCGGCCTCCGGTTGCTGCGTGGCGGTGCTCATGTGTCGGCCTTCGCCTGGTGCGACTTCACTTCGTGGTGGCCGCCGAACCCGGCCCGCATCGCGCTGAGCACCTTGTGTGCCAGTTCGCCGCGGTCTCGTGAGTAGAAGCGGTCCCACAGCGATGCGGCCAGCGTGGGCACCGGCACGCCTTCGTCGATGGCCGCGTGCAGGGTCCAGCGGCCCTCTCCGCTGTCGCTCACCCGGCCTTCGTATGCGCTGAGCTCCGGGTCCGCGTGCAGGGCTGCGGCGGTGAGGTCGAGCAGCCAACTGGAGACCACGCTGCCGCGGCGCCACACTTCGGTGACGGCCGCGAGGTCGATGTCGTAGCGGTAGTACTCGGGGTGCGTGAGCGGCGCGGTCTCGGCGTCCTTCGGGCGTGACTCACTGCCGATGTTCGCGTTGGCGAGCACGTTGAGGCCCTCCGCGTAGGCGGCCATCATCCCGTACTCGATGCCGTTGTGCACCATCTTCACGAAGTGGCCGGCGCCGCTCGGGCCGCAGTGCAGCCAGCCCTGTTCGGCCGACGTGGGTTCGCCGCTGCGGCCCTCCGTGCGGGCGGCGGTGGCGATGCCCGGCGCCAACGCATCGAACACCGGAGTGAGCTGCGCGATGGACTCGGTGGGCCCTCCGACCATCAGGCAGTAGCCGCGCTCGAGGCCGAACACTCCGCCGCTGGTGCCGACGTCGACGTAGTGGATGCCCTTGGCCGCGAGCGGCGCCGCGCGATCGACATCGTCGCGGTACCACGAGTTGCCGCCGTCGATGATGGTGTCGCCGGGGGAGAGCAGCGGTTCGAAGCGAGCGATGGTGGCGGCCACGTAGGCAGCGGGCACCATCAGCCAGATGTGGCGCGGCGCCGCGAGGGCATCGACCACCTCCTGCGGCGAACGCGCCCCGCGCACACCCTCCGCCTCCATCGCGACCACCGCCGCGTCGTTCACGTCGTAGGCGACGCACTCGTGGCCGGCGAGCTGCAACCGACGAACCATGTTGGCGCCCATTCGGCCCAACCCGACCATTGCGATCTGCATGTGCACAAGGTAGCCAGCTTCTCCGCCGGTTACGGTTCGTAGCCGATGAACTCCGTTGACCGCGACATCGCCGGTGCCACCGCGGCACACGCTCGCCTCGAGGCCGAGCTCGCCCACCTCACCGACGAGCAGGTGGTGCAGCCGTCGCTGCTGCCGGGCTGGACCGTCGGCCACGTCGTCACGCACCTCGCCCGCAACGCCGACAGCCACGTGCTGATGTTCGAGGCGGCGAATCGTGGCGAGGTGGGTGCGCAGTACCCGGGTGGCGTCGAGCAGCGCAACGCCGACATCGAGGCGGGGGCCGCACGCCCTGCCGACGAGCAGCGCGCCGATCTCGCGGCCGCGCATCGGCGGTTGCACGCCGCGTGGGCCTCCACCACGTCCGAGGGGTGGCGCGGGGAAGGGTTGTCGGTGTTCGGCGCCGTGCCCGTCGACGACCTCCCGTTCCGCCGCTGGCGGGAGGCCGTCGTGCACCTTGCCGTTCTCGGGCTCACCTCCACCTGGCACGACTGGCCCACGGAGTACGTGCGGCTGGAGGTGAGCCGGATGGCGATGTTGTGGTCGAGTCGCAAGCCGATGGGCCTCACCACGCTGCCGGCCATCGCGGTCGCGCTGCCGGATCACGAACGACTTGCGTGGCTGCTGGGTCGCACCGAGGTCGCCGGCCTCGAACCCGCAGGCATCTTCTGATGACGTCGCGAGCCGGCACCCGTGCCGCGTGTGGCCTACTGATCTGCGTGCTCGCCGTCGTCGCGCTCGTCGGCGGGTCGTCGCGCTCGGCCTTCGCGCACGCCGAGCTGGTCACCAGCACGCCGGCTGCCAACAGCGTGCTCGAAGAGGGACCGTCGGAGATCGTGCTCGACTTCGACGAGGCCATCGAGTCGTCGCTCACCAGCGTCTCGCTGTTCGACGGCGAGAGCCGGCCGATCGATCTCGGCGAACCGACAGCCGGTGTAGACGACACCGTCGTCGGTGTCTCGGTGCCCGCGCTCGACGACGGCCTGTACGCGGTCGTGTGGCGCATCACGTCGGCCGACGGACACGTGGTCGACGGTGCGTTCAGCTTCCAGGTCGGCACCGCCGCCGAAGGCGACGGCCAGGCGCTCATCGACCAGGTCAGCGGAGGCGCCCGCGCCGAGTCTGCGGTGCGCTGGTGGTATGCCGCCGCACGGCTGCTGTCGTCGCTCGGCGCCATCGTCCTCATCGGCGCGTGCGGGTGGTGGCTGTCGGCCCCGGCCGCCCTTGCCGGGCGCCGCGGGCTGCGAGCGGTGGTGCGCATCGCCTGGTTGTCGTTGGTCGTCGGTTCGGCCGCCGCGTTCGGTCTGTTCGGCGCCGAGGCCGCGGCGGGCACGCTCGGCGATGCCGTCTCACCGTCGGTGTGGGGCGACATCGCCACCACGCACACGGGTCGCATGCTGCTCCTCCGCCTCACCATCGCCCTCGTGCTCGGCGCACTGCTCGCACTTCGGGCGCATCGTGCAGCCGGCTGGTGGCGTGCTGCCGGCTTCACCGCTGCGCTCCTCACGCTCTACACCTTCCCCGCCGGCGGACACGCCAACGCGCTCGAGCCGTCGGCCCTCTGGATCGCCGTCGACCTCGCTCACCTCGCCGCCATCACCGTGTGGATCGGCGGACTCGTCGCGGTCGCGTTCGCCGGTCGGGCAGTGCTGGAGACCGGCGAGGGCGAGCAACTGGCGAAGCGGTTCTCGGCGGCCGCCGCCATCACGGTTCCGGTCATCGTGGCCACCGGTGTTGCGCAGACGCTGAAGCTGTCGACCGGCATCGACGAGCTCACCGACACCGACTGGGGTCGACTGCTGCTGGTGAAGGTCACGGTCGTGGTCACGCTGTTGGCCATCGCCGGTGTGTCGCGCTGGCTGTTGCGCCATGACGGCGCGGTGTCCATCCGTCGCACCGTGGTGGCCGAAGCGCTGCTCGGTGTGGTGGTGATCGGTCTCGCGGCCGGCATGGTGGGCCTGCCGCCCACCGCGCCACCGGCGTCGCAACCGTTCGCGGTCGAGCTGTCGTCCAACGGCCTCATCGCGATCGTGTCGATCGGCCCCGGCCGGGTCGGCGCCAACGAGGTGCACATCACGATGACGCCACCCGGCGGCTCCATCACTCCGGTGCTGTCGGCCTCGGCCCGCGTGGTGCCGGTGTCGCAGGACCTGCCACCGGCGCCCGTCGAGCTGGAGCGCGACGGGCCGAACCACTACACCGGTCCCGTCACGTTCCCGCGAGGTGGCGACTGGACGTTCGAGCTGGTCATCCAGGTCACCGAGTCCGACATCATCCTGCTCAAGACGACGGTGCCGATCCCCTGAACTGCGGCACGGTCGAGTCATCCGGCGAGGAACTCGGCTGCTCGCTCGTGGTTCAGCACCATGTAGGTGTGCAGCCGGACCTCCTTCGCGGCGGCGCCGTCGAGCCCGCCCGGTAGCAGTTCCAGCCACCGGTCGAGCGCCAGCATGAAGTCGACGGCCGGGTGGTCGGCGCTCGGGTCGGGCACCGGCGGCGCCGGAAGCGCGACCGGGACGGCACCGTTGATCGCGAGCAGTTCCACCACCGTCACGGTCACGGCAGCCGCGGTGACGGTGAGGCTGTACTCGTGCGCGTACTCGGCGTCGCGTGCAACCCGTGCCGGGTCGAAGGGTGCGAACGCGTTCGTCGCCTCCAACCCGACGGCCATCGCGAGGCCGGCGACGATCGGTGCTCCCGGGACGAGTGCGGTGGCCAGGCCGGCCACACGGATCACCATCTCGAACGCGGCGAGTGCCCGCTCCTCGTCGTCCACTCGTTCGTGCACGACCAGACCGCCCAGCAACCCGATGTACGACGCGAACTCGTCCAACGTGCGAGTGCTGCCGTCGCCCAACGACGTGATCACACCGGCTTCCACGACCGCGGCGTCGGCGACGAGGCGATCGAGCGCCTCGGCGTCGTCGATCACGAAGCCGAGCAGCTGTGCCTGGTGCTCGGGGTCGAGGCCGAACTCGCGGTTGAGCGGCGCGAACTGCAGCGTCCACGGCGCGACCAGGTCCACCAGGAACAGCTCCCACGACCCGTCGTAGCCGTCAGCCGCGGCACCGAGCGGGTAGGCGCCGTCGGCGAAGTACTCGATGAGCGGCACGATCACCGCGGCCGCGTCGGTGGCCGACATGCGGGCGGGATCGGTGACGGAGAGGACGAGCTGATGGGCGAGCCCGGGATCGTCGGCGGTGGCGAACAGCAGGTCGGGTTGGTGCGCGGCCACAGTGACGAGCCAGCGCGCGGCCACCGGGTCCGCGGACACGAGCGGCAGCAGCAGGTCGGCCGTGTTGGGGCCGTCGAGGTGAAGGTCGGTGGACGGACGGTCGGGTTCGTGTTGGCGCGGCGCGGCGAGCCAACGACGCAGCAGGTGCTCGGTCACCTGCCCGAGCAGCTCGCCGCCCAGACCCATGTGCCGCACCACCAGCGCCGCGCTGTACGGATGCATCACGTCGATCTCCGGCAGCACCGCGTCGGGCGTCGGGCATGCACCGGAGGGGAGGTCGTGGCGCACGACCCTGCCGAGGCCGGCGAACACGTCGTCGAGCGCGGCGACCGTGGTCGACGTGGCGAACGGCTCGCCGCTGAGCAGCAGCGCGCGTTGCCCACCGAGTCGGTCGCACAGCTCGGCCCAGTCGTGGAAGTTGGCGAGGAACTCGCGGCTCAACGCGGGATCGTCGCCGATGATCGCCAGCTGCTGGGCCAGCCACCGCATCTGCTCCGGGTCGTCGACGAACGCCGCGCTGTCGTCGTTCAGTCGCGCCCCGAGTGCCCGTGCATCGGCCGGCGTCAGCGTGCCACCGGCCACGAGCGGATCGCGCAGCACCGACCATCCATAGCCATCGGCCATCACCTTGATCAACGAATGGTCGAGGTTGTCGACCTGGGCATCGCGTCGCCGGCGGGAGGTGAGCGGGTCGGCGGACAGCACGTGGGCGGTGAGTGGCAGCCACTGCTCCTCGATGTGCGCAGCGAGCACTCGCACCGCCTGCATCGCATTCGTCGCCGAGGGGTCGGCGCAGCGTGTGGCACGTAGCGCCGCGACCAGCTCGTCGAGCGCGCGTTGCAGGCGCTCGACGCGCACGGGGTCGTAGGCGAGGAGACCCATCAGCGCACGCCCGGTGGGAGGGCCGCCAGCGCGTCGAGGTCGTCGGCCAGACGCTGCAACCGCCGTGCCTCGCGGGCCAGTCCGTCGGCGTGGGTGGCGAGTCCGCGGCCGCGGGCGCGGAGGTCGTCGCTGCACGACTGCGGCGACGGGCCTACCCAGGTCGCCGAGCCTGCGTCGACCGCGGTGGTGCGCGCGCTCAGATCGCGCAGCTGGTCGGCCAACACGCGCAGCGCGGTGGCTCGCAGGCGCAGGCGGTCGGCGGGTGTCGGTGGCATCACCTCTACTGGGCACGGCGAACATGCCGAACCGGCAACTTCGCCGCCCGATCGTCAGGTGAGTCGACGCACGATCAGGTGATGGGGCAGCTGCGTGTGCTCATCGACGAAGCCGTCACCCTCCACCCGGAACCCGTGGCGCAGGTAGAACGCGAGGGCGCTGTCGCGAGCGCGTGCCCACACGAGCGCCCGGCCGTCGGCTGCGTGTCGCGCGCAGCCGGCCTCGAGCAGCACCCCGCCCCAACCACCGCCCTGCAGGTGTCGGGCGGTGGCCATCCCGCGCAACTGCACCGCTGCGTCGCCCGGTTCGGAGTCGGTACCCGGCAGTGGGCGCGGCACCCAGCTGGAGGTGG
>CAZWCU010000219.1:0-7176 GCA_964632715.1 uncultured Bifidobacterium sp. | reverse complement strand
CTCGCGGCTTCATGCGCGACGACTCGCTGCTGCTCATCCTCGACGAGCCGACCGCGGCGCTCGACGCCGAGACCGAGCACGCGCTGTTCGAACGGTTCGCCCAGGCAGCGAAGGAGCGCAGCGAGAACGGTCGCGTCACCGTGCTGGTCTCACACCGGTTCTCCACCGTGCGCATGGCCGATCTGATCGTGGTGCTCGACGGCGCACGCGTGGCCGAGGTCGGCACGCACGAGGAGCTGATGGCTCGCGACGGCCAGTACGCGGAGCTGTTCCGCATCCAGGCTGCCGCCTACACCTGACGCCCCGACGCCAAGTTGCGCGATCTGTCGCGCTGGGCGCGTCACATCGCGCACGAAGCCGTCACGCACGCATGCGGGAGCCAGTGGGGTCGAGCACGGGCTCGTGGCGAAGGGTGGCGGGGCGGCGGCGCCCGATGATCTCGATCTCGAAGCCCTCGGTGGCGTCGGCGAGCTCGGTGGGCACGTACCCGAGCGCGAGCGACACACCCGAGTAGTGCGCGTAGCCACCGCTGGTGATCCAGCCGACCACTTCGCTGCCGTTGGGGCCGCGGTGCCACACCGGCTCGTCGCCGAGCACGTCGGCGGGGCGCTCGGGCCCCCCCCCCACCTCGACCTGGACCAGTTGCCCCCCCGGTCGGCCCGGGGGGATTTGGGCTTCCCTTGCCTCGGGGCGGATGAGGTCGTGGTCGAACTTGGGCACGCGGTCCATGCCCGCTTCCAGCGGCGTGTAGATGGGGCGATACTCGCGGTACCAGGTGCCGAAGTTCTTCTCGAGCCGCATGGTGATGAGTGCTCGGAAGCCGAACAGTCCCATGCCGTACTCCTGCCCGGCGTCCCAGATGAGGTCGAACAGGTACCGCTGTGCCTCCGGCTGCATCCAGATCTCATAGCCGAGGTCGCCGGTGTAGGTCATGCGCGACAGCCACACGGGTGCCATGCCGAGGTCGACCTTGCGGAAGGCCATGAACGGGAAGTCGGCGGTGGCGAGCGACGTATCGGTGAGCTTCTGGAGCACGTCGCGCGCGTGTGGGCCGGCGACGGTGAGGCCCACCATCGACAGCGCGAGCACTTCGAACCGGATCTGGCTGTCGGTGGGCAGGTGCGCGAGGAACCAACGCGGGTGGTGCACCTCGGCAGCCTGCGAGCCGAACAGGAAGAACTCGTCAGGACCGATGCGGCTGACCGAGAACTCGCCTTCGATGCGGCCCTGTGGGTTCAGCATCGCGGTGAGGTTGGTGCGCCCGATCCTGGGCAGCGTGTTGGTGAACAGGCCCTGCAGCCAATCGGCTGCCCCCGGCCCCGACACCTTGTACTTCGCGAAGTTCGACGCCTCGCTGAGACCCACGCGCTCGCGGACCGTACGGCTCTCCTCGCCCACCTTCTCGAACGCGTTCGAGCGATGGAAGGTGACCTCCTCGGTGGGCTCCAGGCCGGGCTTCTGGAACCACAGCGGGTGCTCGAGGCCGAAGCCGGCGCCCATGACCGCGTTGTGCGCGAGCAGGCGGTCGTAGATGGGTGTGGTGTGCAGCGGGCGGCCGGCGGTGAGCTCCTCGTTGGGGAACGTGATGCGGAACCGGCGCGAGTAGTTCTCGCGCACCTTCGCGTTCGTGTAGGCGAGCGTGGCGTAGTCGCCGTAGCGGGCCACGTCCATGCCCCAGATGTCGGCGCCGGGGTCGCCGTGCACCATCCAGTTCGCGAGGCTGAGGCCGACGCCGCCGCCCTGGGAGAGGCCGGCCATCACCGCGTTGGCCATCCACATGCCGCGCATTCCCTTGATGGGCCCGATCAGCGGGTTGCCGTCAGGGCTGAACGTGAACGGACCGTTGACGAACTTCTTGATGCCCGCGCGGCCGATGGCGGGGAAGTGCTCGAACCCGCGAGCGAGCTCCGGCTCGATGCGGTCGAGGTCGTGGGGGAGCAGCTGGAACACGAAGTCCCACGGCGTCTCCTTCGGTGCCCACGGCCGGTTGTCCTGCTCGTAGGTGCCGAGCAGCATGCTCTGGCCCTCCTGACGGGCGTAGATCTCGCCCGCGAAGTCGATGAGGTGGGGCAGCTCGCGGCCGTTCTGCTCGTTGAACTCGATGACCTCTTGCATCGGCTCGGTCATCAGGTAGTGGTGCTCCATCGCCAACACGGGCAGCTCGAGTCCTGCCATGCGACCGACCTCACGAGCCCACAGCCCGCCGGCGTTCACAACGTGCTCTGCATGGATGGTGTGGTCGCGGTCGGTGATGACGTCCCACGTGCCGTCGGGTCGCTGCTGCAGATCGGTGACCCACGTGTCGGTGTACACCTCGGCGCCGCGGTTGCGCGCACAGATGGCGTATGCGTGCGTCACCCCGTACGGGTCGACGCTGCCTTCGTCCTCGTCGTACAGCGCGCCCACGAAGAACCGCTCCTCGAGCAGCGGGTTCAGCGCCTTGGCCTCCTTCATGGAGATGATCTCCATGTGCATGCCCAGGTAGCGACCGCGGGCCTGGGCCATGCGCAGCCAGTCGAGGCGCTCGGGCGTGTCGGCCAGCTGCAGGCCGCCGGGCAGGTGGATGCCGCAGTTCTGGCCGCTCTCCGCCTCGATCTCCTTGTACAGGTTCACCGTGTACTGCTGCAGGCGCGCCACGTTCGGGTCGCCGTTGAGCGTGTGCATGCCGCCCGCCGCGTGCCAGGTGCTGCCGGCCGTCAGCTGCTTGCGCTCCAGCAGCACCACGTCGGTCCAGCCGGCCTTGGTGAGGTGGTAGAGCACGCTGGCGCCGACGACCCCGCCGCCGACGACGACGACCTGTGCGGATGACTTCATTGCATTCCCCTTCTTCGAACCTGCAGAGATTGAAACGGTTGAGCGTGCGCGCTCAGAAATCGGTGGCGACGCCGCCCTCGGCGACTCGCCGATCCACGAACGCGCGCAGCTCGGCCTTCACCGCGGGATCCATCGCCGGCGGTTCGTACGCGTCGAGGTACTGCGTGACCAGACGCTCGACCTTCTGGTCCGCGGTGGGGCTGCCGGCTTCCTGCCAGCTCTCGTAGTTGCGCCAGTCGGACACCAGCGGCTTGTAGAACGCGTGACGGAAACGATCCTGCGTGTGCTGGGTGCCGAAGAAGTGACCGCCGGGGCCCACCTGCTCGATGGTGTCGATGGCGAGCGTCTCGGCGTTCACCGGCACCGGGTCGAGCATCGCCGACACCATCGCCAGCAGATCGGCGTCGAGCACCATCTTGCCCAGGCTGGCGTGCAGGCCGCCCTCCATCCAACCGGCGCCGTGCATCAGGAAGTTGGCGCCGCCCATGATGGCGCCCCACAGCGAGAACACGCTCTCGTACGCGGCCTGCATGTCGAGCGCGTTGGCCGCGCACACGTTGCTGCTGCGGTACGGGAAGCCGTAGCGGCGAGCCATCTGCCCACCCATCATCGCGGTGCGCACGTACTCGGGTGTGCCGAACGCGGGCGCGCCGGACTGCATGTCGTCGTTCGAGGTGAAGCCGCCGTACATCACCGGAGCGCCGGGGTTGACGGTCTGCACGAACGTGATGCCACCGAGCGCCTCGGCGTTCTGCTGCGCCACCGCGCCGGCGAGCGTGATCGGTGCCATCGCGCCGGCGAGCGTGAACGGCGTGACCACGATCGGCTGGTTGTGGAGCGCGAACTCGATCATGCCCTGCGCCATCGGCACGTCGAGACGCAGTGGCGAGTTCGTGTTGACCACGGTGATGACCGACGGCTCGCGCTGGAGCGTCGCCTCGTCGATGCCGCGAGCGATCTTCACCATCTCCAGTGCGTCGCGGTTGCGCTGGCGACCGAGGCTGTAGCAGTGCAGTCCCTTGTCCGTCAGCGTGAGGATGTCGTAACTGGCCTCGAGGTGACGGATGCGGTGGTGCAGGTCCACGGGCTCCACGGGGTAGCCGCCGATGTAGTGCACGATGTTCAGCATCTGCGCCAGCTTCAACAGGTCCTGAAAGCCCTGCCGATCGCCGGTGCGGCGAACGCCGTTGCGGTCGATGTAGTGCGGCGCGCTACCGACGGTGCCGAACGTGAGCCAGCGATCGCCCACGCGCATGTCGTGCGCCGGGTTCCAGCTGTGCAGCGTGAACTCGCGGGGTGCCTTCGCGACCGACGTCTCGACCAGCTCGCGAGAGAACCGCACCCGGTGCGTGGACTCGTCGACGTCGGCGCCGGCGTCGCGCATGATGCTGCGCGACTCGCCGTCGAGGAACTCCATGCCGATGCGTTCGAGGATGGTGAGGCTCGCGTCGTGGATGGCTTCCACCTCGTCGGCCGATAGCACCTCGGTGTGGTTGAGCCGCATGTACGGCTGACGGAACGGCGCCTGCTCGGGCAGGCGCGGCCCGCGGTCCGACCGAGCGCGACCCCCACGGCGGCCTTCGGAGCGAGTTGCGGCCTGCTCGGCGGGGTCGTTCTGCGTGTCGGTCACGCTGTGCGACACTACACGCCCGACGGAATTCCTTGTACGGTTGTCTCAGGAATTGGTGTCGTGTCCATGTGTGGGCGTGGCGACTAGGTTCGCCGTCGATGAGCACCATTGCTGCGGTTCGCGCCACCCCGGTCAACGTGCCGATGGTGGCCCCGTACCGGTTCTCGTTCGGCACCCTGGCCTGCTTCACCACCACGATCGTCGAAGTCGTCGACTCCGACGGTGTCACCGGTCTGGGTGAGTCGCCGCACGGCGACCTGTCGGCATTGGTGCACGAACTGGGCACCCGCATCGTCGGGCTGTCGGTCAATGCCACCAACGAAGCCGAGCAACGCTGCGTCGCTCGCACAGGGTTCAGTGCGTGGGCCGACTCGGCGGCCGAGCGGCGAGCCTTCGGGGCGATCGAGCTGGCCCTGCACGATCTGCGTGCGAAGCGTGCCGGTGTACCGCTCGCCGAGCTGCTCGGCGGGCGAGTCCGCGACCAGGTGGCGTTCACCGAGTACTTCGCGCTGCGCGACGGGTTGGAGAACACGCCGGACGACGTCGTTCGCTACTGCGTGCGAATGGCCGAGGAGTTCGACGCGCCCACGTTCGAGGGCAAGGTCGGCGTGCTCGACGTGCACACCGAGATGGAGATGGTGGCGGCGCTGGTGCAGGAGCTGGGCGCCGGCGCAGTGCTGCGGCTCGACGCCAACGGCGCGTACACCGTCGCCACCGCCCGCCAGGTCTGCGCACGACTGGCCGACCTCGGAGTCGGCTGGTTGGAGGATCCGTGCCGGACGCTCGACGAGACCGCCCGCCTGCGCGCCGACGGTGTCGCGATCTCGTTCTCCACGCACGAGCCGTCGCTCGCCCGGGCCGCGCGCACTGGCGTGCCCGACGGGCTGTGCCTCGACATCGCGGAGCTCGGTGGCGTGCGTCGTACGCAGGACCACGTGCGCGCATGCGCAGCGCTCGGCATCGACTTCTGGTGCTACAGCGGCGACGCCGGCGTGATGACGGCTGCGTACCTGCACCTGACGGCCAGCGAGCCGTCGATGATCCGGCCGCACCAGTCGCTGTTCCGGTTCACCGCCGACGTCGCGATCGAGCAGGGTCACTTCGCACCGCGCGCGGGAGTGCTGCCGGTGCCCTCCGAGCCGGGCCTCGGTGTGAGCCTCGACCGCGGCGCGATGCAGCGCATGCACGAGCACTTCCTCACGCACGGATCGATGGGCAGTGGGGCGGCCAGTTCGTACCGCTCGGAGTACCGCCAGCAGTAAAGCTTGGTTCCGGTACGGTCGTTCCGGTAACATCCCGCTCGACCGAGCCGGGCACGCGGCCGGTGACGGGCAAAGGGGCGGAGTTGTCGCAGCAGACTTCTCGGCAAGCGATCGAGTGGCCCACTGTCGGGCTGCTGATGGTGTTCATCGCCGCATGGCTGGCGATCGTGTTGGGGCACGAGGTGGTGCCGTGGCCGGTGCAGCTGATCGTGCTGGTGTACCTCGGCGGGCTGTGGATGTCGCTGGGCCACGAACTGCTCCACGGGCACCCCACGCCGTGGACCTGGTTGAACAGTGCGATCGGGTTCGTGCCGTTGGCGTTCTGGGTGCCGTTCGCGCGCTACAAGACGATGCACATCAAGCACCACCGATCCGACCTCACGTTCCCCGAGGACGACCCGGAGTCGTTCTACGTGTCGCCGCTCCTGTGGCAGCACTCGGGTCCGCTGCGCCGTCGCTACTACCTGTTCCTGCGCACGATCCCTGGCCGCCTCACGCTGGGAGTGCCACGCGGCATCCTGCGCTACTGGCGTCGCGAGGTCCGCCTCGCGCCGGCCGGCGGTGTCGTGCGTCCGTGGGTCTTCCACCTCGTCGGTTGCGCGGTGCTCGGCTGGTGGCTGTTCGGCATGGTCGGCATGAACCCGGTCGTCTACGTGGTCGGCTTCTCGCTCGGCGGAGCCGCGTGCACGCAGCTGCGGTCGTTCGTGGAGCATGCGGCGGTGGCCAGCGGCACGCGTTCCGCGGTGGTGAAGGCAAGTCCGCCGATGGCGCTGCTGTTCCTGAACAACAACCTGCATCACACCCACCACGCAGTGCCGGACCTGGCCTGGTATCGAATCCCGGCGGTGCACCGTGAGATGGGGTCCGATCAGCTCGCGGCGGCGGGCGCCGGCCTGTACGAAGGTGGCTACTTCGAAGTGGTGCGTGACTACTTCTTCACGCCGTTCTGCCAGCCCGACCACCCGCTGTCGCCGGGTGCCCGACCCTACGGTTCACGCGGCCTCGTCTGATGTCGGCCCCCGCGTCGGTGGCGTCGCTGGCGATGTACCCGTTCGCGGCGCTCCGTGACGCCACCGACCAGCTGTGGGAGGCGGTCCGCCGGCACCTCGGCTGGGGCCCGGCGACATTGGAGTGGGACGTCCTCACGCCGGATGTCTGGTTCCACCCGGATCTGCTGCTGGCGCAGACCTGTGGCTGGCCGCTCGTCACGCAGCTGGCCGACTCGATGGCGGTGGTCGGCGCGTTCGACCACGACGTGCCCGACGCCCATGACGGCACGTACCGCTCGGTGCTCGTCTCGTCGAGCGACGTCACGCTCGACGATCTGCGTGATCGGCCGGGCGTGGTGGCCGCCGTCAACGGGCGCGACAGCCTGTCGGGCTGGGTGAGTCTGGTGTACGCGTGGGGTGGTGTGCCGACCGACGTGATCGAGACGGGCGCACACGTCGAGAGCGTGCGTGCCGTGGCCGA
>CAZWCU010000218.1:6877-7262 GCA_964632715.1 uncultured Bifidobacterium sp. | reverse complement strand
GGGCGCGGCCGCCCCCCGGGGTGCCGTTGGGGTAGGGGTCGGCCGGACGGGCGAAGTAGGCGACCATCTCGTCGGGCGTCAGCACCTTGCCCTCGCCGGCCAGGTGGTAGGCGCCGTCCTTGTAGAGCTCGCTCATCGCAGGGTCCATCGCGATGGCGATGTCGGTGCCGGGCGTGTAGCCGGCCTTCTCGATGGCCTCGACCAGGATGCGCAACGCGTCTTCGTTGCTCGCCAGGTTGGGGGCGAACCCACCTTCGTCGCCGACGGCGGTGCTGAGCCCGCGATCGTTCAGCACCTTCTTCAGCGTTTGGTAGGTCTCGGTTCCCCAGCGCAGCGCCTCGTGGAAGCTCGGCCCCCCGCCGGGCCTGCACATTAACCCCTTCCT
>CAZWCU010000218.1:0-6867 GCA_964632715.1 uncultured Bifidobacterium sp. | reverse complement strand
CGATGCTGTTGTCGGCGTGCACGCCGCCGTTGACGACGTTCATCATCGGCACCGGCAGCACGTGTGCGTTCGGCCCGCCCAGGTAGCGGTAGAGGGGGATCTGCAGATCGTCGGCGGCGGCCTTCGCCACTGCGAGGCTGGTGCCGAGGATGGCGTTGGCGCCGAGGCGACCCTTGTTGTCGGTGCCGTCGAGCGCCACGAGCTCGCTGTCGATGTAGCGCTGCTCGAACACCTCGATGCTCTCCAGCATGTCGGCGATCTCGCCGTTGACGAAGTTGACGGCCGTCGCCACACCCTTGCCCAGGTAGCGGTGACCGCCGTCGCGCAACTCGACGGCCTCGTGCTCGCCGGTGGACGCGCCGGACGGAACCGCGGCACGACCGCTGGCCCCGCTGTCGAGAATGACCTCGACCTCCACGGTGGGGTTGCCTCGGGAGTCGAGGATCTCACGGCCGATCACGCTGACGATGTCACTCATGCACACCACGGTACCGACTGCCGCAGCGGTGCGAGGACTCAACATTCGGTCAAGCCCGGTGTCGATCTTGCCGAAACGTTGAACATGGCCGAGACACGACCGACGCAGGAGTACTACCCACTCCACACCAGGACGCCGCGACTCTTGGCGTCGTTCTCGCCGCTGTTGTTCATGGTGTTCGGCATCGTCGCCTTCGTGCTCAAGGACCGCGGGCTCCTCGCAGGCCCCGAGGGTGACGCAGACGGGCTCTACCAGGTCGATCCGGAGGTGACCGCGGGCCTCGGGATGCTGGTGACCGCTGCGTTCCTGCTGCCGGTGTTCTCGTGGGGTTGGTGGTACATCGCCGCGATGAGCAACGCTCGCGCACGCTCGATGCACGCCGGTTCGCCGTGGATGCTCCCTGCGTCGGTGCTGGTGATGATCGGGGCGGCCACAGTGTCCGTCCTGCTCGAGGAGCAGCAGCGGATCGCGAGCTCGCTGCTCCTGGGTGTCGCCGCGCTGGCCTACTTCATGGCTGCGTACGGCGTGCTGTTCAGCGTGCGGAAGTCGGCTCTCGCCGTGAAGGGTGAGACTCGCCACTGGAACCGGCTGCTCTGGCTTCCGTGGCTGTCGATGCTCCTCTCGGTGGTGCTGTACTCCCTGGCCATCGCCACCGCCTCGGGTCCCATCGCGCTGCTCGCGTTCATCGCGCCCACGATGCTGGGCATCTGGGGCTGGGCGAACTGGTGCATGGGCATGGCCTCGTTCGACCGGGCCTGCCGCGGGTACCAGGTGGCCCGCGACATGAACACCGACATGCCGGCGTTCATGATGGGCCAGAAGGCGTTGCGCTGATCGCGTCAGATTCTTCGAGATCGGTCTCAACCCGGTCCGGCAACGGCCGATAGAACCATCGTGGAAGACACCGTCGCCGAGGAGTCGTACCAGTTGCTGGCTGCAGCCGTGGTCGAGCGCCAACGCGCTGCCGAGCCACCGCCGCCAGGCCCGCCGCAGTTGTCCGAGCACGCCGTCGATGTGAGCATCGACCGATCGGATCCGGACGCCGAGTCGCCCTCCGTCGGCGACGACCGATCGCCGCGCAAATCGATCGTCCAGCTGCGTCCGCCGCGAGGCCCCGACGGGCACTCCCGGCATCACACGATGGTGCCGCGCATGATGGTGACTGCGGGGCTGCTGGCAGCGCTCGGCTCACCGTTGTTCTTCCTCGTCCTCTATCAGCAGGACCACTTCGACATCGTCGGCAACGACTGGTTCTTCGACGCGCGTGGACGCAAGTTGGCCAAGGCCGCGGTCACCGCGATCGCCGCGTGCACCACGCTCGGGTGGCTGTGGTGGACGACTGCTGCCGCGCTCAATGCCCGTCACCGCGCTCGCTACGGAGTGTCACCGTTCTTCGCGTCCATCGCCGCGTTGGTGATCATCGGGTCCGGCGCCCTGCTCCCACAGATCCTCGACTCGTTGGACGAACGACCTGGCGACCGCGGGCTGATCGCCCTGTTCGTCGTGCTGCTGCTCGTGTCGGTCGTCGCCTTCTTCGGCACGCTCACTGCGTACCGGCGTTCGGCGGATGCCATCGGGGCCAGTCAGCGACCTTGGAACGTGATCATCATCGTCCCCTGGGTGATGGTGGCCCTGAACCTGTTCGCACAGTTCTTCACCAAGGCGGTGGGCGACAACTTCCTCACCGTGATCGGCGTGGTCAACCTGACCTTCCTCGGTGTGATGGTCCTCGCGCTGTACCAGGGGATGTCGTCGTTCGACCGTGCCTGCATCGGCCGCCAGATGTCGCACTCCGACCGCGCCGACGTGCCCGACTTCCTGCGCCGCAGCAAGTAGCACGCGCGTCACTCGCGCGACTTCACCTGGTCCCACAGCTCGTCGAGCACGGAGAGTCCTGCGCCGCGCAGGTCGATGCCGCGCTCGCCGGCGAGGCGTTCGACCTGCTCGAACCGGCCGCGGAACTTGAGTGTGGCGGCGCGCAGTGCGGACTCGGGTTCAACGCCGAGGTGGCGCGCCACGTTGACCAACGCGAACAGCAGATCGCCGAGCTCGTCGTGCACCTGTTGCGCATCGCCGCCGTCGACGGCCGCTCGGACCTCGGCGGCCTCCTCGGCGATCTTGGGCAGTGCTCCGTCGACGTCGGGCCAGGCGAACCCGACCTTGGCCGCCTTGCGCTGCACCGCGTCGGCGTAGCTCAGCGACGGCAGCGACTGCGGCACCCCGTCGAACACGGACGTGCGTCCCTTCTCGGCCTGCTTGATGGCGTCCCAGTTGCGCAGCACGGTGGCGGTGTCGTCGGCCACCACCCGCTCGCCACCGTCGGGGCCGAACACGTGCGGGTGTCGCCGCACGAGCTTGTCGTGCACGCCCTGCGCGACATCGGCCATCGTGAACCGACCCTCTTGCTCGGCGATGGTGGCGTGAAACTCGATCTGGTAGAGCAGGTCGCCCAGCTCCTCGACGAGGTGGTCGTCGGTGGCGGGGTCGTCGGGGTCGAGCGCCTGGAGCGCGTCGACCACTTCGTAGGTCTCCTCCAGCAGATAGCGCACCAGCGACTGGTGCGTCTGCTCCTGGTCCCACGGACACTGCTCGCGCAGGGTGCGGGCCAGGGCGTGGAACCGCACCAGCTCGGCACCGACCGGCGCGGCGAGGTGGGGCACGTAGATGCTCGTCAGGTGGTCGGCCTCGACGGTGCGATCGAGCTCGGCCCAGGTGGTGTGCGTGATGCACTCGTCGGGCGAACCGAGGCGCTGCAGGATGACCACCGGCTCGTCGCCGCTCGCGCTCTCCACCGCGAGCTTGATGTCGCTGAGCACCCAGTTGGCATGCGTGTGCGCCACCAGCAGCGGGCCGGCGAGGCCGGCCGCGGCGACGGCGAAGCGGTGACCGTCGACCAGTGTGACCCCGGCCTCGACAGGGTCGATGCCGAGGCGGGCGTAGATGAGGTCGAGGAACGACATCGCAGGATGCACGTGGCACTCGATACGTGCGTCGGCCAGCAGCGAACGCACCGTGCGCTCGAGCACCATCGGCGAGCCTGGCACCGCGTACAGCACTTCGCCGTGGAGTTGCGCGGCGGCGACCAGTTGGTCGGTGATCTCGGCGTACACGTCGTCGAACGTGTCGGCCGCTTCGTACACGTGGTCGAAGGTGACCGCGTCGGGCACGAGGTGCGCCGACGGGTGCCGTGCCGTGCGCACGAAGCGGTGGGCGGCGGCGGCGACGAGTTCCAGGGTGTGCTCGGTGACGTAGTCGGCTCCGGCGGGGCCGAGGCCGACGATGACGACGCGCGGGGTGGTCACCCTTCGCTCGTGGCGACGACGGACCGCGTTTCGCGGTCCCACAGGCCGTAGCGCGGGTGGATGCTCACGTCGGCCTCGTCGATTTGGCCAGTGAGGGCTTCACCCAGTTCGAGCTGTGACAGCACCCGCTGCTCGTCGGTGGTGAGGTCGTCCCAGCCGCGCAGCAGCAGCACCAGTTCGCCGCTGGCGTCGGAGACCACGACCGGTGAGCCGACGGTGGCCTGCGCGTCGTTGAGTACCGTGATGATGCCGGGGAACGACTGCTCGAAGGTGGCGGTGTCGAGGCAGGTGGCGCCGCTCGAGTTGGCGAGCACGCCGCCCGAGGAGGCGAGCACTGCGGTGGTGGAGTACTTCTCCGCGGCTTCGGCGAAAGTGGTGCCCGCCTGCAGTTCGGCCACGACGTCGGCCCCCAGCGTCTCGGTGCCGAGGGTGATGGCCGCGAGGCACAGGTACGGGCTGCCGGCGAGGCCTTGCTCGTAATCGGCGCGGCCCTTGGCGCCGACCTCTGCGAGCAGGGCGTCGAGCGCGCGGTCGCGGGCGGCGTCGAGATCGGCGGTGCTGTTGACCTCGCCGATGTCGTCGCTGACCGCCGCGATCTGCGTCCACGCCGTGAGCGCCGAACGCACGTCGGTGCCGGCGGTGGAGGCGGCGAGTGCCTCCAGCTGGTCGACCGTGAGCTCGTGACCGTCGACCGTGGCCACCACGTCGCTGGTGCCGGCGGCGCCGCAGGAGGAGAGGGTGGCGGCGGCCAGGAGGGCGCCGATCGAGAGGGTGAGACGTCGCTTCACGGGCGAGACCCTACCGGTCGCACCACCCGAGATCGGCATCGCCTCGCCGTCCACGACGCGGCCGGAGCGGCCTCAGCGATCCTCCCAGTCGACCCAGTCGGTGGGGTGGTCGAGCAGGTACTGCTTCACGGCTTCGCCGGTGGTGCGCGCCGAGTGGTCGGGCGTCGCGACGTCGAACGCGTGGTACGTGTCGAGACGCTCGCGCACACTGCCCTTCAGCTCGCAGAAGCGCAGCTCGACCCCCGCCTCGGTGAGGTCGTCGACCAGCTGGTGGAGCACGTCGGCCGCGGTGACGTCGATGTCGGTGATCGGCTCTGCCGTCACGATGACCCGCTTGACCGGTGTCGCCTGTGCCGCGACACGCTGTCCGAGGTCGTCGCTGAAGAAGCGCGCGTTGGCGAAGATCAGCGGAGCGTCGAAGCGGTAGAGCAGCAGGCCGGGCACCACTCGTCCCTCGGGATGGCGGGCGCGGTCGTGGTAGCCCTTCAGCCCGTCGACCCGCACGAGCTCCGCGGTGTGCGGTTTCCACACGAGGCGGAGGAAGTTGAGGATCGACATCCCGACGGCCACCACCACGCCGTTCACCGGACCCAGCACGGCGACCGACAGCCACGCCGCCATCGCGAGCGCGAACTCGCTGCGCCGCACGCGGAACAGGCGAGCGAGCGCCGGCAGGTCGATGAGCGAGATCGCCGCCGCGACGACGATCGCTGCCAGCGACGCGTCGGGCAGGTACCGGAACGCGCCCGGCACCGCGACGGTGACGACGATGAGCGCCACCGCGGCGACGACCCCCGTCAACTGGGTGCGCGCGCCGGCGGTCTCCGCGACCGGGGTGCGGGAGTTGCTGGCACTGATGGGGAAGCCGGAGAAGAAGCCGGCAGCCACGTTGGCCGCACCGAGCGCGATCAGCTCGTGGTTCGCGTCGACGGTCTCGTGACGACGCAACGCCATCGTTCGCGACAGCACGCTCGTGTCGGCGAACGCCACGAAGGCGATGCCGACGGCGGCGGCGAACAGGGTGCGGGCAGAGTCCCATGTGACGTCGGGGATCGACGGTGACGGCAGACCCTGCGGGAGGTCGCCGACCAGTGGAACCCCCTTGCGGTCGAGGTGCAGGAACACTCCGCAGGCGATGCCGACGACGACCACCACCAACGTCGCCGGGATCTTGCGCGAGATGGCCCGCAGCACCACCAGCAGCGCGACCGAACCGAGGCCGACGGCAAGTGCCCACCCGTTGAGCAGCCCGTCGTCGAGACCCGTGACGAGTTGGCGGATCTGGCTGAACAGCGAGTCGCCGCTCACGGAGAAGCCGGCGAGCTGCGCGGCTTGGGCGACGATGATGGTGACCGCGATGCCGGCGAGGTAGCCGTAGCGCACCGGTGCCGACAGCAGCTCGGCGATGAAGCCGAAGCGCGCCAGACCCGCCACCACGCACATCACGCCGGTGATGACGGCCAGCGCGCCCGCGACCGCGACGGCCTCGGCCGTGCTGTCGGCGGCCAACGGCACGATGGCCGCGACGAGCAGCGGTGTGAGCGACGAGTCCGGCCCGAGCACCATGATGCGCGATGGCCCGAACACCGCGTACACGAGCAGCGGCACGATCGTCGCGTACAGACCGGTGACGGGCGGCAGTCCGGCCGCCGCGGCGTAGGCCATGCCTGCCGGGGCCAGCAGCCCGGTGATCACCAGACCGGCGGCCAGATCGTTGCCGAGCCACTCGCGTCGATAGGTGCGGGCCTGCGCGATGCCCGGTACCAGCGTGGAGATGCTCACGCCGCACATCTAACACTGTGTAGGTCGCCCTGTGGTGCCGGATGCGGTTTCGTAGGGTGATCGGGTTGGTCCATCTGGTCTCGTCTGATTTCCGCGCTGGAGCGTCGATCGTCGACTCCTGATGTCTGAAAGACGGACGAGATGGTCGGCTCGGTTGGAGCGTGGTGGCCCTGTTGAGGAATTCGGGACCAGTGTTTCTGGAGCCCTGTTAGCTCGGATGGTCGGGACGTTGCGCTCTGGCTTGTGTCGTTGGAGGACCAGCGTCAACTACGAGCTCGAGGAGATGCATGACAACGATGGGCATCGATCTGGCCGTGCGCGCTGCGCACGTGGCCACCCTGACTGACGACCGGGGTCAGGTGGTGTGGACGCGGCGACGGTTCCACAACTTGCACGATGAACTGGTCGCGGTGAGCGACGCTGCGGGGCCGCCCGGGGAGTTGACGGTGGTGATGGAACCGACCCGGAACGCGTGGGTGATCGTGGCCGCGCATTTCCGGGCGATCGGCGCGAAGGT
>CAZWCU010000217.1:0-7273 GCA_964632715.1 uncultured Bifidobacterium sp. | reverse complement strand
TCGGCGGCGATGCGGGCGGCGCGATCGGGCGGCACCTGCTGCACGTCGACCAGTTCGAACAACGCTGCCGACGACGACAGCAGCAGGCACTTGTCGACCACGTCGTCGACGCGGGCGGGCGCCAGCCCGGGGTGGTCGCGAGCGAGCAGCGCACGGACCACGTCGCGGAAGACGGGGATGCGGGCGCGGCGCAGCTCCTGACCGGCGGGGCCGCTGTGCTGCGCGCGCACGAACAGCTGGTTCGCGAGCAGGTTGCGCCACGCCAGCGTGAGCCAGTCGGTGTAGCCGTCGAGGCCAGCGGGCAACATCACCGCGGCCACCTGGTCGTGCTCGGCGGCGAGCGCGTCGATGAGATCCTGGCGCCTGGGGTAGTAGCGGTAGAGCGTGCGCAGCGGCACTCCCGAGCGTTCGGCCACCTCCTGCACGGTGAAGTCGAGCGTGCCTCGCTCCCTGACCAGATCGACCAGTGCGTCGATGATCCAGCGGCGGGTGGTCCGCTGGTGCTCCTCGCGAACCGACCTGCGTGGCACTGCGGGAGACGTCATCCGCCGAGTCTGACACGGCACTGCCAACATGGCATGGCACTGCCAACATGGCATGGGCATGCCGGAACCCTGACCTCGTCGAGCCGACGCCCCCACCGGTGAGCGTGGCACTACCCTGACCCCGTGGCCACCCGTACCCGATGGGTCTTCGCGGTCGCGGCCCTCGTGCTGTCGGCTTGTCAGCCCAATCGCTTCGTCAGCGGTTGGGTGCCCTACTGGGGCGGGCCCGATGGTCGCACCACCATCAACGACCCCGAGGCCGCACTGCTGCTGAGCGACGTCTCGATGCTGTGGTTCCAGACCGACGACGACGGCACGGTCGACAGCTACGGGTCGAATGCCAGCTTGCAGGCCACCATCGATGCGACTCGGGCGCAGGGCCTCCCCGTCATCCCGGCCATCTTCGACAGCACGGCCACAGGTGTGATGAGTGGCATCCTCGCTGACCCGGTGAAGCGCGCGGGCCACGTGCAGAACATCGTGCAGTTGGTGATGACCAACAACTTCGACGGCATCGACATCGACTACGAGGTGTTCGCGTTCAACCACCCGAAGAACCAGTGGCCGGCCATCACCCTCAACTGGGTGAAGTTCGTCGAGGAGCTCGCGGGGCAGTTGCACGCTCGCGGCAAGCTGCTCAGCGTCACCGTGCCGCCGGTGTGGGACTTCGGCAGCCCGACCGACGGCGTCTTCTCCGGCTACACGGTGTACGCACAGGATCAGATCGCGCCGTTCGTCGATCGGCTGCGGCTGATGGTCTACGACTGGAGCATCACGGTCCCCGGGTCCATCGCACCCATGTTCTGGGTCAACTCTGTCATCGCCTACAGCAGCGCGCGCGTGCCCGTGTCGAAGCTGCAGCTGGGTGTGCCCTCCTACGGCCGTCACTGGGCCACGCAGAAGAACCCCAACGAGGTGTGCCCCGACGGCGCCATCAACCGCGTGAGCGTGCAGATGACCGAGGTCGCCGCGCTAGCTGCCGCGCACGGCGTCACGCCCACGCGCCACGCCGATGGCGAGCTCACCTTCGGCTGGACGCAGCAGGTCACCGGGCCGCGCACGAAGCCGATCGAGCCGCCCGTCTGGAACCCGCCGGCCACCGTTGCCACCGAGGTCACCGCGCCGGCAGTCGGCAACCCCTTGCGACCCGCGCAACGGCTCGGCCCGCCGCCCACCAACGTCACGTGCACGGTGCAGCACACCGTGTTCGTTCCCGACGCGATCAGCATCCGCCAGCGCGCCGACGCAGCGCTCGCCGCCGACTGGAGCGGCATCGTCATCTTCGCGCTCGGCTACGAGACGCTCGACGTGTACGACGAGCTGTCGAAGATCGCGCCGCAGCGACCGAACGGCGCGGTGAGCGGTTCGCTGTCCGCACCCACGGTCACCGCGAACAACGTGCGCATCACCGGTCAGGCGCTGCACCCCGAGTTCGACCTGCCGTTGGCCGTGCGGCTCACCGTCACCCCCACTGCCGGCGGTACCGCCGTCGTGCGCACCGTCACAGCTCGCGCCAGCGTCGCCGGCATGCCCGACGGCGTCGGTCCGTTCCACGGCATCGACGAGACGATCGCGCTCGCCTCCGGCAGCTACACCGTGTGCGCCGACGTGCTGCACTTCGGTGGCGCGGTCGCACTCACCACGGCGTGTCAGCCGTTCACCGTGGTCGGCACCATCTGACGCCTCATCCGGCGACGCGTGCCTCCAGCCGCGACGCCCGTTCCGCCCGGGCTTCTGGCACCAGCACCAACGACGACGCCACCATCAACGCTGCCGCGATGCTCGCCACCAGACCGAGCGAGACATGGCCGATGATCGCGAACCCGACCATCGGGGCGAGCACGGCGCGGATGCCGGTGAAGAACGTGTGCAGGCCCATGTAGTCGGCGGTGCGACCGGCGGGTGCGAACTTCGTGACCCACAACGACCACATCAGGTCGCCGCCGGCACTGCCGATGCCGAGCACGACGGCGCCGACGAACAGGCCGACAGTGCTGGTGCCGGTGAAGAACGCCGCGACGTACAGCGCGAAGAGCACGTTGACGAGGATGCGGGCGGCGAAGAAGCTCATCCGGTCGAAGATGGCGCCGAACACCGGCATCGACAGCAGGCGCACCAACGACGGCACGACCACGGTGAGCACCACGATCTTCTCCGCGCTGGCGTCGATGCCGTACTGCGGCTGCGCGAGGAACTCCACCCGCAACGGCATCAGCATCAGGTTGCCGAACCCCATCAACATCCACGCCGCGAGTGTGAGCCGCAACCGGCGGTCGGTCGACAGCAGGTGGAAGTGCGGCAGCGCGGTGGTGCGCACGCCGGGCACGCGTGGCAACGGTTCGCTCGGCATGCGCAGCTGCAGGAGTGCGAGGAACGCGCTCGCGATCGCGCCGAGCAGCACGACCAGCCACCACTGCTGCGGCCAGCGCGTGAGTGACGCGCCCATCAGCAGGCCGCCGGTCGCAGCGACGAACACCTTCACCGACAACCCCCAGCCCACCCGGCGACCGAGCTCGCGGGGCGGGAAGTTACGTTCGTAGGTGACGGTCATCAACGGATACACGACGCTGACGGAGGCGATGCCGATGATCGAGCCGAGCACGAAGCCGGGCAGTGCGCCGAGTGTGGCCAACAGCAGCCCGATGGCGCCGAGCCCGGCCAGCACGGCCGCCGGCACCATCACCGGACGGCCCCATCGACGCGCCAGCGACGTGACGAACGGCGCGCTGAGCAGGCCGACTCCGCTGCCCGCGGCGACCAGCCACTTCACCCACCAGGCGGCATCGAACTGCTTGATGGCGATGGTGAGCAGCACCGAGGTCTCCAACGGCAGCAGGACGCCGAGCGGCACCGATCGCGCGATGTCGATGCGTTGTGCACGCCGCACCAACTCGGGATCGTCGCTGGCCGCCATCGCCTGGCAGTCTTCCGCATTACCGCCGGGTAACTCGACGCGAATACGCTTCGGGCAACTCGCCGCAGTCCCTGCGTAGCCGCTCCCCATGGAGGTCATGTCATGTCTGGTTCCTACATCGTCGCCGGTGCCCGCACGCCCATCGGCAAGATGAGCGGCGCACTCGCCTCGTTCACCGCTGCCGACCTCGGTGGCTTCGCCATCAAGGCCGCCCTCGAGCGCGCAGGCGTGTCGCCCGAAGAGGTGGAGCACGTCATCATGGGCCAGGTGCTCACCGCCGGCCAGGGTCAGGTGCCCTCGCGCCAGGCCGCCAGCAAGGCCGGCATCCCGATGAGCGTGCCGAGCATCAACATCAACAAGGTGTGCCTCAGCGGCCTCAACAGCATCTACCTCGCCAACCAGATGATCATGAGCGGAGAAGCCGACATCGTCGTCGCCGGTGGCATGGAGAGCATGACGAACGCTCCCTACCTGGCGCAGGGTGCCCGTGGTGGCTTCCGCTACGGCAACACCGAGCTGCAGGACGCCATCGTGCGCGACGGCCTCTGGTGTGCGTTCGACGCCTGCCTGATGGGGCTCGGCACCGAGCGCTACGCGGCGGGCAACATCACGCGTGACCAGCAGGACGACATGGCGATGAAGAGCAACCTGCGCGCCGCGGCCGCCATCGCCGAAGGTCGGCTCACCGACGAGATCGTGCCGGTGGAGATCCCGCAGCGCAAGGGCGACCCCACGGTGGTGTCCACCGACGAAGGTGTGCGTGGCAACACCACGATGGAGTCGTTGGGCGGTCTCAAGCCGGCGTTCGACAAGGACGGCACCATCACCGCCGCCAACGCGTCGCAGATCAGCGACGGCGGGTCGGCCATCGTGATGATGAGCGAGAAGGCGGTCAACGCCCGCGGCGTCAGCCCGCTCGGCCAGTTCGTCAGCTACGGCATGGTGGCCGGGCCCGACAACGCCTCGCTGCTCCACCAGCCCAGCCGGGCCATCCTGCGCGCGCTCGAGCGGGCCGGCAAGACCGTCGCCGACGTCGATCTGTTCGAGATCAACGAAGCGTTCGCGGCCGTGGGCATCGCGTCGATCGCCGAGCTGGGCATCAGCGACGAGGTCGTCAACGTCAACGGTGGCGCCATCGCACTCGGCCACCCGATCGGCATGAGCGGCAACCGGTTGGCACTCACCATCCTGCACGAGCTGCGCCGCCGTGGCGGCGGCACCGGCGCCGCGGCACTGTGCGGCGGCGGCGGGCAGGGCGACGCGCTGGTGGTCCGCACCGTCTGAGACGGACGGCTCGATCAACGGGCCGGCGGCCGGCGACGCCGTCAGGCGGCCGGCACGTGGCTTGTCGGGCGCGAAAATGCGACAGTTGCGTCCGGGTTTCGCGCCCGTGGGGGCTGGAGCGGACGGAGCTGTCAGGGTTTCGCGCCCAACTCGGGGCCGGTGACTCGACCGGGCCGGTGACTCGGACGGACGCTGGACTCGAACCGTGCGCTCGAATCGACGAATCATGTCGATTCGAGAAAGATTGTGACGGGGGTTGACACATTCGGAGGCTTCCCGTAATGTAACTGCAACATACACGGACGTGATTCACACGAATTCCGCTCGTGCACACAAGATCTGGGGTACCACCTCTGGAGCTGGCCCGTCCGCCCGCTACCAGCTCCAGGAGTGGTACCCCAGCCTTGTTTTTCGGCTCGGGTGATGCACATCCACCGTGTTGCAGCCGCACCGCGTAGCGCCCCCGTAATGTGCGGCGATGTCGAGCATCGCCCGCGACGCAGCGCCGCTGCAGTTCCGACGCCGGACGACATGTCCGGCGTGCGCGTGCTCCTCGGCCCGCCAGCTGCTCGAGCTGCCGTTCCACACCGGCGCCATCGCCGCGTACCTCGCCGGCTTCTACGCGGGTGCCCTCGACCCGCAACGGTGCAGCGAGGGCACGTACTGCCTGCTGCGCTGCGACGCGTGCGGTCTTATCTACCAGCGCGACGTGCTCGACGACGACGGCCTGGCGTGGCTCTACGGCGGTGACGACGACGCAGTGGTCGAGGCGGCCGCTCGCAAGCACTTCGGCGTGCGCCGGGCCTACTCGGCGCAGGTGGAGCAGCTCGTCGTCGCCCTCGGTGGCCAGCCCGCACGGTTGCACGTGCTCGACTACGGCGCCGGCTGGGGGTTCTGGCTCGACATGGCGGCCGCCTATGGCTGTGTCACCTACACCGCCGAGCTGTCCGCCGAATCGGCGGGGCGCAGCGCGCAACGGCATCAGCTGGTCCCTGCCACGGAGCTGCCCGCCGACCGCTTCGACTTCATCAACGCCGAGCAGGTGCTCGAGCACGTGGCCGAGCCGTTGGCGACGATGCGGTCGCTGGCAGCGGCAGTGAAGCCGGGCGGCATCGTGCGCATCAGCGTGCCCAACGGCAGCACCGTGGAGAGCCTGTTGGAGCGCCCCGACTGGGAGGCCCCGAAGGGCTCGGCTCACAGCCTCAACGCGGTGGCGCCGCTCGAGCACGTCAACTGCTTCGACCACGCGTCGCTGCTGCAGCTCGGGCAACGTGCCGGCCTGCAGCCCTACCGCTTCCCTGCGCGCCAACGACTGCACAGCTGGGAGCGAATTCGATTCGTGGGCGCCGCGCTCGCCAGCCCTGTCAGGCGCCCGAAGGGCACGCTGCTGTACTTCCGGCGCGCCTGACCGAGGCCCGTTACGCGCTCAGTTCGCGGCGGCCTTCGAGCGCACGGCCGAGCGTGAGCTCGTCGGCGTACTCCAGGTCGCCGCCCACGGGCAGGCCGCTGGCGATGCGAGTGACCTTCACGCCGAACGGCTTCATCATCCGCGCGATGTACATCGCGGTGACCTCGCCCTCGGTGTTGGGGTTCGTGCACAGGATGACCTCCTGCACGTCCTCCGGCTCGATGCGCGCGAACAGCTCCTTCATCTTCAGCTGCTCGGGTCCGATGCCCTCCAGCGGGCTCATCGCACCGAGCAGCACGTGGTAGCGACCGGTGAACTCGCCGGTCTTCTCGATGGAGATGATGTCGCGCGACTCCTCCACCACGCACAGCACCGAGCTGTCGCGGCGGTCGTCGAGGCAGATGGGGCACAGCTCGCCTTCGGCGAAGTTCCAGCAGCGCGCGCAGAAGCGCACTCGGGCCTTCGCGTCGGTGATGGCCGCGGCGAGGCGAGCGACGTCGTCGCCGGGGATCTTCAACAGGTGGAAGGCGATGCGCTGCGCCGACTTGGGGCCGACCCCCGGCAACCGGCCGAGCTCGTCGATGAGCGTCTGGACAGGAGGTGTGTAGACGGCCATCAGGTCACTCGTCGACCAGTTGCGAGCCGGGGAAGGCTTGCGTGAGCCGGTCGAGCGGCGTGACCACCGCTTCCGGTGGCGCATCGACGAGGTCGTCGAGGTCGATCTCCTCGTCGGGCGGGGGCGGTGCCGCTCGGTTCATCGAGACCACGTTGCCGTTGCCGGGACCGCCACCGTTGCCGCCGCTGACGGGATGGTCGCCGGCGTGGTCGTCGTCGACACCGCTGTGGATGACGAGGTGCACGGCCACCTTGCCGCCGACGACCACGGCGATGGCCGCTTCCACGTCCTTGCGATGGTCCTCACACTTCATGCGGTGCGTCTCGTTGGCCACGCCGATGCTGAGTGCGCCGTCGCGTTCACCGAGCACCGTGGTGTTGCTGTACATCGCGCGGACGAAGCCCTTCAACGTGGGCTTGATGTCGGCCATCCAGCGAGCCGCCGCGGCCGCGACGAGATCGCCGGCCGGCGCCGCAGGCGCAGCGACCACGGGCGGCGACGCGACG
>CAZWCU010000216.1:4496-7299 GCA_964632715.1 uncultured Bifidobacterium sp. | reverse complement strand
GCATGTGTTAAGCACGCCGCCAGCGTTCGTCCTGAGCCAGGATCAAACTCTCCAACAAAAACCTGTCAAGACCTGCCACCCGAAGGAGGAAGGCCCAGACCGATTTGTGAAAGAGCTGAGTGCCTCACGGGGGAATACCCATGGTTGGTAGCACTCAGATCTGACTATAAATTTGCCACTGGGTTTGGGAACCCGTGGACTTGTGAATTGACAAGACAGCGTCCAGCGCCAGCCCGAAGGCTGCCATCTGTCGCTGCCCGCATTGGCGTTCAGTCTTCTCTTCTGTTTTCAAGGAGCCGGGCTCAAGTGCTGAGCTCGCTCTGAGGCACGCAGCGGCTGTAGCCACTGTTGGTGCCCGTGCTCTGGAGGCGTTACCGCCCGTCCGGAGCGAGATACAAAGCTAGCGCGCACATGGCTGCGCATCAACCTCTCTGTGAAACTTTTCCGACCACGAACTCGCGCTTCCCCTTGCGAATGAGCACAAAACCGCCCGTGAGCAGGTCTGATGCGGCCAGCAGCCCATCTGCGGCCACGACACGATTTCCTGCCCGAACGGCGCCCTGCGCCAGCAGACGGTTCACGTCGCTGATCGACTTCGCGACGCCGGCGTCGATGAGGATCTCGTGCACTCGGACACCCTCGAGCTCGGCCGGCAGCGCGACACTGGGCACTTCCGCGGCCACCACCGCGAGCACGTCGGCCGACGCGAGCGTGGGGTCGCCGCCGAACAGCACCCGCGCGGCCTCCGCGGCGGTGGCCGCGGCGAGGTCGCCGTGCACCAACGCGGTGATCTCGTCGGCCAACGCGCGCTGTGCGGCGCGTCGCTCGGGCGCGGCCGCATGCTCGACGAGCAACGCCTCCAGATCGGCGAGCGGTCGCATGGACAGCATCTTCAGGTACGTACCGACCATCTGGTCGTCGGTCTGCACCCAGAACTGCCAGAACTGATAGGGCGAGGTGCGCGCCGGGTCGAGCCACACCGAGCCCCCCACCGACTTGCCGAACTTGGTGCCGTCGCTCTTCAGCATCAGTGGATGGGTCATCGCGAACGCCTGCTGTCCGAGACGGCGGCGAATCAGCTCGACCCCGGCCACGATGTTGCCCCACTGGTCGCTGGCGCCAGCCTGCAGCTCGACGTGATGGGCCTCGTACAGGTGCCGGAAGTCGTTGGCCTGCAGCAGCATGTAGCTGAACTCTGTGTACGAGATGCCGTGCTCGCTGTCGAGCCGGCTGCGCACCGAGTCCTTCGCCACCATCTGGTTGATGGTGAAGTGCTTGCCCACGTCGCGCAGGAACTCGAGCATGGTGAGCGGCGTGGTCCAGTCGGCGTTGTTGACGAGCGTCGCCTGGAACGGCCCGGGTTCGAAGTCGAGCAGGCGACTGAGCTGCTGCTGGATGCAGTCGACGTTGTGACGCAGCGTCGCGTCGTCGAGCAGGTTGCGCTCCTCGCTGCGACCACCGGGGTCACCGATCATGCCGGTGGCGCCGCCGGCGAGCGGGAACGGGCGGTGCCCGGCGAGCTGGAAGCGGCGCATGAACAACTGGCCGACGAGGTGGCCGACGTGCAGCGAGTCGGCGGTGGGATCGAAACCGATGTACAGCCCGATCGGACCCTGCGCGAGGCGTGCCTGCAACGCGGGCAGGTCGGTGGTGTCGTGGACGAGGCCACGCGCCTGGAGGTCGGCGATCAGATCCATCGGGCCAAGGATAGGGTCGCGCCGTGGCTGACCTCGATGAATTGTCCGAGCGCTTCCGCAACTTCGCCCGCACCACCACCCGGCGCGCACCGTTGTACTCGCAGCTCTCGGCCGGCATCGCCGACGACCCGGAGGTGACCGCGCTGCTGGCCGCGGCACCCACTGGACAACAGGCACCGGTGCTGCTGTTCGCCGCGGTGCACGCCCTGCTGCTGGCCGACTCCGTCGACGATGGTGTCCGAGGCCACGACGGTGCTGCGCTGGCTGCGTTCTATCCGAACCTCGCCGTGCAGCCCGCCGAGGGCGATGCGTACCCGCACTTCCGTCGCTACGCCCTCGGCCGGGCCGACGAGGTGAAGGCGATCGTCGCCACCACCAGCACGCAGACCAACGAGGTCGGGCGCTGCGCACAGTTCGTGCCCGCGTTGTCATTGCTCGAGGCCGAGGTGGGACCGATGGCGATGATCGACGTCGGCACGAGCGCAGGACTCAACCTGCTGCTCCCCCACTACTCGTACGAGTACACCCCCGGCGGCACGGTCGGCGAGCCGTCCACGGTGCACCTCGAGTGCCAGAACCGGGGCGGCGTGCCCGTGCCGGCGACGATGCCGGCGGTCGTCGCCGGCGTCGGGATCGACCGTTCACCGATCGACGTGTTCGACGACGCTGCGGTGCGGTGGTTGGAGGCATGCGTGTGGCCCGACCAGGCCGACCGGTTCCAGCGACTCGTCGCCGCGGTCGCGCTTGCCCGAGAGCACCCGGCCGACGTGCGCCGTGGAGACGCGACCCACGACCTGCCCGGCGTCGTCCGCGAGATGGCCGGGCACGGGCATCCGGTGGTCGTCAACAGCTGGGTGCTGAGCTACTTCAGCGCGAGCGAGCGACTCGACTACGTCGCCATGCTCGATGCGCTCGGCGCCGAGCTCGACCTCTCCTGGTTGATCGCCGAGAGCCCGGCACAGACACCAGAGCTGCCCGTGCCCACCACCGCCCCGGAGGCGGAGCACGTGACCGTCCTGACGCTCGTGCGCTGGCGGCACGGCGCTCGATCGGTGCAGCGGCTGGCGACCACCCACCCGCACGGGTTCTGGCTGCAGTGGGAGCCG
>CAZWCU010000216.1:0-4396 GCA_964632715.1 uncultured Bifidobacterium sp. | reverse complement strand
CGAACGTCACCGCGAACGTCACGGCAGACGCCAGCGACGCGGCCAGTCCGCCGCCTTGCTGATCCCCACCCGTGGGCCGATGCGCGGCGCCGTGGGCGGGGGCGTGCCGTCGTCGAACAGTTCCGCCAGCGCGCCGTCGAGCGTGCGGTCGATGCCGAGCACCTTGGTCAACCGTCCCGGCCCGCGCGTGAGTGCCGGTGCGACACCCGGCACCTCCACCGCACGCACGAGCACCGCCTGACCATCGCCCTCGGCGCCGGTGACCAGGTTGAGGCAGTGGTGCACGCCGTAGATGAAGTACACGTACCAGTGGCCGGCGGGCCCGAACATCGTCGCGTTGCGCGCCGTGCGCCCGTTGAACGAGTGACTGGCCGGATCGTCGGCCGTGTACGCCTCCACCTCGGCGACGCGCGCAACGACCCCGTGCACAACGATCAGCTTGTTGAGCAGCTCGGGCGCGACCGCGACCGCGTCGCGCTCAGCGAACGTCGGCGGTAACCGCTGCACGGAGCTGCGCGACCTTGTGACGGAAGCGTTCGAGCTGCACCGCCACCGCGGCCGGGCCGGCCCCACCTGGCGTGGTGCGACGCTGCACCGCGACGCCGGGCGCCACCAGCGCAGCGGCATCGGGGCCGAGCGCCGGATCGGCGGTGACCAGCGCGGCGAGCGAGCCGTCGCCCGCGAGGTGTCGACGCACCAGCGCCCCGACCACCGCGTGGGCATCGCGGAACGGTGTGCCCCGCTGCACCAACCACTCGGCGAGATCGGTGGCGGAGCCGGTCTCGGAGTCGGCGGCGGCCTGCATGCGGTTCGGCACCCAGGTGACGGTGGCGATCATGCCGCGCATCGCGCCGAGCGCGAGCGAGATCTGGTCGACCGCGTCGAACAACGGCTCCTTGTCCTCCTGGTAGTCGCGGTTGTAGCTGAGCGGCAAGCCCTTCATCGTCGCGAGGAACCCGGTGAGGTCGCCGATCAGGCGCCCGGCCTTGCCACGAGCGAGCTCGGCGATGTCGGGGTTCTTCTTCTGCGGCAGCATCGAGGAACCGGTGGCGTAACCGTCGTCGAGCTTCGCGAACCCGAACTCCTCGCTGGTCCAGAGCACGAACTCCTCACCGATGCGCGACAGGTTGATGCCGACGACCGCGAGTGCGAACAGTGCTTCTGCGACGTGGTCGCGCGAGCCCACTGCATCGAGCGAGTTCTCGAACCGAGCTGCGAAGCCGAGCCGGTCGGCGGTGAAATCGGGGTCGAGCGGCAGCGACGAGCCGGCGAGCGCCCCGGCGCCGAGCGGCGACACGTCGACGCGGTCCAGCGCGTCGAGGATGCGTTCGACGTCGCGCGCCAGCGCCCAACCGTGGGCCAGCAGGTGATGCGCGAGCAGCACCGGCTGCGCCCGCTGCAGGTGCGTGTAGCCGGGCAGGTACACCGGGCCCGCCTCGACGGCGCGCTGCAGCAGCACGTCCTGCAGATCGACGATGCGGGCGGCCACGGCGACCAGCTCGCGCTTCATCCACAGGCGCACGTCGGTGGCCGACTGATCGTTGCGGCTGCGGCCGGTGTGCAGCTTGGCGCCGGCAGGTCCGGCAAGCTCGGTGACCCTGCGCTCGATGGCGGTGTGGATGTCCTCGTCGCCGGCCAGGAACTGGAACGCGCCGCGTGACATCTCGTCGTGCACCGTCTGCAGTGCCGCCAGCACCGAGTCGCGCTCCACCTCGCTGATGATCTGCGAGTGTGCGAGACCGTGCACGTGTGCGACCGAGCCGGCGATGTCGTCGGGCCACAATCGCTGGTCGAACGACAGGCTCTCCGTGTAGGCCATCAGCTCCGCCGCCGGGCCGCCCTCGAACCGCCCGTGCCACAGCGCTCTGCCCTGGTCCGGGCCCTGCTCGCCGTCGCCGCCGCTCACGACAGGCCTGCCAGATCGCGCAGGTGAGCGGCGAGGGCGACGCCACCCATCTCTTCCTCGGCCACGCACAACAGCGTGTCGTCGCCGGCCACCGTGCCCAGCAGGCCGGTCATGCCGCTGCGGTCGAGTGCGGACGCCACCACGTGAGCGCACCCTGGCGGCGTGCGCAGGATGACGAGGTGGCCGGACCGCTTCACCTCCGCGACCCACTCGCCCATCACCCGCCGCAGCTGGTCCTCGGGGGCGATGCGAGCCGGCTCGTACTCCGGAATCGCGTACACGGTCTCGCCACCGGGCACGCGCACCTTCACTGCACCCAGGTCTTCCAGATCGCGCGAGACGGTGGCCTGCGTGGCGGCGATGCCCTCGGCGGCGAGCAGGTCGACCAGTTGCGGCTGGTTGGTCACAGCGAGCTTCTGCACGAGTCGTGCGATGCTCTGTTGGCGTTGCACCTTCGACGACATGTCAGCGGACTCCCATCAAGAACGCGAGCGCACCGCGGGCTGCGTGCATGCGGTTGTGCGCTTGCGCGATCACATGGCTCTGCGCGCCATCGATCACGTCGGCGGTGACCTCGTAGCCGCGGTACGCGGGCAGGCAGTGGTAGAAGCCGGCGCCCGGTGCTGCGGCCTGCATCATCGCCTGGTCGACCGTGAAGCCTTCGAACGCCTGCGCCCGAGCCTGCTTCTCGTGCTCCTGGCCCATCGACGTCCAAGTGTCGGTGTGCACCGCGAGCGCTCCCGCCACCGCGTCCACCGCCCGATGCACCTGCGCGACCGAGCCGGTGCCGAGACCGTCGAGCCGTTCCAGCTCCGCGTCGCCGGCGTGGAATCCCGCCGGGCACCCGAGCACCACATGGGCGCCGAGCATCACGCACGCCTCGGCCAGAGAGCGTGACACGTTGTTGTAGTCGCCCACGTACGCGACGGTGGTGCCCGCGAGCGGACCGTGCACCTGCTGCATGGTGAGCACGTCGGCCAGCGCCTGCAGCGGGTGAGAGTGGTCGCTGAGCATGTTGACCACCGGCACCGGGCTGGCCGCGGCCATGCGCCGCACGATGTCGTGCTGGAACACGCGGGCGGCGAGCAGTGCGTGGTAGCCGGCCATCACGCGAGTGACGTCTTCCACCGGCTCGCGGACGTCGAAGCCGACCTCCTCGCCGCGTGTGTACACCGGATGCCCGCCGAGCTGGAAGACCGCCATCCCCATCGACTGGCCAGTGCGGGTCGACGGCTTCCCGAAGACGAGCGCAGCACCCTTGCCCGCGAGCACCGCAGGCAGGTCGGGTCGCTGCGCCAGATCGAGCACGAGCGCGAGCTCGGCCGCGTCGAGGTCGGTGATGTCGAGGAGGTGTCGGGTCATGGGAGGAGCTCCTGCAGCACGGCGGCGACGATGGCCACCGCTTCGTCGATCTCGGGGCTGCTGACGGTGAGTGGCGGGGCGAGGCGCAGCGCGGTCGGCGTGACCGCATTCGTGACCAGCCCTCGCTGCAGCAGCGCCGTGTAGGCCGCCTTGGCGTCGAGGCCTGGGACGAGTTCCACGGCGAGCAGCAGGCCGGCACCGCGCACGCCGACCACGCCGGGCAGCGCTGACAGCTTGCCGGTGAGCTCGGCACCGCGCTCGGCAGCGAGGCGTGGCGCATCGATGCGCCGCATCTCGCCGATGACGGCGTCGACCACCGCCGCCGCGATGGCGGTGCCGCTGTACGTGCTGCCGTGGTCGCCGGGCTGGAAGACCGCGGCGACCTCGCGCGTGGCCCACGTGGCGCCGACGGGGAACCCGTTGCCCATCGCCTTCGCCATGGTGACGACGTCGGGCACCACTCCTGCGTGCTGGAACCCGAACCACTTGCCGGTGCGACCGAAGCCGGTCTGGATCTCGTCGAGGATCATCAGCAGGCCTCGCTCGTCGCAGAGTGCCCGCACGTCGCGGAGGTACTGCGGGTCGGCCGGCAGCACGCCGCCTTCGCCCTGCACCGGCTCGAGCAGCACTGCCGAGACCGACGGGTCGATGGCGGCCTCGAGTGCGGCGATGTCGTTGAAGACGACGTGGCGGAACCCGTCGGGCATCGGGTGGAACGGCTCGTGCTTGGCGGGCTGGCCGGTGGCCGCGAGCGTGGCGAGCGTGCGCCCGTGGAAGCTGCCGTAGGCGCTGATGACGGCGTGGCGGCCCCGCCCGCCGAACTTGCGGGCGAGCTTCAACGCGGCTTCGTTCGCCTCCGCGCCGCTGTTGCAGAAGAACACCTGCCCCTCGCGACCGGTTGTCTCGAGCAGCAGCTGGTTGATCTTCATCGCTGCCAGCGGTGCCAGTGTGTTGGCGAGCAGGTTTCTAAGGTGATGCAAGGTGACGGCCTGGGCGCACATGGCCTGCGTGACGGCCGGATGCAAGTGGCCGCACGACGTGCCCGCCAGGCCGTTGAGGGAGTCCGGGTAGCGGTTGCGTTGGGTGTCCATCAACCGATTGCCCCGCCCGCTGGCGCAGAGGCTCGTG